>JAWOHX010000045.1:0-55693 GCA_046484975.1 Clostridia bacterium
CGATGCGTTCTACCGGCTCATCACCCTGAGCGATTTCTATTCCTTCCTCACCTACCTCAGCAGGGAGCGGAAAGCGGCCCCCCGCACAAGGGCCCGCAAGGCGGCAACGGTGAAGTCCTTCTTCAAATACCTGCACACGAAGGCAAAGATCCTGGAGACCAATCCCGCACAGGAACTGGACAGCCCGAAAATCACCAGAACCCTCCCCCGCTATCTCAACAAGAATGAGAGCATCAAGCTTTTGTCCTCTGTCGAAGGAGAACACAGGGCAAGGGACCTTGCCATGCTGGTTTTGTTTCTCAATTGCGGGTTCCGTGTCACGGAACTGGTGGGCATTGACATGAACCGCATCGACTGGGACAACCAGACCCTGCAGGTGCTCGGAAAAGGAAACAAGGAACGGGTGGTTTACCTGAACAAGGCTTGCATCCTTGCAATCCGGGCTTACATGGAGACAAGGCCGGCGGACGGGGTCATCGACAAAAACGCCCTTTTCCTGAGTGAGCGTAAAACCAGGATCAGCCGGAAGACGGTGCACACCCTGGTGAAGAAACACCTGGCCAGGGCCGGGTTGGACAGCGACAGGTACTCCTCCCACAAGTTGAGGCACACCGCCGCGACACTGATGTATCTCCACGGCAACGTGGACATCAAGACGCTCCAAACCATCCTGGGGCATGAAAGCATCTCCACCACGGAGATTTACACACACATCGACCGGCAGCAGCTGAGGGAAGCCGCGGACAACAACCCACTGGCGGATTTTCTGGACAGCAAGACAAAATCCTGAACGAGGCCGGAAAAGTCTTTTTCGCGGAAAGGCTTTACATCACGCTGATAATTGATTATTATTTATGAGGAACCAAACGGACCATGTTCCAGTCTAATCCATGAGATATGTTTGCACGGAGGAAACAAATGGCTATAAAAAAATTCCTGGGAGTCTTCATACTGATTCTTTTCAGTTTTCTTTTCATTGCGGGTTTTTCAATCATCGCTGTCATCAACAATGCGGAAGCGCAGGCGCTTTTAGAACTCCAGAATCCGGATGACCCATCCCTGCTCCCCGGGGAGACCCAGAAACCAGGCTTGGATTTTTCGGAATATGTTGATGTTCTCAACCCCGTGAATTTCATTGTCATGGTACCCGACAATTTCAAGAATACAGACACCATGGTCCTTTTGAATTACGACCCGTTGAAAAAGACCATGAACGCCATGTTCCTCCCCAGGGACAGCTACATTCCCGAACACGAAGGCATCAAGATGAATGCTCTGTATAGCGTCTACGGGGAGCATAAGGCGAAGGACATCCTGTCCGAGCTTCTCAACACCAACATCAAGTACTATTTCATCCTGAACTATGATGTTGTGGAGAAGGTGTTCGACGAATTCGGCGGCATCACCTATACGATCCCCATCGATATGCATTATGATGATCCCGACCAGAACCTCCACATCCATTTCGACAAGGGCCAGACTCTTCATATGAGTGGGAAAAAGGCAATCGAGTACCTCAGGTACAGGAAACCAAACAACGGGGAATATGCCGAAGGACAGACTGGAACAGACCTGGAGCGGATTGAAAGGCAGAAGGTTTTCATCAAGGAATTCATCCGTCAGAAAACCAGTTTCTTTTATGTCAACAAGCTTAATGCTGTCATAAATGAGGTGTTCAGAAACCTGCAAACCAACATCGATATCCAGACCGCCTTCAAGCTCATCACCTACATCCCGGATTTCGATATGGAATCCATCACCTGGCACAAGATGCCGGGTGAACTCAACCCTGATGATGACATTGGTGATTTTCTCCCGGATTATATCAAGGCCAGGGAACTGACCAGCCAGTATTTCAAGGATACCGCGGAATAAAAAAAAGACCGGGCAACCGGTCTTTTTTTATGTTCAGGAATTCTCGTAAAAAGCCTTGAAGGCCAGGTAGCACATGAAGACATCCACTTTGCTGGCGACCTCAAAAGGAGCATGCATGGACATGAGCGGTATGCCGATGTCCAGAACGTCAATCCCGAGGGCGGCGGCAAATTTTGAGATGGTCCCTCCCCCGCCTGCGTCCACCTTTCCAAGCTCGCCCACCTGCCATATGATGCCGTTGTCGTTGAGGATGCGGATGATCTTGTGCATCAGCTCGCAACTGGCGTCGCTGGCCCCGGATTTTCCCCTTGCGCCGGTGTATTTCTCAATGGCCACTCCGTTGCCAAGGTAAACCGAATTGTTTTTCTCAAAAACACTTTTATAATTCGGGTCATATGCCGCGTTCACGTCCCCCGACAACATGGTGGATTGGTTCAATACATCACGCACCTTGATGTTCTTGGGCTTTGTCTCAATCAACTCGATGAGAAGGGCCACGAAATATTCCAGGATATCCGACTGGGCACCGGTGTTGCCAAAGCTCCCTATTTCCTCCTTGTCGGCCAGATAGCATAAAGTGGTGTTGGAGCATATGCCTGCGTTTAAAAAGGCTTGCAGCCCCGCGTATGAGCATACACGGTCATCCTGCCCGTAAGCACCGATCATGCTCATGTCCATTCCCACGTTCCGGGCCTTGAAAGCCGGGACCACTTCCAGCTCGGCAGTCATGAAGTCCTCCTCCAGCATGCCATACTTCGTATACAAATGGTTGAGGATGCTGAGCTTGACTTTCTGGGAAATGTCCTCCTCTGAAAATGGCATGGAGCCGATGAGGACGTTCAGGGATTCCCCGGGAAAAGCTTCCCCCAGTTTCTTGTTGCTTTGCTCCGATGCAAGATGCGGGAGAAGGTCGGTGATGACAAAAACAGGATCCCCGTCATCCTCACCGATATTGATGTTGATCTTCTCCCCGTTTTTCTTGATGACGATCCCGTGGAGGGACAAAGGGATGGAGACCCACTGGTATTTTCTGATTCCGCCGTAATAGTGGGTTTTCAGATAGGCAAGCTCGCTGTCTTCATACAGGGGAAGAGGCTTCAGGTCCAACCTTGGGCAGTCCACGTGGGCACCCACCATGTTGATGCCGTTCTTCAGGCTGTTTTTTCCGATGACGGCCATCAGGACCGTCTTTTCGTTCCTGCTCATGTAGACCTTGTCCCCGGCATAGAGTTTCTGACCCGTGTCGTATGCGTTCTTGAGTGAAATGAAACCGTTGTCCTCGAGCAGGGAGATGGTGGTGCGGATGAATTCCCGTTCGGTCTTGGCGGAATCCATGAAGGACATGTATTTTTCCGAAAAATCGGAAATCTCGTGGATCCTGTCATCCGTCATGCCTTCCCAGGCATTGGTCCTCTTGTAGAAAAGTTTTTCCTTGATTTTGGATGCCTCTGTCATGTTTTTTCTCCTATCCTTGGTTTGTTGACTGATCGATGATACCTCCGCCCACGACACGGGAACCGGTGTAGAGCACAACGGATTGCCCGGGGGTGACGGCACGCTGGTTTTCTTCAAAAAACATCCGCATCCCTTCCCCGTCGGGATGAACGGTCACCTTGTCCTTGGCGGTCCCATATCTAATTTTAGCATATAGTTGGGTGTCAGGAGGAATAAATTCATGGATGAGGCTGATATTTTTGATCATGAGTTCCCTGGTCATGAGGGTGTCGTCGCCTGAGAGAACAATCTCCCCGGATTCACGCCTGATCTCCTTGACGAAAACACGTTTTCCCAGTGAAATGCCAAGACCCTTCCTTTGGCCGATGGTATAATGGATGAGGCCCCTGTGGGGGCCAAGGACATTTCCATTTTCATCGATGAAATTCCCCAGCCTGTTGTTTGCACCCAGGGAAAGGAGAAAATCCCTGTAATCACCCCGGATGAAACAGATTTCCTGGCTTTCCTTGCTTTGTGCAGGAAGCAGGCGCCGGTCATCGCAAATTCTGCGGGCCGTAACCTTGTCCAGGTCTCCCAGGGGAAAGAGGATGCGGGGCAACTGCGGCTCTTTCAGGACATAGAGAAAATAGGTCTGGTCCTTGGATGCGTCCTTGGCCTCCCCAAGAAAAAACACACCGTTGTCCTGGCTGATCCGGGCATAATGTCCCGTGGCAACGGCGTCATAACCGCTTTTTTCAGCATATTCATAGATGTGCCCGAATTTGATGGTACGGTTGCATTGGATGCAGGGATTGGGTGTCCTGCCATGCTCATATTCACTTTTGAAATATTCGATGACGTGATGCTTGAAAACATCAGTGGTATCCATTGCCACATGTGGTATTTTCAGCGCAGCACAGATGTCTTTTGCCTTCTGGACTGCATTTCCGTCAGTCCCCCTGTTGAAAAAGGTCATTCCGGTCACATCATGGCCCTGTTCAAGCAGAATGACTGCGGAAGCCGTGCTGTCGATGCCGCCGCTCATGGCCATCAGGACTTTCTTCATGGGTCAGTTCCGGCAGCAGGAATTGCATTTGGTGGTGGCTTTTGTGTCGTCTCCCTGCTTGTTCCTGTAATTGAAGATGGCTGCCTTGATGGCTTCCTCCGCAAGCACTGAACAATGGATTTTTGCCGGTGGAAGTCCTTCCAGGGTCTCCACGATGGCCTTGTTTGTGAGTTTCAGCGCTTCGTCGACGGACTTGCCTTTCACCATCTCGGTGGCAATGCTGCTTGTGGCAATGGCGGCGCCGCATCCGAAGGTTTTGAAGGATACATCCTGGATGATGTCGTTTTCGATGCGCATGTAGATCTTCATGATGTCGCCGCACTTGGCGTTGCCGACTTCCCCGACAGCATTTGCGTTTTCAATCTCCCCCACGTTCCTGGGGTTGTTGAAGTGGTCCATGACTTTGTTGGTATACATATGTTAATCACTCCTGTTTCTTTTCAGATGGTCTTCGTACAACGGGGACATGTCCCGGAGTTTTTCCACCGAAGAGGCGATGGCGTCCACGATTGTTCCTATCTCCCCCATGTGGTTGTCCAGTCCGAAGCTAACCCGCAGGGAACCGTGGGCCACCTCGTGGGTAAGGCCGAGGGCCAGAAGGACATGGGAAGGTTCCAGTGACCCCGAGGTGCAGGCGGAACCGCTGGAGGCCATGATCCCGAGATGGTCCAGAAGCAGCAGCAGGGACTCCCCTTCCACGAACTCAAACGCAAAGTTTGCATTCCCCGGAAGTCTAAGGTCCCTGTCCCCGTTGTATATCGTGAAAGGAATTCGTCCAAGCACCCTGTCCACCAGCTCGTCCCGGAGTTTCTTCAGGTGGGTGTTGTTCCGATCCATATTTTTATTTGCTTTTTCTAGGGCATGGGACAAGCCTACAATGCCGGGCACATTCTCCGTTGATGCCCTTCTTGTCTTCTCCTGTCCCCCGCCGTGGAAAAGACTGTCCATTTTCGTGCCTTTTCTGACATAGAGCACTCCCGTCCCTTTCGGGCCGTAGAACTTATGGGCGGAAAGGGAGAGCATGTCAACCTGTAGTTTTTTGACGTCGATGGGAAGGGTTCCTGCCGTCTGCACCGCGTCCGTGTGGAAAATGATGTTTCGTTCCCTGGCAATCCCGCCGATATCCTGGATGGGCTGGATGGTGCCGATCTCATTGTTGGCGGCCATCACCGTGATAAGGATGGTTTCCCTGCCAATGGCCTTTTGGATGTCTGAAGGGTCCACGATGCCGTTTTTCCCCACTGGCACATATGTGACCGTGAAACCGTTCTTCTCCAGGTGCCTGCAGGTGTCGTATACGGCATGGTGCTCGATGTTGGTGGTGACGATATGCCTGCCCTTGTCCTTGTTGGCATAGGCCACCCCTTTGATGGCCCAGTTGTCAGACTCCGTACCCCCGGAGGTGAAGAAAACCTCACTGTCCCTGCTGTTGATCAGGGCCGCAACCTGATCCCTGGCCTGTTCCACTGCATTCTTTGCGGTCCTTCCCAACCTGTAGATGGAGGAAGGGTTGCCGTAATGATCCGTGAACCAGGGCATCATCTTTTCAAAGACTTCCCTGTCCAGGGGTGTGGTTGCCGCATGATCCAGATAAATTGTTTTTTCCATACATATCACTCCAAATAGAATATACCCTTGGCAGGGATTGCGTAACGACACTCATTCGCCGGTCTTGTCATCATCCCCGCCGCTCCCGGATTTCCTGTATGCGAACAGGTAATACAGGATGACAAAGGCATACGCGGCCAGGGAGTACTCCAGATAAAACTGGAAGATGGTGACGTTAAGGATCAACAGGACGAACAGGACCAGGAGCACGATGGAAAAAACCCTTTTTTTCAGATTTGCTTTCTTTCCTTCATCCATTCCCTTATTTTCCTTTCATATCCGTTTTCCGTGGGTTTGTAGTACTGCCTGTCCTTGACCTCGTCAGGCAGAAACTGCATCTGCACGTAATTGTTCTCATAATCATGGGCATACAGGTATCCTTTGGAATATCCCAGCTCCTTCATGCCCTTGGCGGGAGCATTCCGGAGCCACATGGGCACTTCCCCGGTGTTGAGGTGCTCCACGTCCCCCAATGCGTTTTCCAAAGCGACGTAGGAAGCGTTGGATTTGGGGCTCACCGCCACATATGCGCAGGCTTGTGCCAGCAGAATCCGTGCCTCAGGCATGCCGATCATCCGGATTGCCTCTGCGCAGGACTGGGCCACCACCAGGGCGTCGGGATTGGCAAGCCCCACATCCTCCGCTGCGCAGATGACGATGCGCCTGGCAAGGAAATTGATGTCCTCCCCGGCATAGATGGCCCTGGCCAGATAAAAAAGTGCCCCATCCGGGGAGCTTCCCCTCATGGATTTGATCATGGCGCTGATGTTGTCATAATGTGCTTCCCCGGACTTGTCAAAACGAAGTGACTTCTTCTGGATGCAGTTTTCCATTGTCCTGAGGTCCAACACGATCTTTCCGTCCTTGTCCAGCGAAGTGGTGAGGACCCCCAGCTCCAGCGCATTCAAAGCAATCCTGGCGTCACCGGAGCTGCCCCGGGCAATGAAGCCAAGGGTCTCGTCGTCGATGTCGATGTCATGGTTGCCGTAGCCCGCCTCCTTGTCCGCCAGTGCATTCCTCAGGATTGTCAGGATATGGGACTCGTCCAGGGGCTCAAGCATGAAGACCGTGGATCTTGAGATGAGTGATTTGATCACCTCGAAAAAAGGATTTTCAGTCGTCGCGCCGATGAGGACAATGGTTCCGTCCTCCACCGAGGGCAGCAATGCGTCCTGCTGGGATTTGTTGAAGCGGTGGATCTCATCGATGAACAGGACGGTTTTGCCTGCGGGATTCCGGAGACTCTGCCTTGCTTCCCCAATGACCGCCTTGATGTCCGCAACACCCGATGTCACTGCATTGAGGCTCTTGAAATCGGATTTCGTGGTGTTGGCGATGATGCGGGCCAGGGAGGTCTTGCCTGTTCCAGGCGGGCCGTAGAGGATGATGGAACGGATCCTGTCCGCCTCAATCATCCTCCGCAGCAGCATGTCCCTGCCCAGCAGATGCTCCTGACCGACGAAATCGTCCAGGGTGCGCGGTGACATTCTGTAGGCAAGAGGTTTTTTGTCCATTTCACTGCTCCCGGTATAAAATGTACTTTTGGGTCAGGTCCAAAACCCTTTTCCTTGCATTCTCCTTTTCGCCCGGAAAGTCCTTCAGGGTCAGGGCGATGATATCAGCAATTTCTTCCATTTCCTTTACGCCCATGTTTCTTGATGTGACAGCGGGGGTACCCAGGCGGATTCCGCTGGTGACCATGGGGTTCTGGGTGTCAAATGGCAGGACGTTCTTATTGCAGGTGATGTGGACTTCATCCAGCATGCGTTCCGCATCCTTCCCGGTGACGCCGATATTCCTCAGGTCTGCAACCATCAGGTGGTTGTCCGTGCCCCCCGACACCAGGTCGAAGCCGTTCCACAGGAGCCGGTGGCTCAAGGCTTTTGCATTTTCAAGGATTTTCTTCTGGTAAAGGATAAAATCCCCACTCAGTGCTTCCTTGAAGCTCACGGCTTTGGCAGCGATGACATGCATCAGCGGGCCTCCCTGGATTCCGGGGAAAACGGCGCTGTCGATGGATCGGGCATGCTTCTTTTTGCACAGGATCATTCCACCGCGGGGACCCCTCATGGTCTTGTGGGTGGTCGTGGTGACAAAATCGGCATACGGGACGGGACTGGGATGGACCCCGGCAGCCACCAGGCCGGCGATATGGGCGATATCAGCCATGAGGTAGGCGCCGCATTCCCCTGCAATTTCTGAGAATGCTTTGAAATCGATGATCCGGGAATAGGCGCTTGCGCCTGCGATGATCAATTTGGGCCGGTGCTTCATGGCCAGGTCCCTGGCCTGGTCATAATCGATGGTGGCATCGGATTCTTTGACACCATAGGATACGACATTATAGTATTTCCCGGAGATGCTTTTGGCCATGCCATGGGATAGATGGCCCCCGCAGGACAGGTCCATCCCCATGATGGTATCATGAGGCTGGAGCACGGAAAAAAAGACCGCCATGTTGGCGCTGACACCTGAGTGAGGCTGGACATTGGCATGCTCAGCGGAAAAAAGCTTCTTCGCCCGCTCGATGGCAAAGGTCTCCACCTCATCCACATACTCGCATCCCCCGTAGTAGCGCTTGCCGGGGTACCCCTCGGCATATTTGTTTGTCAATGGTGTGCCCAGGGCATCAAGGACAGCCTCACTGACGAAATTCTCGCTGGCAATGAGCTCGATGTTGTCCCGTTGGCGCTGTACTTCCTTTTCGATTGACCGGGCCACCTCAGGGTCTGTCTGCATGATCTTGTCTAGTCTGTACATGGCTCATCTCCTTTTCTCATGAATCTATGCATCTCTTTTTGAATCTCCGGAATTTCCCGGGCGAGCATCTCCCCTTCTTCCTCGGACAGGCCCCGTTCCATGAGCATGTCAGGTCTGGCAAGGTATGTGGTGACCAGGCTTTGGAGATGACGGAACCTCTCGATTTCCCTGTGGTTGCCTGAAAGCAGGATCTCCGGGACCTGGCATTCGTTGAATGTCTCCGGACGGGTATACTGGGGATGCTCCAGAAGACCGGAGTAATGGGATTCACCTGTAACGGCCTCCTCGCTTGCAAGGACGCCTGGAAGAACCCTCACGATGGCATCCGTCAGGACCATGGCCGGGAGTTCCCCTCCTGTGAGCACATAGTCCCCGATGGAGATCTCCTCGTCCACGATGGCGTCCAGCGCCCTCTGGTCGATACCCTCGTAATGGCCGCAAAGCATGGTCAGGTTCTCATGGCGGGAAAGGTCCAGGACTTTCTTCTGGGTGAGCCTCTCCCCTTTTGCGGAAAGGTAGATGCAATGCTGCCCTTTTTCCAGGCTTTCAAAGGCGGAAAGCACCGGTTGGCAGGTCATGATCATGCCGCAGCCTCCCCCGTAGGGATAATCGTCCACCTTCTTGTGCTTGTTCTTGGAAAAATCTCTGATGTCAAGGCAGGTGAGTTCAATGAGCCCGTGGTCCACCGCCTTTTTAATCATGCTGGTGTTCAGCATCCCGAACATGTCCGGGAACAGGGTCAGGTAATTGAACCTAGTCATTTTCAGACAATCCTTTCAGCGGACAGACGTCGATCCTTCTGCCGGCTATGTCGACAAAACGGATGTATTCCCTCATGGCGGGAACCAGGATTTCCTTGTCCTTGCCCATGACATGGTAGACATCATTGCTTCCTGTGACGATGACATTTTCCACCCTGCCGATGAAAACGCCTTCCTCGTATACCTCACATCCGATGATGTCCTCGATATAGTAGGTGTCTTCTTTCAGGGGCGCTGCGTTTTCCCTTGATATGGACAGGAACCTGCCTTTGAGTAATTCCGATTTTTCCCGGGTGTCTATTCCTTTGAATTTCATGATGATCCTGTCTTTCGAAGGCTTCATCCACTCTACAAGAAGACACTGTTCCCCCATATGGAAAAACTCCTGTCTCTTCAGGTTGTCCAGGTCATCGGTGATTGGGAGGACTTTGACCGCCCCCTGAAGGCCATGGACATCCGTAATCCTGCCGATCTCGAAAAATTGCTTCATCTTCAAATTATTTCCACATTCACCTTCGTGTTCGTCTTTATGGCCGAAGCCTTGATCAGGGTGCGGAGAGACTTCGCGATTCTGCCGTTCCTTCCGATGACCTTGCCCATGTCTTCCTGCGCCACCTTGAGTTCAAGGGTGATGCTGCCGTCCTCCTCGGATTTTTCATGGACAAACACCTCGTCGGGGTTGTCCACAAGGGCCTTGGCGACCATTTCAAGCAAGTCTTTCATTATGTGCCTCCATCATTGGATGACGCCGTTTTTTTTCAAAAGGGCTCGCACGGTATCTGTGCACTGGGCGCCATCAGCAATCCATTTTTTCACCCGGTCCCCATCGACGCTGAACCTGGTGGGTTCCACTGTCGGGTCATATACACCAATTTCCTCGATAAATTTACCGTCCCTGGGTGACCTTGAATCCGAGACGACAATCCTGTAAAAAGGTTTTTTCTTGGCCCCGATTCTTTTCAATCTGATTTTTACCATTTTTTTATTACCTCCTACCTATTTAAAAAGGCATCTTGAAACCCTTCATGGATTTGGGTTTCTTGCCTTTCATGGTCTTGAAGAGTCGTTTCATGTTGTCAAAATCCGACAGCAGCTTGTTGACCGACTGGACGGAAGTCCCGCTGCCAGCGGCGATGCGCTTTCTTCTCCTGGCGTCCAGGATGGAAGGATTCCTTCTCTCCCGGGGAGTCATGGACTGGATGATGGCTTTGGAGCGGACCATGTTTTTTTCATCCACCTTCATCCCCTTCATGTTCATCCCGGGGATCATGCCGAGCAGGTCTTCCAACGGCCCCATTTTTCGGAGCTGTTCCAGCTGTTCCAGGAAATCCTCCAGCGTGAAGGACTGGATGTTGAGCTTTTTTTCCATCTCTCCGGCCTGGCGGAGGTCTGCGGCTTCACTGGCTTTCTCGATCAGGGAGAGGACATCCCCCATGCCCAGGATCCTGGATGCCATTCTTTCGGGATGGAAGGTTTCAAGGTCATTGGGCTTTTCGCCGACACAGGCGAACTTGACGGGCTTACCTGTGACTTTCTTGACGGACAATGCCGCTCCTCCCCTGGTGTCCCCGTCCAGCTTGGTCAGAATGATGCCGGAAAGATCAAGCAGTCCATTGAAACTCTCAGCCACCTGTACCGCATCCTGCCCTGTCATGGAATCCACCACCAGAAGGATCTCATCCGGGGAAACCGCCTTTTTGAGGTCATGAAGCTCGGCCATGAGGCCTTCGTCGATGTGAAGCCTTCCGGCGGTGTCCAACAGCAAGACATCGAACATGCTCTTCCTGGCATGGGCAAGGGCTTTTCCTGCAATGACCGGGACTGACGTTTCTCCGTCCGCAACAAAAACCTCGGTGCCTGTCTGTTTCCCGAGGGAGACCAGCTGTAAGACGGCGGCAGGCCTGTGTATGTCACATGCTGCCATCAGGACCTTTTTGCCGTTTTTCTGAAGATGAAGGGCAAGCTTGGCACATGTGGTGGTTTTGCCCGATCCCTGGAGTCCGCAAAGCATATATACGGAAGGGGCTTTGGGGGCGACAATGAGGCCTTCCGCCTTGCCTCCGAGCAAATCAACAAGCTGGTCATGTACAATCTTGACCACCTGGTGTCCCGGTGTCAGGCTGTCCATGACATCCTGTCCTTTCGCTTTCTCCGAAAGTCCGGCGACAAAATCCTTGACCACTTTGTAATGCACATCCGCTTCCAGAAGTGCCAGCCTGATTTCCCTGGACATTTCCCGGATGTCTTTCTCGCCGATCCGGGCCTGTCCTTTCATTTTTCTGATGATGCCTTCCAGTTTTCCTGTAAGGCCTTCGAAAGCCGCCATGTTTACCTTTCCGTCATCCGTTGAATGCACTGTCCGGCTCCGGCTGCATCACCGGCTGCCAGGTATTTGAGGGCCTTTGCCCCAAGCGCCCGGGTTTCCATGAGGCTGCTGTACAATCCAAGCTTTTCCTCGTATCCGACAAGCTGCCTCCTTGCCCTGCTGACATAATCGTAGACCCCCTGGCGGCTGATTCGCAGTTGTTCTGAAATCTCGCCCAGGGACAGGTCATAATTGACATGCAGGTCAATGATGTTGTATTGCTTTTTCGTCAGGAGACTGCCATATAGGTCGAACAGCATCCCAAGCATGATTTTATCTGTCATGTGCCACCTGTAAAGGTATTTACCTTGTCACATAATACATGAAAGAACTGAGACATGTCAAGAAAAAAGTTCCCTTCCGGGAACTTTTTCTGTTTTAATTATCCCCTACGTTGAGGAACGGGATCTTGATGACCTGCCCTACCCTGATGCTGTTGGGATTGGTGATGTCCTCATTGAACCCGACAATCTCGTCAACATATTCCGATGTGCCGTAGAACATGATGCTGATCCTGGCCAGGGTGTCCCCGCTCTGTACGGTGTATTCCCTGAAAAGGGGCGTCTCAGTGGGTTCCGGCGTGGGTTCCGGTGTGGGTTCCGGCGTGGGTTCCGGTGTGGGTGTGGGTTGCACGGTGGCGGTGGGGGTCGGAGTGGGGGCCGGGGTTTCCACCACCTTGTCATTGAATATCATTGTCAGCAGATGGTACATCCCATAAATGATTCCTGCCATCAAGGCCAGGACGATGACAATGCTCACCAGTCTTTTCAGATAGATGTTCATCCTCCTGCGGATTCTGGCGGGTTTTTGTATGTTGGCGAAAACGGACTTCCTTGCCTCGTTCTGGTCCTTCATCTTCGCGGACATCTCCCTGTCCGCCACATCGCTGATGAACAGGCCCTTGGCTGCGGTGTCCCCGAGCTTGTGCTGAAGTTCGGTCTCCAGGACCTTCATCACGATGACGACGATGTTGTCCGTCACGGATTTTGCATTGGCCTGCCCGATGAGTCTCCATGCGTTCTCGTCGGATGTCAGCTGGGGATCCAGGGAATCAGAAACAAATTCCTGGTCCAGGATGGCATTGACATTGGAGGAGCAAATCAGAATCATGTCATTCTTCAGCAACTTGCCGATGTCATGCTTGCGCACGGCTTTCTCCGATGGGGAATACTTTTCTGAAGTCTGTTCACCGGCATCATCCCCATCATCAGTGGGCGGAAAAACATTGAGCACCATATCGGTGCTGACATAATATGCGGAATGGGGCTGGTTGGAAATCAGGCTTGCATGCCCGTCGGAAATCAGGACGCCTGAGAACAGCTTGTCCTGGGCGAATTGCTTCTCATCCATCCCTTGGACTCCGAAGAGGAAATCATATGTGCCTTTGATGCAGTTCTCAAAACCGGTGGCCTTTTCGTTAAAACCCTGCATGTCATGGATCTTCTTATGGTAGCGCTTGAGTTCCTTCATGGCGGATATGAATGTCTGGCTCTGATCAATGACGGATTCCATGTTCTCGCTCAATGCATAAATGAAATCGCTGTCGGTGAGGTCGTTGGTGACCTGGACATTGTCAATTTTCTCCGTGTTGCCGATTCTGCCATTTATATAGAAGCCTATTTTCGTGCTTTTAACTCTGTCGAAAGTGACGCAGGTTACGCTCAAAGTAGTTTTAGACATGGATCAACCCTCCTTCAGTTATTCATATATTAACATATAAAGTCAGCTAAGACAATTATAAAAAACTGAATGAAAACAAATGTGCAAGAGCCTGTTCCATGTCGTGAAGGGTCATGTTTGAAGTATGTACAATGACATCGCCGCAGGCCATGTATTCTTCCCTGGACATTTGGATGTCGATGCGTTTCCTGGCCTCCTCTTCTCCGATGCCTTTTATTTTCATGAGCCTTTCCAGCTGTTTCCCGTATGTGCAGTCCATCACCAGGACCCTGTCGCACAGGTCGAGGAACCCCTCCCTGACGGGGATGGGAACATCCAGGACGAAATGCTTTTCCGGATGCTGCGCCAGCCTGTCCTTGATCTCAGCGATGACATACTTATGTGTGATCTCATTCAACATGCCCACCTGGATGGCACCGCCAAACAGCAGGCGGGACAGCACCCGGGTGTCGAAGGTCCCGAAAGCCTCCTTCAGTTCAGACCTGAGACCGTCCGCTGTCTGAAGGAGCTCGTGATAAACCGCATCGGCATCCACGACCTCGTATCCCCTGCCACCAATGAACCGGGTTGCGGATGTCTTTCCAGAGCTGATTCTTCCTGTCACACCCAGGATTCTATTTGGTTTCATATAGTGAAACTCCTGTTCCGATATCAATTTTCAGGGGTACCGTGATGTCCGGGATGTCCGTCATGCATTCCCGGACCATGTCCTTGATCCTGGCCACCTCGTCCTCATGCGTCTCGATGACAAGCTCGTCATGGACCTGGAGAATCAACCTCGACTGCATCCCTTTTTCCTTCAGCGTACGGAAAACCTTCACCATGGCGTATTTGATGATGTCCGCGGCACTCCCCTGCAGGGGGGCGTTCATGGCAATCCGTCTGCCGAACTCCCGCACATTGTAGTCCTTGGAGTGGAATTCCGGAATATACCGCCTTCTGTTGAATATTGTTTTTGCATACCCATGCTTTCTGGCGGATTCCACAACCTCATCCATGTACCGCCTGACCCCGGGGTATTTGGCGAAATACTCCTCGATGTATCTCTGGGCCAGTTTGATGGGGATGCCCAGATCCTCTGAGAGACCATAATCAGAGATTCCGTAGACAATGCCGAAATTCACGGCCTTTGCAGCTCTTCTCATGTCCGGGGTCACCATCCTTGGATCGATGTCGAACACCTTGGCAGCCGTATCGGCATGGATGTCTCCGTTGGTTGAGAAGGCATTCAGCATTGCCTTGTCCCCGGATAATTGGGCAAGAAGACGGAGCTCGATCTGGGAGTAGTCGGCGGCAAGCAGAAGGAATCCCGGGGTTTGTGGGATGAAGGCCCTGCGGATTTCCCTGCCCAGTTCGGTGCGAATGGGAATGTTTTGCATGTTCGGCTCCACACTGCTGATTCTTCCCGTGGCGGTCACTGTCTGCTTGAACACTGAATGGATCCTGCCGTCTGCAGCGATTTTCTCAAAGAGTCCGTCTGCATAGGTGCTTTTGAGTTTGGCAAGTTTTCTGTATTCCAGGATCAGGCTGGCCACATGGTGCTTCTTGGAAAGCTTCTCCAGGACATCGGAAGAGGTGGAATAGCCGGTCTTTGTCTTCTTGTATGCAGGAATTTGCATTTCCTCAAACAGGACGACACCCAGTTGCTTGGGGGAATTGAGATTGAATTCCTTTTTGCAGATGAAGAAGATCTCCCCGGAGACCTGGTCTATCTTTCCATTCAGAAGTTGGGAGAAACCAAGCAGGAACTCCTTGTCTGCTCGGAATCCAATGAATTCCATATAGGCAAGGACTTCGATGAGAGGCAGTTCGACATGCTCCATCAGGAAAAGCATGTCCGCCTCGCGGATTTTTCCCATGAGGACGGGACGGAGATGGTAGATCATGAGAGGATCCAGGTCATGCTGCTCCGGGTTCTCGAAGAATACCCCCGCATGGGTTTCAAAAAGGTCCGTCAGAGGATATTCATCCCTGGATGCATCCAGAAGATAGGCGCAGGTGGCGCTGTCGAAGGCGACCGGGGGCACATCGATGCCATGGTGCATCAGATGAAGCATGAAGTCCTTGAGATAATGACCGGAGATGCTCTTAGCCTTTTCCATGAGGGCCCGGATGCCGGCGCTGGCAAAGCCTTCCGCCAGATGGCGGACGACAATGCCGTCCGTTGTGTAACGAAAAACGCCTTCGATGAAGGAGACATACAGGTCATCTGCAAAGACCAAATCCTCCATCCTGCTGACAATCTCACACCTGTGGTCCGCCAGCTTTCCCCGGTTGTTTTTCAAACCGTATCTCGATATGAAGGAGTGGAATTCCAGTTTTTCGAACAGACCCAGCAGGGTTTCCGTGTCGAAATCCTTTTCCTTGTAACCAGCAATGTCATCCAGGCCATCCATTCCGCATTGGATGCGGGCGAGCCGAAGGCTCAGAAAGGCGTTATCCTTGTCCCGAAGCAGTTTTTCACGTAGGGCGGGTTTGGAGATCGAGTCCAGGTGATCATAAATGCCATGGAGGTCCGAATGGGTGCTGACCAGTTCAAGGGCGGTCTTTTCCCCGATTCCTTTGACACCGGGGATATTGTCGGACGCATCCCCCATCAAGGCTTTCACATGAACATATTGTTCCGGAGAAATCCCGAATTCCTCACGGAAACTGGCAGGCGTGTATTCTTTTTCAACGGATTTTCCCTTCTGCACGGTGGGAATGACGACGGTGCAGTGTTCGGATACCAGCTGAAGCATGTCCCGGTCACCCGTGACCACGATGCATTGGAGACCCTTGTCCTTTGACTTGCAGGCCAGAGTGCCAAGGATGTCATCTGCTTCGTAGCCTTCCTGCTCCAGGATGCTGATGTTCATGGCGGACAGGATTTCCTTGAGAACGGGAAACTGGGAGGCCAGCTCCTCCGGCATGGGTTTTCGCCCTGCCTTGTATTCCTTGAAAAAATCATGCCTGAAGGTGGGTTTCTTCATGTCAAAGGCAATGGCGATGTAAGCAGGGTCGAGAGAACGGATGAACTTGTCCAGTATGTTCATGAAACCAAAGATCGCATTGGTATAGATACCATCGCTCGTCTGGAGCATGTTTGCTCCGGAAAGGCCATAATATGCCCTGTTCAGTATGCTGTTGCCGTCCAACAGTAGGAACTTGTTCATGCAGTCACCGGTTCTGTTATCTATCTGCTCATTCGTTGAAAACAATTCTGCGTGTGTATGTCTGGCTGGAAGTCCTCAGCTCATCGGAGGAGGACTGGATCAGGACGAGGTTGAACCTCTCAATGATGGAATCCATTGTTTCCTGGTCTGCATCGAAAACAAGGGCGTTGCCCTCTTCCGTGATGGACAGGTCAGGATATTCATCCTTGAATGCTTTCATAAAATCCTTCAGCAGCAATTTTTCATGTCCCATTTCATATTCCAAGACACTTGATTCCCATGCAGGGGCAGGGTCCGGGGAGGGTGCCATGCCGGCTATGGTGAAGGAATTGTCCTCGGAGTTCCTTTTTTCCGCATCAGACATCAGGGAATCCATGTTCCCCTTGGTCATGAGATTGCTTCTGTTGAACAGTATGATGGATACTGCGAGGACCAGGCATGCCGCTGCCATGGAAGGAATCATGATGCTGATTCTCTTCATCGTTCTTTTTGCGGCACTTTCCTTTTTCAACCTGCGAACCACCTCTTCCGACAGATCGAAGGGCAAATCGTGGGACAATGCAGGCAGGGCGGATTTGACAGTAACAAGTTCCCGGTGGTATTTCCTGCATGCAGGACATCCCTCGAGATGATTCTCCAGGTTATTCCGTTCTTCCTGTTCCAGCAGGTCGTCCGCCATCAGGCTGATTCTTTCCAGATTCTCTCTGCATACGACTGTCATATCCTTTATCCCTCCTTTCCATTGATTAAACGTCAGAATCCATAATTAGTTCCTTGATTCTTCAATGTTTCCACCAGTTTCGCCCTTGCCCGGGCAATTCTGGATTTGACAGTGCCAAGGGGAAGGTTGAGCATGGTGGATA
Source organism: Clostridia bacterium (assembly GCA_046484975.1). Taxonomy (GTDB): domain Bacteria; phylum Bacillota; class Clostridia; order DUPQ01; family DUPQ01; genus JAWOHX01. Next base: position 17,568 of record JAWOHX010000045.1, read on the forward strand.
TTTCGTTGTAATCGTATCCCTTGACATCGGACAGGACGATGATCATCCTGTGTTCCTCTTTCATGGCCATCAGGGACTTCTCAAGGAGCTCCAGGCGTTCTTTGCTCTCAAGGATATCCTGCACATCCGCTGACTTGTCATCGAACTGGATCACATATTCCCCCTCATCGCCGTCGAAGGTTTTATCCAGGGAAACAACATTGGAATGTTTTTTTCTTTTTCGCAGCTCGTCGATGGCCGTGTTGGTCACGATCCTGTGCAGCCAGGTGTTGAAGGTACTGTTGAAATTGAATTTCCTGATGTTGCGGAAGGCCTTGATAAAGGATTCCTGCACCACATCAAGGGCGTCATGGGGGTCGCCCATCATGCCAAGAGCCACAGAATAGGCCCGTTCCTGGTAAATGGACACCAGTGTTCCGAAGCTATCCGTATCGCCGTTCTGTGCATTCACTAATAATTTGGTTTCATCGGGTTCGGGCATCAGGCAGACCTCCAGATGAAATTATATAATAGCCACCCTCATATTTCAAATCATTATTTCCTATGGTATAATCCCCTTATGAATTTACGCATGTCCTTCACGCTGGCAATTGTCAAAACCGCATCGTTCTTCCTCAGGTTTTTCGGACGGGGAGGCACTTCCCTGCCGGGGAAAATAGCGTTGGGACTTTATCCTCAGATCCTTCAGAGGCTTTCGCAAGGCATCATCACCATCATCGTCACGGGAACCAACGGAAAAACCACGACTTCCAGGATCATCGCCAGGATCCTGGAAACCCACGGCCTTCGGTATTTCGAGAACAGGTCAGGCGCCAACTTGCTTGGAGGTGTGGTCGCATCCTTTGCCCAGCATGCAAGACTCACGGGGAAGATGCCTTATGATCATGCCGTCATCGAATGCGACGAGGCTGCGTTCAAGGCGGTGAGCCGCCATGTGGATGTCGATATCGTCCTTGTCACCAACCTGTTCCGGGACCAACTGGACAGGTTCGGAGAGATTACCCATGCCCTGGAGAACATCAGGATCGGCATCGAAAACTCAAATAACGCCGTGGTGTGCCTCAATGCGGACTGCTCCCTCTCTTCGTCCCTGAAGGATACCATCGACAACAAGGTGGTGTTCTTCGGCATCAGCACCGGGATTGACACACAGCAGGATCAATTGTCCGACGCCCCATATTGCATCCGTTGTAAAAACCCCTATCAATACCATTTTGTCACTTACCAGCACCTGGGCGGTTTCTACTGCGACAACTGCGGTTACCAAAGGCAGGACCCGGATGTCTATGTCAGCGGCATCAGCGGCATCAACCCAAGGGATTCGGTGTTCGAACTGGTCATGGGGAAGGAATCCTACCATGCCCGGGTCAACCTGCCCGGGGCATACAACATCTATAATGCGGTGGCCGCTGCCTCCGTTGCCTTCACCCTTGGGATCCCGGGAAATACTGTCACGGGGTCCCTCTCATCCTTTGAATGCGGTTTCGGCAGGATGGAGAGAATGGACCTGGACGGGACCGAAGCCACCATGATCCTGGTGAAAAATCCCGCAGGGATGAACCAGGCCATCCGTTTCGTGTCCGGTGTGGACACCATGAAAAACCTGGTGTTGATCCTCAACGACAGGCATGCGGACGGTACGGACATCTCATGGATATGGGATGTCCATTTTGAGGACCTCGCTGCTTCTCAAAGGAGCATCAACACCATATTTGTGTCCGGTATCCGTGCGGAAGACATGGCCGTCCGGCTAAAATATGCAGGTCTGGACATGGGCAAGGTAACCATCCTCAAGGAGTACGGGCACCTGGTGGAAGCCCTTACGACGGGACCTGACCGCCAGACACCCGTATACATACTCCCCACCTATACAGGTATGTTCGATTTCAGAAGAATCCTTGCCCGCAGGTTCAGGCTCAGGGAATTCTGGAGATAGGAACTGTATCTAGCGGAATCCGTCCTTGCTTCCGCCGATTTGGATGACCACTCCCCCGCCTTTGTATTTCAACCTGCCGGTGAAGAGATTTTCCAGCACGTTTTTGATGTTCTTGTTGGAATCGCTGTATTGGTGGGTTGTCTTGATTTTTCCCTGGCTGCATTCGATGTTCAGTTCCCCCTGAGACGAATTACCGGTCTGGCCGGTGACGGTCTGCTGCCGGTTGGAGCTGACAAAGGTGATGCGGTTGATATCCTGGTTGGATAGAATGGTATTCGCCGTGTCCTCCTGCAGGATTTCCCCGGGGCTCATGGAATAATAACGTTGTCCGAAATTGGCCCAGTGGCTCATCATTTCCGCCGAGGCCTTGAAAAACCCCTTGCCTTCCGCTTTGAGCCTCTCCTGTACCATTTTGTTCTCCCGGTTCTGACGTTCTTTTGTGATCACCGAAAAAACGGTGCTGGTGGGGAAGAACACCAGGCAGCAGGTCGTCAGATTGAGAATCCCTTCCTTCCTCTGGACATTGAGCACCATGTGAGCCCGTTCCTCTCCTGCCTGGTTTGCAGCTGGTGTCTCCACTGCCTGCATCCGTGTCCCGCAGTTCCCGCAGAAAGCCGCCTGGTCCCCCAGCCGAGTTCCACAGTTCGTACAAAAAGCCATATCACACCTCCGTAATGTTGTCATGCGTATATTATATATGATTCATAGGGGCACATGGATAAAAATGATGATTTTGTTCAACCCCTTTTTCATTTCCCACCGATGGGATATAATGAATGACATGCTACGAAATGGAGGATGAACATGATATCAATCAATATCTGCCATCTGTATCCCGATCTTCTGAATCTTTATGGAGACAGGGGCAACATCATATCCATGGTGCAAAGGCTCCGTTGGAGAAACGTTGATGTGCGCCTTGACCATGTCAACTTGAACGATCAATACGATTGGCATCAATATGACATCGTCTTCATTGGCGGCGGGCAGGATTTCGAGCAGGGCATCATCCTGAAGGACCTGAAACATGGAAAGGCCGAAGAAATACGCAGGGCCGTTGAAGAGGATGTTGTGTTCCTTTGCATATGCGGAGGATACCAGCTGATGGGCAGGCAGTACAGGACCTGGGACGGCAAGGAATATGAGTTCATCGGAGCCTTGGACATCCACACCATCGGCCACAGGAAGAGGATGATCGGGGACTTCATGTTCCGATGCGTGGAACAGGACTGCCATGACCTGATCGTCACCGGCTTCGAGAACCATTCCGGAAAGACCTACCTGGGGGATTCCGTATCCCCTCTTGGCACCGTCATCAGTGGATTCGGCAACAACGGGGAGGACAAGACGGAGGGAGCCCGTTACAGGAACGTGTTCTGCTCCTATTCCCATGGATCCCTGCTCCCCAAAAACCCCCGGTTGTGCGACCTCATCCTGCAAAAGGCATTGGACCGGAAATACCCGGGGTTTCTCCTGCAGGAGCTGGATGACTCCCTGGAAAATCAGGCTTGTGATTTCATCATGAAAAGATTGTCATAGAATCAGGCTTTTGAGGACCTCATCCATTCTCGCCAGTGAACGCTCCATATAAAATGATTTTCTGTCCTGCTTCCGGATTTTTTTCTCCGGTGGCTTTAAGATGCCGTAGTTGGCGTTCATGGGCTGGAAATGATTGGCCGGTCCGTCGGAGACATAATGCTGCAAGGCACCTGTCAGTGTATCGATGGTAAAATCCGCCATCTTTCTTCCCAAAAACCTCCTCGATGCATTGAGGCCAGCAACAATCCCTGAAACCGAGGACTCGAGATATCCTTCCACCCCGGTGATCTGGCCGGCGAAGAACAGGTCCGGGTGGGCCCTCATCTGGAAATGACAATTGAGCAATGCAGGGCTGTTGATATAGGTGTTCTTATGCATGACGCCATATCGGTGGATGGTTGCATTGCCGAGGCCGGGAATCAGTTCCAGGAGTTTTTTCTGCTCTCCGAACAGAAGATTGGTCTGAAACCCCACCAGGTTGTAAAGTGTACCTGCCTTGTTGTCTTTCCTGAGCTGTACCACTGCGAAAGGTTGTCTGCCGGTATGGGGGTCCGTCAGACCCACCGGCCGCATGGGACCGAAACGCAAGGTGTCATATCCCCTCTTCGCCATGACCTCCACCGGCATGCATCCTTCGAATATCTTTCGGTCCTCGAAATCCTTCAGTGGTACGGTCTTTGCCCCAAGGAGAAAGGAGTGGAATGCGCCGTATTCATCCTGATCCATGGGGCAATTGATGTAGTCCGGGTCTCCCTTGTCATACCGGGTGGCAAAATACACCTTCTGCAGGTCAATGGAGTCCTTTGAGACAACCGGGGAGGCTGCATCAAAGAAATACAGGTTTTCCCGTCCGGTTCGTTTCATGATGGAATCGGTGAGCCCGCCGCCGGTGAGGGGCCCCGTGGCCACGACGGTTGGGATGTCCACATCGAGGGCATCGACCTGCCCTTCGACAACTTCAATCATCGGGTCCGACTGGATGCGCCGGGTCATGAGGCCTGAGAATAAATCCCTGTCGACGGCCAGTGCATTCCCTGCTTCCACCCTGCAGTCCATGGCACTTTGAAGCACTGCGGAGCCAAGACGTTCCATTTCCATCTTCAACAATCCAGATGCATTGTCACGGGACATGGATTTGAAAGAATTGCTGCAGACCAGTTCTGCATAGGAAGGTGACCTGTGGGCCGGGGACATCATTCCGGGCTTCATTTCAAAAAGCCTGACAGGGATGCCGTGCTTTGTGATCTGCAAGGCAGCCTCGCATCCGGCCAGCCCGGCGCCGATGACCTTGATGAATCTGTCCATTTCAGGATCTCTTCTTATGGGGCTCCATCTCATGCCCGCAGGACGGGTTGCTGCATTTTAGCATGCTTTTCCCCTCTGTTCTGGTTTTCAGCATGAAATTACTGCATTTGGGGCAATCCTCGTCGGAGGGCATGTACCAGGAACTGAAGTCGCAGTCCGGATATTTTTCGCAACCAATGTATTTCTTATTGGTCCGTGTGTATTTTGTCACGACATTGCCTTTGCATTTCGGGCATGTCTTGCCTGTTTCCTCGATATATGGTTTGGTGCTCTTGCATTCCGGGAATCCCGGGCAGGCGAAGAATTTTCCATATTTCCCGGATTTGATGACCATATTGCGTCCGCACTTCTCACACAATAAATCGGTTTGAATCTCAGGGACCTTGATTCTTTCCTGGGTCTGGTATGCCTTTTGAAGAGTGGGGTCGAAATCCTTGTAAAAATCCATCAGGACCATTTTCCAGTCCAGTTGTTCGGATTCGATGCTGTCAAGCTTGTTCTCCATATCAGCTGTAAATCCGTAGTCCACGATGTATTCGAAGCTGTTTCTCATGATGGAATCCACGATTTTTCCAAGTTCCGTGGGGACAAGGGTCTTCTTATCCCTTTGGACATACTCCCGGGTGATGATGGTGGATATGGTGGGCGCGTAGGTGCTGGGACGTCCGATGCCCATTTCCTCCATTGTCTTGACAAGGGATGCCTCAGTGAAACGAAAGGGTGGCTGGGTGAATTTCTGCTCTTTCTCGAGGTTTCTCATGCTCAATGGCTCGCCTTTTGACAGTTCAGGGATGTAATCGTTGGTGATGTCTTCCTTCTCGCTGTCATCAGGGGTCGATTCCTGGTCTTCATAAACAGCCAGGAACCCCTTGAAGGTGTTGACGCTTCCACTCGCCTTGAAGATGTGGCGCCCGGCGGTGATGTCCACCTGGACAGTGTCATATTCCGCAGGGGACATCTGGCTGGCGATGAAACGGTCGTAGATCAGCTTGTACAGCCTGGCTTGCTCCGGAGTCAGGCTGTCCGATATCTTATGGGGGAGAAGCTCCAGGCTGGCCGGACGGATGGCTTCATGGGCATCCTGGGCGTTTCCCTTGCTTTTATAGACCGGGATGGTCTTTGGCACAAAGGCCGAACCGAAGAGTGTTTCGATGGTTCTCCTGGCCTCATGTTGCACGTCTGTGGTCACCCTCGTGGAGTCGGTTCTCATATATGTGATCAGTCCGACGCTTCCCATGTCCTTGATCTCGATGCCCTCATAAAGCTGCTGGGCGACACGCATGGTCCTCTGGGTGGTGAAGCCCAGCTTATTGGCGGCGTCCTGCTGAAGGGTGCTGGTGGTGAAGGGTGCCGCAGGTCTGCGGATTCTTTTCGACTTCTTAACGCTTTTCACCAGGAAATCAGCGTTCTTCACCTCTTCTTCAATACGGGAGGTCAGGTCTGCATCGCCGACATGGACCTTTCCTGTCTCGTCCCCGTAGTATTTGGCCTTGAAGGTGTCCTTTTTATTCAGCTTGGATAGCTCCACAAATAAATTCCAGTATTCCGAAGGGACAAACCGGAGGATTTCCTCCTCCCTCTCGCAGATGAGCTTGACGGCCACTGACTGGACCCTGCCTGCACTCAACCCTTTCTTGACCTTTTTCCACAACAGGGGGCTGATCTTGTATCCGACAATCCTGTCCAGGATCCTCCTTGCCTGCTGGGAATTGACCATGGCACTGTTGATGACCATGGGATGGGCAATGGCCTCCTTGACAGCCTTTTCGGTGATTTCATTGAATGTAATGCGGCATTTTTCGTTTGTATTGATCTTCAGCAAAGTGGCAAGATGCCAGGAAATGGCTTCCCCTTCCCGGTCGGGGTCGGTGGCAAGGTAAATGCGGTCGGATGCCTCTGCATGCTTCTTGAGCTTACGGATGACCTCCTGTTTTCCCTTCAGGATCTCATAATTCGGATGAAAACCATTTTCTATATCCACACCGAGGCTGTTGACCGGAAGATCCCGTACATGCCCCAGGCTCGCTTCGATCTCATAGTCGGCCCCCAGGTATTTCTTGATGGTTTTCGCTTTTGCCGGAGATTCGACTATCACTAGATTTTTGGCCATGATACCCTCCTTTCTGATGTCTGCATTTAATCATAACTTGTTTTTCCTGCATTTTCAACACCTTTCATCTCCTCTGCAAACTCTTGTGCCGACAGGATCAAGCCGCATCCGTCTTTTAAAAGCTTCAGTGTGCCACGGGACTCCCCATAGATTCCATGGGGCAATGCATACACCTCCCTGCCCTGTTCCATGGCGAATTCAGCGGTGATCAGGGAACCGCTTTTCTCCCCGGCTTCAATCACAACGGTGCACATGCAAAGGCCGCTGATGATTCTGTTTCTTGCGGGAAAATGATGCCTCGCAGGACGGGTGCCCCGGGGATATTCGCTGAGAAGGCATCCCTTTTTCCTGATGACATCCATGAGGTCGGCGTTTTCCCTGGGATAGCAGATGTCCGTGCCGTTCCCAAGCACTGCGATGGTAAACCCATGTCCGGCCAGGGCGCCCTGGTGCGCCCTGGCGTCAATACCTTTCGCAAGACCACTGACAACAGTATACCCGCTTTCAGCAAGGGTTTTGGAGATGTCATATGCGGCCCTCAATCCATAGCCGGAAGGATTCCTGGAGCCTACCACTGCCACGCACCGCCGGAACACCGGCGTTCCATCGTAGAAAAGGACCGGCGGAGGGTCGAAGATGGCACCCAACGCAGCCGGGTAAAAGGAATCCGGGATGGTGAGGAAGGAGTCCTCATATCCGGAATCGTCGAAAAAAAACCCGCCATGGCTGAATATCCCGGCGGGTGTGCCATATTGATCCAGAAGCTCGTTCTTCTTCGAAGGCGTGGCCTGCAGTTTGCCCAGTGCGAACCAGTATCTCTTTTCATCCATAGGACCATTATATGTCCCTGGGGCATTCAAGCAATAACCTTGTCGATAAATGCCTTAACCGTATCCATGTATTCCTGGACATTCAGGGGGAAGGCCCCGGCATGAGCGCCCTGGTCAAACCATTTGATTTCCTTGACACTGGATGCCAGCCCGTCGTAGAGGTCCTGGGACATCTTCGGCGGGATATAGTCATCATCCCTGCAGTTGATGATGAGGACGGGGTTTGTGATCCGTTTTATTTTTGCCAGGATATCCACCTTTTTAAAATTGAATTTGAAAAGCAGTGTTGATACCAGGTTGGCTGATGTCATCAATGCCTCCATCAGGAAATCCGGAAGGTTGATTTTTTCTTTTGCTCTATTCTTGACCTGCTCATAAATGTTGCTGTATGGGCAGTCCGCGATATAGAAGTCACAATTGTCCTGGACACCGGATGCATAGCAGAGAAGGATTGCCGCACCCATGGACTCGCCGTGCAGGCCGAGGACATGGTTTTTTGGAGCATTCATGCGGATGTGCTGGATGACTTTTTCAAGGTCATATTTCTCATAAAAGCCATAGGTCACCGTTTTCCCGCCGGAATTCCCATGGGCCCGGGCATCGAAGGCAAAGACATGGAAGCCCATGGTGTGGTACAGATAAGCCAGGGATGACATGTAGTCCTTGTTGGTGGTGACGCCGTGGTTGAGAACGACATACCTGTTGCTGCCTTCCATTGGAATCTCCATGCACTCAAGGGGATATCCGTATGGGGATTGGATGGGAAAAATCTTCTTTTCCACATTCAAGAACCATGGTGATACCTTTTTCTTCCATTCCTCCGGGAATCTGGCGTTGTAGTCCGATTCCAGGTGATTACGGGGTTTCATTTTGATTTTGACTGTTTTCAGCGTGATGTACAGCCCCATGAAACCCAGAATGACAATGATGATGAATACGACCCAAATAAAGATATTCATGATTTCACTCCTTGCACCCCGGATACGTCAGTATGGCTTCCGGAAATGGCAACTTGCAGCGTTCCCGGGACAGGATTCCCTCAAGACGATGGGCATCCGAGGAATAAATGATGGGATAACCAAGCCCTTTGCATTGATTATATCCTCCCATATCCGTGATTTCAAGGTATTGGACGGGCAGATCCTCAGGAATGGCTCCCAGGTTGGTGAGGATGCTGTATGAATTTCTCTGTATATGGGCGGGGTACATGATGCCACCGATGGCTGTCAACATGTCTGCGGCCTGGTAGATGCCGATGTCCGCGGGAGCTGACAAAAGGCGCTCAACCTCATCCACGATGCAATCGGATTCGTCGAAGACAAGCTGGCGCCCGAATATGTCTGTCCGGTTGGAAGGAGAAGGCAGCCTTTTCCAGACATTCTCCTGCATTTCCAGTGCGCTCTCAATGTCTTTGAAAAGGCAGATGACATGGATTTCCTCGCTGGTCTCCAGTTCCATGCCTGGAATGAACTTGAGGCCTGCCTTTTTGGCGCATGTGGCCGTTGGAATGCAGTTCATCACGCTGTTGTGATCGGTAAGGGCGATGAGATGCAGGCCGTTCAGCACCGCCATCCGGACGATGTTGTTGGGAGTCATCTCTTCCTCCGCACATGGGGAAAGAGCGGAATGGATGTGGGTGTCCGCATACATTGCCATCAGAAGGATCCGCCATGCATGAATGCCTGCATCCGTATGCACCCTTCATAAGTGGAAAAGGAAGTTGTAATGACAGGAACGCCCTCTTCTTCCGCTTTCAGCAAGGTTCTTTCTTCAGCATGCACCCCATGGGGAATTACGATGCAGGCCAGGTCGTTCAGCACTGCCACTGCCACCGTGTTCATGTGGGTCAGAATGGTGAACCAGGCATTTCCCTCCCTGGCATTGGCCATGACATGGCTCAGCAAGTCGCAGGCGAATCCTCCTGAAATTGTCCTGCCCGCATGTTCCCGGGCACACAGTATTTTTCCGTCAAGGGCTGCATTGAGGTCATTGACGGTCATTTTCCGGCCTTCCTTTCCTTTTTCAGCTGTTTCACCTCGTTTTCCAGATCCCTCACCTTTTCCTGCATCTCATGGAAGCAATTGGATTTTTTTGAAATCCCCCTGACGATGTCTTCCGCATGGGCATAACAACTCGGGGATCCGCAGGCTCCGCAGTCAAGCCCGGGAAGCTCCTGATGAATTTTCTGTATTTGATCAAGCTTTTTCATGGCTGTGGAGAGGTCATCGTCCAGTATCAGTACGGGGTTCTGACCGATTTCCTTTGTCCAGGTGTATTCATGCCAGTCTGAACAGAGGTTTTGTTCGCTGGTTTCCTCTGTTGAAGCAACCATCTGGTCCGTCAGGTATTTTCTTGCCATAAATGGATTTTCAATGGTCAGGGCGCCTCCCAGGCAACCTCCTGTGCAAGCCAGCGCTTCGATGAAAGAGACATCACCAAGAGAATCATCCTCAATTTTTTCCAGAATCCTGCAGACATCATGTATGCCATCGATGTACAGCTTCCGGGTAGAGCTCAGCAAGTCAGCCTCTCCCCCGCTTTTCGCCCAGGAAATGCCTTTCCTGCCGGACATGTGGATTTCTTCCTCATCTGCGGACATGGACCGAAGGTTCCTGAGGACTGGAAGGTAGATGTCGCTGACAGGTATGGTTTTGTCAACAGAAGAACGATCCTTCGTGTCCGGGGATCTCACGCTTGTCACTTTCGCCGGGCATGGGGTGATAAAGAAAACACCCACATCGTGGTCCGAAACGCCATGCTCCTCCATTGCTTTCTTCCTGGCAATGCCAGCGGCGACCTCCATGGGGGATTCGAGCTTGATGATGTTTCCGATCAGGGAAGGAAACCGGACCTGGATGAGCCTGACCACGGCGGGACACGCCGAGGAAATGAGGGGGCGGGTCGTGTTGTGCTGCCTGATGTAGTCCTCCGTGGCTAAGGATACCAGCTCCGCGGCAAGGGATACATCATATACCATGTCAAAGCCCAGTTCCTTGATGGCTGCGAGGATCCGAATCCTGGGATAACATGAATCAAATTGTCCATATACTGAAGGGGCAGGTATGGCGACCCTGTATTTGTAGTCCTGAAGATCTGACAAGCTGTCCGCGACAGCTTTTTTGGCATGGTGGGGACAGATCCGGATGCATTCCCCACAGTCGATGCATCGTTCAGGAAGAATGAGAGCCTTGCCGTCCCTCACCCTGATGGCTTCCGTGGGGCAGTTTTTTATGCACTGGGTGCAAGCCTTGCATTTGTCCTTGTCAAGTGTCACGGAATGAAAATATATTTCCATTGCATTCCTTTCCGCAGGGTTCTATCCCTTCAAAGATATCATGATTTCCAGGGTGGTGCCCTTTCCGACCTCTGTCCGGATGTCAAGGCAATCTGAGTGTCTCTTGATATTGGGCAGTCCCATCCCCGCGCCGAATCCCTTTTCCCTCACCGCATCGCTGGCTGTGGAATAGCCTTCCTGCATGGCAAGTCCAACATCAGGAATCCCAGGCCCGTTGTCAGAAACCCGAATCAGGATCTTATGGCTGCAGATTTCAATTTCCGCCCGGCCTCCCTGACCATGTATCACCGCATTCATTTCCGCCTCGTACATGGAAATGGCCGCTTTCCTGACGATTTCTGGAGGTATGCCAAGTTGCCGGAACACTTTCTTGGCATTGCTGGAGGCTTCCCCGGCAAAATTGAAGTCATCCGCCGGGATCACATAGGACATGGAATACTTAGTGGTTGTTAATGACACCAAGTCCTCCCTTATACAGCTTCCCACAGGCGATATACATGGGATATCTCGTGGCGAGAACCGTAATTTTGTTTTCCTGGGCCAGCTCAACGATCCGCTTCTCCGGTACCTTTCCCCGTATGAACACGACCACATTGATATCCATCATCTCCGCCGTGCGGATAACCTGCGGATTCATGAGGCCCGTCAAAAGGACCACGTTCTCTTTTACATAGGCCATGACGTCGCTCATCAGGTCGGCGCCACATGCCATTTGGATGTCCATGTCCAGGTCAGGGTCATCGGTCAGGACATCCGCGTCCAGCAGTATCATCAGTTCCCTCAGCTTCATTTGATTCACCTCAAAAGGATTATATCATCATTCCACCGGATGGAAAAGAAAAGCGGCCTTTCTGGCCGCCTTCCCTTATTCCTCCGGATAATTGTCCTTTGGTTCATAATGGGTGTGCAGCAGCTCATGGGCGATATGGCTTCCGGGTTTTCCCAGGAACTCTTTATACAGTCTTTTCACATTTTCATTCTCATGGGACTTTCTGACGGAGAGGCTCCGGTCCTCCTCATATATGGCCTTCGCCCTTTCCTTTGACAGATTGGTCCAGTTCCTGACGCCTGCAGGCTGGATGGGCTGGCCTCCCCCGGTCACACATCCTCCCGGACAGGCCATGATTTCTATGAAGTCATAGCTCTTTTTTCCTGATTGCACATCCTTCATCAGTTTCTTGGCGTTTCCTGTCCCGTGGGCTACGGCGGCGCGGATGACTTTGTCCCCGATACGCACATTAGCCTCCTTGATTCCTTCCGTTCCCCTGACGGCGTTGATTTCTATCTCCTCAAGCGGTTTTCCGGTGACAAGCTCATGGACGGTCCGAATGGCTGCCTCCATCACTCCCCCGGTGGCGCCGAATATAGCGCCGGCACCGGAGGCATCCCCCATGGGATGGTCGAAGTGCTCGCTTTCAGAGTTGCGAAAATCAATCCCCGACTCACGGATCATCCTGGCGATTTCCCTGGTGGTCACCACGATGTCCACATCCATATATCCTTCGCGTCCCATCTCTTTTCTTTTTGCCTCATATTTTTTTGCGGTGCAGGGCATGATGGAAACCACCACGATGTCTTTTGGATGGATGCCCATCTTATCGGCATAATATGTCTTCAGGATTGCACCGAACATCTGTTGGGGGGATTTGCAGGAGGAAAGGTTTGGAATGAATTCCGGGAAATTATGTTCACAGAACTTGATCCATCCCGGGCTGCAGGAGGTAATCAATGGCAACGGCCCGTTGTTCTCAAGCCTTTTCAGAAGTTCCGTGCCTTCTTCCATGATGGTCAGGTCTGCGGCGGTGTTTGTGTCGAAGATTTTGTCAAACCCAAGTTTCCTCAACGAACCGATCAGGTTCTTCGTGACCCTGGATCCGATGGGATAACCGAATTCCTCCCCGATGGCAACCCGTACCGCAGGAGCGACCTGACAGACAACATGCTTGGTCTTGTCATTGATGGCATCCCACACCTTGTCGGAATCGTCCTTGATCTGAAGGGCTCCCACGGGGCATGCGGTGATGCACTGGCCACAGTTGATGCATGGGGTATCCGAGAGTTTCATTTTGAACGGGGAATGGATCGCTGATTTGAAGCCCCTGTTCGTGGTGTCGATGACAGAAACCTGCTGGATGTTCTTGCATACATTGATGCATCTTCTGCAGAGGATGCACTTGTTGTTGTCCCGGATGATGGAAGGCGACAGGGATTCTATGGGATACACGTTCTGCTCCCCCTCAAAGGGCAGGTCCCTGATGTTGAATTTCTCCGCAAGGGCCTGCAGCTCACATTTCAGGTTCCGTATGCAGGTCAGACAGCTCCGGTTGTGGTTGGACAGGATGAGTTCCAGGGTGGTCCTTCTGGCCTGACGGATGTTTTCCGAATTGGTGGTCACTACCAGTCCTTCGGATACGGGATACACGCAGGAGGCTTGCAGTCCCTTGATTCCCTTGATCTCCACCAGGCAGATCCTGCAGGCGCCGATTTCGTTGATCCCCTTCAGATAGCACAGGGTGGGGATATCGATCTTCGCTTCCCGTGCCGCCTGCAGCACCGTGATGTTCCCCGGCACCTCAAGCTTGATCCCATCTATGGAAATATGTATGTTTTTCATGTTCATCCTCCCTTAATTCCTGTCGATGGCCTTGAAAGGACAGGCTTCGATGCAGGCGCCGCATTTGATGCAGACGGTTTTGTCAATGGTGTGTGGATTTCTGATTTCTCCTGCAATGGCATTGACAGGGCAGACCTTTTTGCAGAGGGAGCATCCCCTGCACAGATCCTCGATCACGGTGTAGGTGAGAAGATTTTTGCACACCCCGGCGGAACAGACCTTGTCAAAGATATGTTCCTCGTATTCCTTCCTGAAATATTTCAATGTGGAGAGCACGGGATTCGGAGCTGTTTTGCCAAGGCCGCAAAGGGAAGCCTCCGTGATTGTCTTGGCAAGGGATTCCAGCTTCTTCAGGTCACTGGCCTCCCCATTGCCTGCAGTGATTTTTTCCAGAATCTCGTACATTCTTTTGGTGCCGATCCTGCAGGGAGGACATTTCCCGCAGGACTCATCCACGGTGAACTCCAGAAAGAACCTGGCGATGTCCACCATGCAGGTGTCCTCATCCATGACGATGAGTCCCCCGGAACCCATCATGGAACCCAACGCAAGAAGGGTGTCATATTCAATGGGTACATCCAGGTGTTCCGTCGGAATGCAGCCCCCTGAGGGCCCGCCGGTCTGTGCGGCCTTGAAGCGCTTGCCTCCCGGGATCCCGCCGCCGATGTCATATACGATTTCCCGGAGGGTGGTTCCCATGGGAATCTCCACGAGTCCGGTATTGTTGATTTTTCCGCCGATGGCAAATACCTTGGTCCCCTTGCTACGGGTCGTCCCGATGGAAGTGAACCATTCCGCACCTTTGTTGATGATGATGGGGATGTTGGCGAAGGTCTCCACATTGTTGAGGATGGTAGGTTTCCCGAAGAGCCCTTTGTCAGAGGGGAATGGTGGTTTTGGTCTTGGTTCGCCTCTTTTCCCTTCGATGGAGACCATCAATGCGGTTTCTTCCCCACAGACGAAGGCGCCTGCACCAAGACGAAGCTCGATGTCAAAATCAAAACCTGTGCCCAGGATGTTTTTACCAATCAGGCCATATTCCTTTGCCTGTTCCAGGGCAATCCCGAGCCGGTTCACGGCGATGGGGTATTCCGCCCTGATGTACACATAACCCTGTGTCGAGCCGATGGCATAGCCTGAGATTGCCATGGCTTCCAGGATGGAATGGGGATCCCCTTCCAGGAGACTTCTGTCCATGAAGGCTCCCGGGTCCCCTTCATCCGCATTGCAGCAGACATATTTGACATCGCTTTTTGAGTCGGATGCAAACTGCCATTTCAAGCCAGTGGGAAACCCGCCGCCGCCCCTGCCCCTCAGCTGGGATTTTTTAACGAGGTCGATGACTTCCTGAGGCTTCATTTCGGTCAGGACCTTGGTCAGGGCCAAGTAACCGTCTTTTGCAATGTACTCGTCAATGTTCTCGGGATTGATGACACCGCAGTTTCTCAGTGCGATCCTCATCTGCTTCTGGAAGAAGTTCACATTGTCCAGTGAGTTGAAGGCATCCTGGGCTTCCTTGTCTCCGGCCAGAAGGCGCTTTACAATCCTTCCCTTCACCAGGTGTTCTTCGACGATTTCTTCCACGTCCTCCGGGGCGACCCTCACATACATGGCGCCTTCAGGATATATCATGACGATGGGGCCCTCGGCACACAGGCCGAAACACCCTGTCCTGATAATCATAATTTCATCAGAAATGTTTTTCTCTGCCGTATGCTTTTTGAAATGATCCAGGATGGCTTCAGATTTTGATGAAGTGCATCCCGTGCCGCCGCATACCAGCACATGAGCTCTGTAAAAGTGCATGTCCGTTCCTCCGTTCCTTCCTTACTTACTATTCTTCCGAACCTATGGTGAATTCCTTGCATACCATATTGTTGATGATATGGTCGTTCACCACCTTGACCGCTTTTTCCGGGGTCATCTTCACATATGTCACCTTCGTCCCGTCGGCATTGATGACCTCAACCATGGGTTCCAGCCTGCATACGCCAATGCACCCGGTGATGTTCACGGGGATATTGCTGTTTCGTTTTTTCAATTCCTCAAGGAACGCCCTCATGACAGGCCGGGCTCCGGCGGCGATCCCGCAGGTGGCCATGCCGATGATGATGCGCATGCCTCCGTTATTGTCCCGCATGGACATTTCATCCTGTGTCTTTTTTCTGATTGCTTCCAGTTCAGCGATGGACTTCATCCAACACACCTCCAAGTATGGTATTTATGCCTTCATTGATATATTCTTCCATCCAGTCCAGTATCCCTGCTTCCGTCAAGGGGATGTCACCGGTGTACTGCCGTACCTCTTCCGTCGTGAACAGCCATTGTTGATTCCCGTTGTCCAACCTTAGCGTGATTTCCGTTTCCCTGCCTGCAAGCACCAGGGTGATCACGGCCTCCCCGACGTTTCCCAGTGGTTTCCGGTCGACATGGCCGATTTCAAAATCGGCTTTTGTCTCGGTGCCGCCGCCTTCCCGTGAATGGATCCGGAGGCTTCCTCCGGCGGAGAGGGCCGCCTGGCTGAACATGGGGATGCCCAGTCCGACCTTCCGTGTCTTTCTGGTGGTGAAGAAGGGATCCTGTGCCTTCATCAGACTCTCCCCTTCCATGCCTCTGCCATTGTCAGTGACTCCTACCGTCAATTTCCCGCCCTCAGCGAGGATAAGGAGCTCGATCCTGGTCGCGCAGGCTTCGATGGAATTCAATGCGATGTCAAGGAGATGCAGGGAAAGGTCCTTCACGTGTCACCCCTTGTATTTCTTCAGGATTCCAGGCACTTCATCCACTGTGAGCCTTCCGTACACATCATCGTTGATGAGAATGACGGGAGCCAGGCCGCATGCCCCGATGCATCGGCATGCCTCCAGTGAGAAACTCATGTCCGGTGTGCACTGCCCCACATCCAGGTTCAGTTCTTGCTTGATGCGGTCCAGAATCTTGCTGGCCCCCTTGACATAACATGCCGTGCCCAGGCATACATTGATATGGTGCCTTCCCTTCGGCTCCAATGAGAATTGGGTGTAGAATGTCACCACACCGTAGACTTCAGACACCGGGACATCCAGCCCTTCAGCGACCCTTTTCTGCACCTTCAACGGCAGATAGCCATATATCTCCTGCGCTTCATGAAGAACTGGAATCAAAGCACCCTGGGTATGCAGGTGTTTCCTGATGGCTTCTTCCAGAAGCATGGCCTTCTTTTCTTCACTGTTTGCAAGACAACTATTGTCCATGGATAACCTCCCATATTGCGTTAATTATTTAACAATCTTCGACATTATAACATCTGTCCCGTTAAAATTCAATGATTATTATTGAAAATTAATATTTCCTTCATATCTGATATAATATATAAAAACGAAAGGGAAAACAATGCTGGCAGAAATATATAAATCCGGAGTTGCAAGGGATCTCGACTTGAATTGCGCGGAGACGGTGGTATATATCACAAACCTCGCCTATGACCTGGGATTGGGAAAGAATTCCATGAAAATGGCATCTGGATTCGGCGGAGGGATGTTCCTGGAGGAGAAATGCGGGGCCGTCACCGGCGCCTTCATGGTCCTGGGCTGTCTCTATCTCAAGGACAGGGCCCACGAGGACGGGACCATCCAAAAAATGGTCCTTTCCTTCCATCAGAAATTCAATGAAAAGATGGGAAGCTGCGAATGCAGGCCCCTGAAGGAGAAGTACAGGACTCCCGAGAAAAAATGCGAGGCTGTCATCGAGGCATCACTTGCCGTCCTGGATGAGATGATTCTGGAACACGGTCGGCCGGTTTTCTGAAAAAACATCCGGATTCAAGGGTTTGAGGGATTCAGGCAGGAACAGGCCGTCTTTCCTGACCAGCATGCCGTCGAACCATATCTCCCCTCCCCCGTGCATGGGAAGATGGCTCTGGACGATGTCCCAGTGGATGGAGGACTTGTTTCCCCAGCCGTTCCCCGGGGTCAGGTGGATGCTCCCGGTCATTTTCTCATCGAACAGGATGTCATTGATGGATTTGTCGATGTAGGGATTGGTGCCGATGGCGAATTCGCCAAAGCCCCTGGCGCCTTCATCCAGGTCCAGTATCCTGTTCAGTGCCGGGGTGTCGCTGGATGTCGCTTTCACGATTTTCCCTTTTTCAATCTCAAAACAGATGTCATTGAAGGTGATCCCATGGGTGGTGGAAGGAACATTGTAGCGGATGGTCCCATTCATTGAACCTTGCACCGGGCCTGTGCATACTTCCCCGTCGGGCAGGTTGGCATGGCCGTCGCAGATGCCCCCTGTATGTCCTTCTATGGAAAACGTAAGGTCCGTGTCCCTGGCCACGATGCGCACCTTGTCCGTATGGTCCATCAGTTCCTTCAACGGCACCATGCACTGGGAAAGATACTGGTAATCAAGGCAGCAGACATGGAAATAATAGTCCTGGAACGCCTCCGTGCCCATGCCGGCCAACTGGGCCATCTGGGGATTGGGGTACCGCATCACCGTCCACCTTGTGTTTTTCACCCGTTCTTCATAATGCAGGCCGTGATTGAGTGCATTCATGTAATACAGCTGACCCTGGGGAAGGCAGGACAGCTCATTGATGTTATGGTTTTTCCGGATGCCGATGTAATAGTCCATCTTTTTCATCTTGTAGAGTTCGATATCCAGCAGGCGTTCCAAATACTCATCCCCCATGCCCAGGATGAGTTCCCGCTTGATCCCAAGAATCTCGTGGTTCACGAAGGGATATGCCCCGGCCTTGAATATCTCCCTGACCATGGCTGCGGCAAAGTCATCCGCATGGTCAAAGGAATCCACCATGACGTTTTTCCCTTTCTCCACACCCAGTGAATAGCCCACCACGATGCCTGCCAATTTTTCAATCCGGCTGTCTCTGGTCATTTGATGCGTTCTCCCTTCAGTATGATGTTATGAATCAGGTAATCCCTGTCAAGGACCAATATGTCCGCGTCATGGCCCTTCCGGATCCTTCCGATCTTCCTGCCTGTGCCCAATGCATCCACTGGATTGGCCGTGGCGCTCCGCAGGACGGTTTCAGGGTCCATTCCAAGGCCCAGGAGGTTCAATATCCCTTCATGAAGGGTGGTCATGCTTCCGGCAAGCGTCCCCTCCCGGTTGATGGCCCTGCCGTTTTCCAGTGTGGTCCCCGGCCCCAGGGGAATGGAGTCGGATATTGAAACCACTTTGCCAGGGCCCTTCACCCGGAAAAGCAATTCAAGCATATCGGGATGGACATGTATCAGGTCAGGGATGATTTCACAAAAGATCCTGTCGTCTATCAGGGCACATCCTGTGATGGAAGGTTCCCTGTGGTGCAGGGAAGGCATGGCGTTGAAGGTATGGGTTGCCAACCGATAACCACAATCAAACGCTTCCCTGGCAGTCTCAGCCCCGCACAGGGTGTGTCCGAAGGACAACAGGACATCCCTCTCCCTGGCATATTTCGACAAAGCGAATCCCTCGTCCTTCTCCGGGGCAATGGTGATTCGCTTCACCCTGTCCTCCAGGCCTGCTGTCATTTCGATATAGTCCTCTATGGAGGGTGTCCGGACATGCATCGCGGGATGGGCTCCCCTTTTTTCAGGGTTGAGGAACGGGCCTTCCAGGTGTACGCCAAGGAATGACGGATGAGTGGAGAAAAACGAACCGATGCGAACCCGCATGGATTCCAGGCTGTCGGTAATCAGGGCAGGCATCAGGGATGTGGTGCCTTTTTCTGCATAAGACCGGAAAATGGCTTCCATGTCTGATCCGGCATCCGAAAAATCATGGTCTCCCATCCCGTGGGTATGGATGTCCACAAGACCCGGACAAGCGGTATGGCCTTGCGCATCAAGGATCTCATCCCCTTCCGGTGGAACCTCGGCGGTAACATCAACGATTCGCTGGCCCTCCATGTGGATATGCAGCAACCCTTCCAGGAAATGTTCCCCGTCAAACACTCTGCAGTTCTTGATGACCATATGGTTATCCTTTCCGCCAACCGCCTTATCTTTCTGAATTCAGGAAGGACAGGATGATTTCAACAAACTCCACCGGCTTTTCTTCGAAAGGCAAATGTCCGGATTCCTCGATGACCACCAGTTCCGAACCGGTGATCATTCCCGAAAGCATCATGCCGTATTCCAGGTCGATGACCCTGTCCTGCCTTCCCCAGACGATGAGGGTGGGCATAGCGATGCCTGAAATTTCATCCTTTCGCAAGCCGCTGTCGTTGTCTTCAGACAACCGCATCAGGACTTTGGCGTTGGTCTGTTTGGCCACGGCGAAGAATTCATACCGCCTGATCCTGTCAAGGGATCCCTTGTCATAGAAGACATTCATGCCTGCCAGGAAATTCCCCGGATAGGTGAAAACAACATTGTCGATGAAAAATGCGCCAAGCTCCCGGAAGGACCCTTCCGGTTGCGAGTATCCCGGCACATTGCTGAGCCCTGCACTGTTTAGTAGAATCAACCGGTCCACCAGACGGGGATGGTCAAGGGCAAGGTTGATGCATACTTCACCACCCATGGAATGCCCCATCAGTACGGCACTGGAAAGACCCTTTTGTTCCATGAATCCTGCAATGATCTCCGAAGATGCTTTCTTGGAGTAATGAAGCTGCAGGTTCTTGTCGGAGTGTCCGAATCCAATCAGGTCCAGGGCATAAACGGTATATTCATCGCTCAATGGGCCGATGATTTTTTTGAAATTGTCCGTGGATCCGAGAAACCCGTGGACCAGGATGAGGGTCGGGCCCTGGCCGGTCTTCACATAATGGATGCGTGCATCCCCAATCTCATGGAATTCCCCGGGGGGTGTTCCCATGTAATCCACTCGCTGCAACACAATGAGATGTGTATACAGGTTCCCGGCGATGACATAAAGAAGGAAAATCATCACCAGCACGAGAAGGATGAACGTTGTGGTCCTGAATATTTTTTTCATCAGGTCCCTTCCCTGGCGGCAGTATGCATGCCTGTCTTTTTCCTGTACATGTCCACCCTGCTTCTTGTTTTCTCATCCGCTTCATATGACTCCCGCAAGAAACCGGGATTGTTTTGCACATAGGTTTGCATGAAATCCTCCGGGGAATCCATGAAGTCGGATATCATTGTGAACTGGGCACTGCTGATGATCCCATCCAGCAGGGCCTCTGCGAACAACTCCTTGTTGAACGTGACACAGGCGTGGGCAAAAACCCCATTTTCCTGCAGGATTTCCATCCCGCCCTGGTTCCGGTCCACCATGGCCAGGGAATGGGACATACGCGCCCCTTGCTTTTCCAATGAGGGGATCCAGGCGCGGGTGTAGCTGGAGGCTGCGGTGACAAGGTCGGCAACATGGAGGATTCCTTCGCCAACAAGGTCCCTGTTCTCAATAACGCTGCTATCCCGCGTTCGGATGATTTCCCCATCCTTGTATATGGTGAGATGATCCGCGCCAATAAGGTCAGCGATGACATAGGAAAAGAACCAATCCCGTCTCTCTCCTCCTGACACAAAGGCAAAACGGCCGGGAAACATTGCACGGACCATGGATGCCGCCTCATCCATGACGCTCCTGTACCATTCATCCTCCTTGTAGTTCCGCCGCACCTCACGGATCAGCAAAACGGGCAGCCGTTTCCTGTCCTGAACGTTGGCATCGATGTAGGAAAGGAGTTTACCCGCCTTATCCTTTCCACCGTACAGGTAATGGGTATTGATGTAGTAAGGCCCGAAATCTCCGGAAGCATACCAGAAAGGCCGGCCTTCGCCGGCGACTTCAAGGGCTTGGGTTTCAAAAAGCCTTTTTGCGATGATGTTCATGCCTGTCTCCTCATATGAAACGGTTGTCTTCAAATGTGTTTATTATTCTATCATAAATCGGTCTGTTCTCTCCAGACAATAGGCTGTCAAGGTCTTTGGCCATTTCAGCAGCCGCTTCCTGGGCTTCCTTCAGGATGAGCATGTCCTTGTAGAGATTGGCGATCTTCATGTCCGGAAGTCCATGCTGCTTGGTCCCGAAGAAATCCCCGGGCCCCCTGAGCTTGAGGTCTTCCTCCGATATGAAGAAGCCGTCGTTTGATTTCTCCATGGTCCTCATGCGGGTCATGGCGACTCTTGCGCTGCTCTGGTTGAACATGATGCAGTAGGACTTCTCCGCGCCTCTGCCGACCCGTCCCCTGAGCTGGTGCAGCTGGGCAAGGCCGAAACGTTCTGCGTTCTCGATGATCATCAGGGTCGCATTGGGAACATTCACCCCTACCTCAATCACCGTGGTGGAAACAAGGATGTGGATTTTCCCGGCGTAGAAGTCGGTCATCACCCTGTCCTTGTCATCGGATTTCATGTTGCCGTGTATGAGGCCGACCTGGTATTGCGGGTAACGGAGGCGGAGGGTCTCGTGTGTTTTTTCAACGGACTGAAGGTCGTTTTCCTCATTTTCATTAATCAGGGGACAGACGACATAGGCCTGGTTGCCGTTTTCGATCCGTTTCTCCATGAATGAGAGGATGCGGCTCCGCTTTTCCTCCGTCACGGAATGGGTCTCGACGGGTTTTCTCCCTGGCGGCATCTCGTCGATCACAGAGATGTCCAGATCCCCGTAGAGGATCAACGCAAGTGTCCGCGGGATTGGCGTCGCCGTCATGACAAGCACATGGGGGTTGTTTCCCTTCTTGACCAGGGTGGAGCGTTGGTTGACCCCGAATCGGTGTTGCTCATCTGTAATGACAAGTCCAAGCTTTGAAAAGCTCACACTCTCCTGAATCAGGGCATGGGTTCCGATGACCAGATGGATCACTCCCCTCTCAATCTCATCCAATATGATCCTTTTCTCCTGTCCCTTCATCTTTCCGCCAAGGTACGCAGTCTTCACACCAAGCCCTTCCATGGCTCCCCGGAGGTTCTCGTAATGCTGCATGGCAAGTATTTCCGTAGGCGCCATGAACGCGCTCTGGAAGCCGTTTTCCGCGGCATCGATGATGGCGCAGGCTGCTACCACGGTTTTTCCGGATCCCACATCCCCCTGCAGCAGGCGGTTCATGGGCGAATCATTCATGAGATCCTGCTGGATCTCATGGATGACCCTCTCCTGGGCCCCGGTAAGGCAAAACCCAAGCTTTTCCAGGTATTCCGCCTTCCTGTCGAATGCATGCATGGGATAACCCGACTTATGGATGGTGTTGTTCTTCTTGATGAGAAAAAGACCCAGCTGCAGAATGAACAGTTCTTCGAAAACAAGACGTCTACGTGCATGGAAGAAGTGGTCATTGTCTGCGGGATAATGGATGTTGCGGATGGCATATGCGGCATCCACCAGGCTGTGCCTTGACCTGAATGCCCCAGGGAATGGATCCGGGAAATCCTCAACATGGAAATCCAGGGCGTTCCTCACGCATTTCCGGATGGCGTATTGTGTCAATGCGGCTGTTTTTTGATAAACCGGCACAATAACGGTGAATGTCTTGAAATCCTGGGAGAGGACAGGGTTCGTGCATTCAAACAGGAATCCCTTTTTATGGAACCTTCCGAAGAACCAGTATTCCCCGTTGACGATGATGCTGTTCTTCAGATAGTCCTGATTGAACCAGGTGACAAGGGCATGGGACACCCCGTCGCTGACAAGGGCCTTTGCAATGCTTAGGTTCTTTCGGATCTTACGGTATTCAAAGGTCTGCACCACGGCACGGATGCTCACGTTGTCCCCGTCCTCCAGTTCCCCGATTGTCTTGACGATGGAACGATCCTCATAAGTCCTCGGGAAATATCCCAGCAGTTCCTCCACCGTCCCAATCCCCAGTTTCCTGAAGGATTCAGCCCGTTTCGGGCCCACTCCCTTGAGGTATTGGATGTCCGTTTTCAGTCCGTCCGTCATGGCAGTTTCCTGTATTCTTCCAGTATTTTTGACATGGCCTGTCCGCAGGCCGCATCGATAAGCAAATTCGCCCGGTGGTCCTGGCTGGTCCTTCCCCTGTTGATCAGGATGAGCCGGTTGCCGGCATACGCGTTGACCAATGAAGCTGCCGGATACACGGTGAGGCTTGTCCCCATCACGAAAAGCATGTCGCATTCGAACAGGATCCTCCAGGAGGTTTCCATGATCATTTCATCCAGCATTTCCCCGTACAATGTTACCTCCGGGCGCACCACCCCCCCGCAGCTGCCACACAGGGGGACACCTTCACAGGCGGCAACATGCAAAAGGCCGTATTTCTGCCCGCAGCCCATGCAATAATTCCGGTTGATGCTCCCATGGAGTTCCAGGACACTCCCGCTCCCCGCTTTCTGATGCAGGCCATCGATGTTCTGCGTAATGACTGTCACATCCTTGCCGCTTTTTTCAATCTGTGCAATGGCCATATGGCAGGGATTCGGCATCACATTTTCCCGGACCAGATGATCCCTGTAGAACCGGTAGAACAACGGTGTGTTGAAATGGAAAAAATCCAGGCTCAGTATTTCTTCGGGTGGATATCCTTCATAATCACCCTTGCTGTAGAGCCCGTCCTTGCTCCTGAAATCAGGGATCCCGCTTTCCGTGGAAACCCCGGCACCGGTGAAAAAGACAATCCTGCCGCTTTTTTTCAGCAGATTTGCCGCTTTTTCATACATGTACTTTGATGACCGCTTTTTTTACATGGGATGGGGCGTCGATGCAAAGGGCGGGCATGTGGATATCCTCCGGGAAAAACACGGCGAAATCCCTGGGTCTCATGAACAGCCTGCAACTTGCCGCACCCTCGAAAAAATGGATGTCCTTTTCAGGATCATACATGCCGACATGCCGCATTTCCTCAATGTTTGAAACCCGTATTTCCTCTGTACCGTATATCATGTACTGGATGTCGATGTATTCCTTGTGCCCTTCCCATGCGGACTCCTCTTTGGAGGAATAGGACTGGATGATGCAGAATATCTCCTGCCCGTCGATCTCGTAACGCCCGTCATCGAAGAATTCCATGTCATGGTCCGCCAGATAACGGAAGGCTTTTTCGAGCCGTTCACTGATGTTCCCATAGATGGGGATGTTGATCAATGTGTCGTATATCATACATGCCTCCTTATTCGATAATGATGCTGTAGGCGAGGGTTTCCTTTCCGAAGGCCTCCAGCTTCCGGACTCCCTCCTTTTCCGACAATTCCTTGCCCAGGTAATTGCAGTCCGGAAGGCTGGACCAGGGCTCAATGCAGATATAGTTGGAACGCATGTACTTGGTCCAGAGGCCCAGATACTGGAAATCATCGAACTTAACCGTGACGCTTCTGTTGTTCTTCGTGTTCCTTAGGCATACCATGTGACGGGAAAACCCGTCGATGATCAGCGCATCATCCCGGAAGACTTCGTAGGAGAGATACAATCTGGAAGCCTCGTCGAATGGTACGTTCTTCTTTTTGCGGTTGACCATGATGTCAGCATCCGTCGTGTAGGTATGGAGTTCCTTCATCCCATGGAATTCGATGAAATAGTCCTCCATGCGCTCCCCTTCAAAGAGGGCCAGGTTGTAGCCCTCATGGCCACCGATCTCGTAGTACATGGGTCCATCCCCAAGGTTCTCCACCACATGGGTCTTCCTGATTTCGTTGCCATGCAGGCTGTAGATGATTCTCAGGCGGAACTTGAACGGGTAGCATGCCAGGGTGTCCGAATCATGCAAAAGGATGAATTCCACCCGGTCGTCGGAGTGCTGCACGACCTGGAAAACCTTTTCCCTGGCGAATCCATGGATCTGAATCCGATAGGTCCTGCCGCCATAGGTGTATTCCTCGTCTTTCAGGCGGCCTACAATGGGAAACAGCAGGGGTGCCTGCCTTTCCCAGATTTTGGGGTTCAGCTGCCAGAGGTACTCCAGGTCCTCCCCCACCTTCCTGATGCTGGACAACTCTGCCCCGAGGGCGCTGATCTCCACCACCAGGGATTGGTTTCTGATTTGGTGTTTCATGATTCGGATCCACCTCCCGTCACATGAATATTATATCAAACAACCCCGGTAAATGAAAATATCAATTATCATTGACACCTTGCGTGCTTTTACATAGAATGACTACTATGAAGAATGAAAGGAGAGAACGAGCATGGTAGACAAAATATTCATCAAATTCGCTTCCATCAGCGACGTGAAGTCATTCGTGGACATTGTTTCAAAATGTTCCTTTGACATCGACCTGATCTCGGGCAGATATGTCATTGACGCCAAATCCATCATGGGAATATTCAGCCTTGACCTCAGCAAGCAGATTCAGATCGTCCCCCATACAGACGACCCGGAGCCATTGAAGAAAAGCATTTCAAATTTCCTGGTGAAATAAAAAAACCTCCCTAAAAGGAGGATTTTTTTCATTGGGGAATCCCTTCATTTCAATAGGATGTAAAGGAATATGGACGTGATCAAAAACCCAACGGCAATATAGCCGGTATATTTCTCTAGCATGGAATCGATGGTGCGTCCCTTGTTCTTGCCGAAAAATGTCTCCGCTCCGCCGGCAATGCTTCCGGACAGTCCCGAGGCTTTCCCCGACTGGAGAAGGACCACCACGATGATGGCGATGGCAATCAGGACCTGCAGGATTCCAACCACTATGCTTAAAGCACCCATTCTGTGCACCTCCGTTTTATAAATCAGAAGAAAGTATAACACATAAACATCGTTGTGACAAGGGATTTACAGATTATTTCAACTGCCTGCGCTGAAGAGTGCGGTATGCCCTTTCCCAGGTTTTTCCGTCACATATAAAGGGACCTGCCTGAGGGCAGGTCCCTTTTGGCCCGATGTATCATTTCATGTTGAAAAACGCATCCATCCCCGGATATATGGCGGCTTCCTCCAGCTCTTCCTCGATGCGGAGGAGTTGATTGTATTTCGCGACCCTGTCCGTCCTTGACGGCGCGCCAGTCTTGATCTGCCCCGCATTGGTGGCGACGGCGATGTCCGCGATGGTGGCGTCCTCCGTTTCCCCTGATCTATGGGAGATGATGGAGGTGAACCCAGCCCTGGCTGCCATCTGGACAGCGTCCAGGGTCTCCGTCAGTGTGCCGATCTGGTTGACTTTGATCAGGATGGAGTTGGCCACACCAAGCTCAATGCCCTTCTTCAGGCGGATTGTGTTGGTGACAAAGAGGTCGTCTCCCATGATCTGCAGTTTCTTGCCGAGCTTGTCATTCAGCAGCTTCCAGGCGTCCCAGTCATCTTCCGAAAAGGCGTCTTCCAGGGAAATGATGGGATATTTCGTTGTCAGGTCTTCCCAGTAGGCCACCATTTCCTCGCGTGTCTTCATGATGTCCGATTTCCAGAAATAGTAGCTGCCTTCCTGGCCTTTTGCCTTGGCTTCCTCGTACATTTCCGTGGCTGCAGCGTCGATGGCGATCTTGAAATCCGCTCCCGGCATGTAGCCTGCGGACTCGATGGCTTCCAGGATGACCTGGATGGCCTCCTCGTCGGTCTTCAGGTTGGGAGCGAACCCACCCTCGTCACCGACTGCGGTACTGTAACCTTTGGCCTTCAATACCTTTTTCAGGTTGTGGAAGACTTCCGCACACCACTGAAGGGCTTCCCTGAAGTTCTTCGCACCCACGGGCATGACCATGAATTCCTGGATGTTGACGCTGTTGTCAGCATGTTTGCCCCCGTTGATGATGTTCATCATGGGAACGGGCAATGTCTTGGCATTGGTTCCTCCGATATACTGGTAAAGGGAGACCCCGAGGGCTTCCGCTGCTGCTTTGGCGCATGCGAGGGAGACACCGAGGATGGCATTGGCCCCAAGTTTGGCCTTGTTCGGGGTGCCGTCCAGGTCGATCATGGTCTTGTCGATGAGGGTCTGGTCCAGGACATTCATCCCCTCCACTTCCGGGGCGATGATCTCATTGACATTGTATACGGCTTTTAGAACGCCTTTGCCAAGATACCTGTCCTTGTCCCCGTCCCGCAGCTCAACAGCTTCAAAAGCCCCGGTGGAAGCCCCTGAGGGAACTGCTGCCCTGCCGATATGTCCGCCATCAACGATGACCTCCACCTCGATGGTGGGATTGCCCCGTGAGTCAAGTATTTCTCTTGCATATACGTTTTCAATGGCTAAAAACTGTTTCATGTCTTTTTCCTCCTGTTATTTTAAAATCAAAGATTTTCCTGTCATTTTTTCGGGTTTTTCCAGGTTCAGCAGATCCAGCAGGGTGGGTGCGATGTCTGCAAGGATTCCTTCCCGCAGATTCAGGTCACCATACCCCGCGATGATGAAGGGAACGGGATTCAGGGTATGTGCGGTGAAGACCCTTCCGTCCTCGTCCAGCATCTGCTCCGCATTCCCGTGGTCTGCTGTGATCACAGCGATTCCTTCCATATGGAGAATGCTGTCCACTACCTTTCCGAGGGATTGGTCCACTGCCTCCACGGCCTTGACGGCGGCAGGAAAATTCCCCGTATGTCCCACCATGTCGCAGTTGGCAAAATTCAGTACCATGACCTCATATTTCCCGGACTGAATTCTTCGGATGGCTGCCTCGGCAACTTCCGGTGCGCTCATCTCCGGTTGCATGTCAAAGGTCGCCACTTTCGGGGTGTCAATGAGGACACGGTCCTCATTGTCGAACACGGCCTCCACCCCTCCATTGAAGAAGAAAGTGACATGGGCGTATTTGGTGGTTTCCGCAATGCGCAGCTGGCGCAATCCTTTTTTGCTGACATGTTCCCCGAAGGTCTGCGTCAGGTCGCTGGGCTTGAATGCCACACGGATGTTCTGATAGGTCACATCGTATTGGGTGAAGGATATGAAATTGACCGGGAAATATCCTTTTTCCCGAGGAAACCCCTTAAAGTCCTCTTCGATGAAAGCTTTTGTGATTGCCCGGGCCCGGTCAGGCCTGAAATTGAAAAAAACAATGGAGTCGCCTGGTTCTATGAGTTTGACAGGGCCGTTGTTCTCCCGGATGACGCAAGGGATGACAAACTCGTCCATCACCCCGGCATCGTATGAACGCAAAACACCTTCCTCAGCGCTGGAGGCCTCCGCGCCTGTTCCCAGCACCATGGCATCATATGCCAGCTTCACACGGTCCCACATGGTGTCCCTGTCCATACCGTAATATCTGCCCATGATGGATGCGATCTTCCCGATTCCTTTTACCCGGATGATTTCCTCCAGCTCCCGGACATAGCATATTGCGCTGTCGGGAGGGACGTCCCTTCCGTCAAAAAAGCAGTGGATGTATACCTGCTTCATTCCGTTGGCTTTCGCCATGTCCAAAAGGGCATAAAGATGGGTATTGTGGCTGTGAACGCCTCCGTCTGACAACAGGCCCATCACATGGAGGGAGCATTGATTTTCCCTGCAGTTTGAAAAAGCCTCTAAAAGTTCAGGATTCTCAAAAAAATCCCCGTCCTTGATGGATTTTGAGATTCGTGTGAGTTCCTGGTAGACCACCCGTCCAGCGCCGATGTTGGTGTGTCCCACCTCCGAGTTTCCCATCTGTCCTTCCGGCAGGCCGACACTGAGGCCGCTGGCGCTCAGTGTGGTATGGGGATATATCCTGAAATATCTGTCCAGATTCGGCGTATGGGCAGCGAGAACTGCATTGCCTTCCCGTCGTTCACTCAAGCCATATCCGTCCAGAATGATTAATGCAATCATTGGTCCTCCATTCAATATTTGCTGTAATGGACAATCCTGAGGAAATCTTCTTTCTTCAGGCTTGCGCCTCCGATCAGACCCCCGTCGATGTTGTCCATGTTGAACAGTTCGTCCACATTGTCGGGCTTGACGCTTCC
Source organism: Clostridia bacterium (assembly GCA_046484975.1). GTDB lineage: Bacteria > Bacillota > Clostridia > DUPQ01 > DUPQ01 > JAWOHX01. The sequence continues at coordinate 46,924 of JAWOHX010000045.1, forward strand.
GCCATACTGGATGACCATCTCATTGGCAGCCAGCCTGCTGAACAATGATGCGATGGTATCCCGGATCATCCGGCAGACATCCTCAGCCTGCTGTGCGGTGGCAGTCTTTCCTGTGCCGATGGCCCAGATGGGCTCATAGGAGATGACCGTTCTTTTCACCTGGTCCTCGGTAAGTCCCCTCAATGCGATTTTCACCTGGTAACGGATAATCTCGTTGGTCACATCCAGTTCCCTCTGCTCGAGGGATTCTCCAACGCAGAGGATGGGAATCATGTCATGTTTGAATGCGGTATGGATTTTCTTGTTGACCGCTTCATCGGTCTCATTGTAGTACTGCCTTCTCTCGGAATGGCCGATGATCACATACTGCACACCCAGCTCCCTGAGCATGGCAGCTGAGACTTCCCCGGTGTATGCGCCTGTTTCATCGAAATGGACATTCTGCGCGCCGATGAATACAGGGGTTCCCTCAGCGGCTCTCATTGCCTCATGGATGCAGACATAGGGAACGGCACATATGACAACATCACTGCCCTCCTGGATCTCTCCCGCTATGCTTTGGATGAAATCATAGGTTTCCTTGGGCGTCTTGTTCATTTTCCAATTGCCGGCGATTATTTTTTTTTTGTCTTTGTCCAACAGGGCGTCGATGCCGGGGAGAACCTTCCCCTCAAGGAATTCCAGTGCAGCTCCCCCGCCAGTGGAAATATGGGTGACTTTGTCTGCAAATCCAAGAATCTCAACAGCTGCGGCACTGTCCCCGCCTCCGATGATGGATACCGCTCCCGACTCTGAGATGGCCCTGGCAATCTCCCTGGTCCCCTTGGCGAAATTCTCAAATTCAAATACCCCCATGGGACCGTTCCATATGATGGTCTTTGCTTTCCGTATTTCTGCGGAATATTTCTCAATGGTCAACGAACCGATGTCCACACCCATCCAACCGTCAGGCATGGCATCGGATGGCACATACTTGTACTCGGTGTCGTTTTTGAACTCCTTGATGATGATGCTTCCGATGGGAAGAAGGATCCTGACGTTTTTCTGCTCGGCCTTTTTCATGAGTTCCTTTGCATACTCCACCTTGTCTTCCTCACAGATGGAACTGCCAATCTTGTAGCCTTTCGCCTTAAGGAACGTGTAGGCCATCCCGCCTCCGATGATGAGGCTATCCACTTTTTCCAGAAGATTCTCAATGACGCCGATCTTGTCTGAGACTTTGGCACCTCCCAGGATGGCAACGAAGGGATGCTCCGGGTTCTTCAGCGCCTTTCCCATGATCTCGATCTCTTTCTTTATCAGATAACCGCATACGGCCGGCAGATAATCTGCGATTCCTGCAGTGGAGGCATGGGCCCTGTGTACCGTTCCGAAAGCATCATTGACGAAGATATCCGCAAAGCTTGCCAGTTCCCTTGCAAAAGCCGGGTCGTTCTGGGTCTCTTCCTTGTGGAACCTCACGTTTTCAAGAAGCATGACTTGGCCGTCCTGCAATGCGGCTGCTTTTTTTTGGGCATCAGGTCCGATGACATCGCTGGCCATGATGACCTCCGTACCCAAGAGGTCGGAAAGTCTTTTTGCGACAGGCTTGAGACTGTATTTCTCTTCATATGTGTCCTTGGGTCTTCCCAGATGGGAGACCAGGATTGTCTTGGCCTTATTGTCTTTAAGGTAGTTGATGGTGGCAAGGGCCTCCCGGATCCGCTTGTCGTCCGTGATCTCCCCATTCTCATTCAAAGGGACATTGAAATCCATTCTGGCGATGATTTTCTTTGACCTCACATCGATGTCTTCGATGGTCTTTTTGTTCAGGATTGCCATATTTGTTCACTCCGTGCTCTATCAGATTTACAAAAAGGCCCGGAAAGCCCGAGCCTTTTTATTTTGAAAAACCTTATCGGGCGTCTACGCCTGCAATGTATGTGATCAGATCAACAATTTTACAGGAGTAGGCCCACTCATTGTCATACCAGGCCACAACCTTGACAAATCCGTCATTGAGGGAAATGCCAGCCTCTGCGTCAAAGATGCTGGTCCTGGAATCCCCGATGAAATCGCTGGAGACCACAGCTTCCTCGGTATATCCGAGAATCCCCTTCATCTCATTCTCGCTGGCTTTTTTCATCGCCTTCTTGATCTCTTCATATGAAGCGGGTCGTTCAAGCCTGCAGGTAAGGTCCACAACGGATACATTCAATGTGGGGACCCTGAATGCCATGCCGGTGAGTTTCCCGTTGAGCTCCGGTATGACCTTTCCAACGGCCTTTGCAGCCCCGGTGGATGACGGGATGATGTTCCCGCTGGCGGCGCGTCCTCCCCTCCAGTCTTTCTTGGAAGGGCCGTCCACGGTCTTCTGGGTTGCGGTGGTGGAATGTACGGTTGTCATGAGTCCTTCGGCAATTCCGAAATTATCATGGATGACCTTGGCGATGGGGGCAAGGCAGTTGGTGGTGCAGGAGGCGTTGGAGACAACGTTCATGTCTTTTTTGTAAGTCGCCTCATTGACGCCCATGACGAACATGGGGGCGTCTTTTGAAGGAGCGCTGATGACGACTTTCCTGGCGCCTCCCTTGAAATGGGCCGATGCCTTGTCGATGTCGGTGAAAACACCTGTCGATTCCACGATGTATTCCGCGCCGCATTCATCCCAGGGGATTTCAGCAGGATCCATGGCGCCGTAAACGGCTATCGCCTGCCCGTTGACCACAAGCTTGCCGTCCTTGACTTCGATGGATCCCTTGAATTGTCCATGGATGGTGTCATATTTCAGCATGTAGGTCATATATTCAAGATCAATGAACGGGTCGTTGATCCCTTTGATTTCAACTTCTGGATTGACAATGGCTGCCCGAAACACCAAGCGACCTATTCTTCCGAATCCGTTGATACCGATTTTTACTGACATTTCATATCCTCCTAAAAATATTGATTGGTTTCATTATATCATTTTTACCAGCATAATCTTATATTAGTTTGATTCTTTTTTCAACACTTAATTAAATATTTAACAATATATCAATGGAACCGCTCAATGCCACTGCGCCTTGTATGAATGAGGAATATTGATTCTCCGGCTATGTGGATATATAATGGTTTGGATAAAATTCATTTCCAAGGAGCGACATATGCTCAGACTCTTTAAATATTTGAAACCTTACAAAAAACAGATCATCGTCGTTTTGGCTTTTCTGTTCCTGCAGACCTTGTCCCAGCTTTATCTTCCCAACCTTATGGCTGACATCGTCGACAACGGCATCGCAAAAGGTGACATTATGCATATCTGGAAGACGGGAGGCATCATGATTGGTGTGGCAGTCCTCGGAATGCTGTTTATCCTTGTGGCCACCTATCTTTCCTCGAAGGTGGCCATGTCCTTCGGCCGGGACCTTCGATTGGACCTGTTTTCCCATATCGAGGATTTTTCCTTCCATGAATTTGACAAGATCGGAGGGTCCTCACTCATTATCCGCGCCACCAACGACATCACACAGGTACAGCAGGTGACCATGATGATCCTTCGTGTCATGGTGTCCGCCCCGCTCATGGCCATTGGCGGTATTCTCCTTTCCGTCTCCAAGGATCCACGATTGTCCCTTATCCTGCTTATCGTGATTCCACTTCTCAGTCTTTTGATTGTGCTCATAGCCAGAAAAGGAATTCCTCTTTTCAAGTCCATGCAGAAAAAACTGGACACCTTGAACCTTGTCGTCCGGGAGAACCTCACGGGAGTCCGTGTCATCCGGGCGTTCAACAGACTGGATTATGAGGAAAAAAGGTTTGACGAAGCCAATCTGAGTCTTACCGATACCGCCATCAAGGTGAACAAACTCATGGCACTTTTAATGCCCGTGCTGATGATCTTCATGAACTTCACCACAGTCGCGATCCTATGGTACGGAAGCATCCGCATCGATACCGGACAGATCCGCATCGGTGATCTGATGGCTTTCATCCAGTATGCAATGTTCATCCTGTTCTCCCTCATCATGCTGTCCGTTGTTTTCATCATGATTCCACGGGCATCCGCATCCGCCCAACGAATCAACGAGGTCTTTCAATTGTCACCTTCGGTCTGTTCCCCTTCCCTGCCAAAGGAACCACCGGCGGAAAAGGTCACCCTCCGCTTCGAAGACGTGTCCTTCCATTATGAGAATGCCCGCGAAGCCGCTCTTTCAGGTTTGTCCTTTGAAGCCAGTGCGGGCCAAACAGTGGTGGTCATCGGCGGCACAGGCTCAGGAAAATCCACCCTGGTGAATCTGATCCCGCGTTTTTACGATGTGTCCCATGGCAGAATACTGCTGAATGGCACGGATATCCGTGACATGGAAATGTCATCGCTGAGGAAAAGGCTGGGGATTGTTTCACAAAAGCCTGTGCTTTTCACAGGTACCATCCGGGAGAACCTGGAAATCGGGAGCCTGGAAATCAATGAGCAGGACATCCATGCAGCACTGGAAGCCGCCCAGGCCAATGAATTCATCTTTGGTCTGAAAGACGGCATCGATACGGTCATATCCAAAGATGGCGCCAACATATCGGGAGGACAAAAACAACGGTTGTCCATTGCCAGGGCGTTGGCCAGGAAACCGGACATCTATATATTCGACGACAGTTTTTCCGCCTTGGATTTCAAGACCGATGCGATGCTTCGCCAATCACTGAAGGAGTACACCAAGGATTCCGTGGTCATCTTTGTCACGCAACGGGTGAACTCCATTATGGATGCAGACCTTGTCATTGTTCTGGAGGAAGGTTCTTTGGCAGGAATCGGCACACACCGCACACTGATGGGCTCATCAGCAGTATACAGGGAAATCTACAATGCCCAGATGGGTTGAGGGAGACAGGATGACAGACAGCAAGCACCACACTTCCGAAAGAAAACCACATCAAGGGCCCATGGGGGGAGGGCCCCGCATCGGCATGCCTTTTGAAAAACCAAAGGACTTTAAAAAAACCCTCCGGAGGCTTCTTGCCTATCTGAATCCATGGAAGTATGTTTTTCTGGCCGTTTTCCTCTTGTCAATCGCAAGCACGGTCTTCATGATTTTTTCCCCGAAGGTCATGGGCAGGGTCACAACACATGTTTTTGAGAGTTTCATGGACGGTAAACACATTGATTTCTCCTATATAGGCAGGATTGTGGTCATCCTCCTGGCACTTTATCTGGCGAGCGGAATATTTGCCTATGTCCAACAGTACGTGATGGCCGGGGTCTCCCAGAAGACTGTCTATCAATTGCGCAATCAAATCAGCGTGAAATTGATGAAGCTTCCCCTCGCATTCTTCGACGGCGCCATCCATGGGGACATCATGAGCCGCATCACCAATGACATCGACAACATCAGCAATACCCTCCAGCAGGGCATCACCCAGTTGATCACATCATTTGTCACCCTGGTCGGGATTGTCATCATGATGCTATCCATCAGCCCTCTCATGACACTGATCCTGCTGGTCACCCTGCCCCTGTACGCCATCACGACGAAGATCATCGCCAAACATTCCCAGAAGTATTTCAAGGGGCAGCAGAAAGCCCTTGGGGAATTGAATGGACATGTGGAGGAAATGCTGAGCGGCCACGTCATCGTGAAAGCTTTCGGTCATGAAAAAAAATCCCTGGAAAAATTCGCATCCATCAATGAGAATCTGTATCATGAGGGGTGGAAAGCCCAGTTCATATCCGGCATCATTATGCCTGCCATGACATTCATCAACAACATTGGATATGTCATGGTCAGTGTCATCGGCGGAATCTTCGTCACCAGGGCTCTTGTCAGCCTTGGGGACATACAGGCATTCATTATATACTCCCGGCAGTTCACCCAGCCCATCATCCAGGTCTCGAACATCGCCAACATCATCCAGTCCACCATAGCATCCGCCGAAAGGGTTTTCGAAATTCTGGATGAGGAAGAAGAAATACCTGATGATGAGAAAGCGATACGGCTGAACAACGTGATGGGCAGGGTCACGTTCAAGGATGTACATTTCAGCTACAAAAAGGATACCAGCCTGATCGAGGGCCTGAACATTGACATACTTCCCGGACAGAACATCGCAATCGTAGGTCCCACGGGCGCCGGGAAAACCACTCTTGTCAACCTGATGATGCGTTTTTATGAGCTGGATGCCGGTGAAATCCTGTTGGACGGGAATGGAATCACCAATATCAAAAGAGGCAGCCTCAGGTCAGCCTTTGGCATGGTTCTGCAGGACACCTGGCTTTTTAACGGCACCATCCGGGACAATATCCGCTATGGAAGGCTTGACGCCAGGGATGAGGATGTGTTGTCCGCGGCGGAATCCGCCCATGTCCATCATTTCATCCAGACCGTGGCGGAAGGATATGACACCATCCTCAATGAGGACGCCTCCAACATTTCCTACGGGCAGAAGCAGCTTCTGACCATCGCCAGGGCTTTTCTTGCCAATCCCGCCATCCTGATCCTGGACGAGGCCACCAGCAATGTGGACACCCGTACGGAGATCATCATTCAAAAGGCAATGAAGACATTGATGAAGGGAAGGACCAATTTCATCATAGCCCACAGGTTGTCCACCATCAAGAACGCAGACCTCATCCTCGTGATGAACAACGGCCAGATCATTGAAAAAGGAACCCATGAAGAGCTCCTTTCACTGAAAAGTTTTTACTGGGAATTATACAACAGCCAGTTCACCCTCAACGAGGGCCTTCAATAACCCGGAGAGCAACACCAGGTTCTTGATCTTAATCCGTTCCTTCACACTGTGGACGTTCTCCATTCCAACGCTGATGTTCACGGCAGGTATCCCTTTGGCATGGATGATGTTGGTATCGCTTCCTCCCCCGCTGTGTTCCAGTATGCACGGGAGACCTGTCTTTACACAAGCCTTTTTGAATTTTTCAAGGATTCCTGAATCAGGGTCAAGCGTGATGGCCTTGTATTCATTTTTCACCGAAATGACGCATTCCGCATGATACGCCTGACAGGCTTTCTGAAATGCATCCCCGATTTCTTTTGTCACAGTTTCCAGCTTTGATTCACTGCGGCTCCTGCATTCGGCCTTCACCAGGACGGTCTCGCATACGATGTTCCTTGCTTTTCCCCCTTCGATGATGCCGATGTTGGATGTGGTCTCCTCGTCAATCCTGCCCATTTCAAGGGAATCGATGGCCCGTGCCGCCACCTGGATGGCATTGATCCCTTTTTCAGGCTCAATCCCGGAATGGGCCGCTTTTCCAATGACCGTGATGTCCAGGGTATTATGGGAGGGGGAACTGATGGATGCTGTGCCGATTTCCCCGTTGCTGTCCAGGACAAAGGCATATGGGACATCCACCATTGACAGGTCGGCGCTTTTTGCACCCAGAAGCCCGATTTCCTCAGCAATGGTGAACAAAAGCCAGACCGTGCCGCCTTTGACCTCGCCGGCACGGATGGAGCGTGCAAGCTCCAGCATGCAGGATGCCCCTGCAAGGTCGTCAGAACCCAGTACAGTGGTTTGATCCGTCTGGATGTATTCATCATCCACAACGATGGTTTTCCCTGTGCAGGGGGCCACGGAATCCATATGGCTGGCGAAAAGGATTCCATCCATCTCCGGGTCCCCGGGGATTTCGCACAGGATGTTTCCTGTGGTTCCGCTGTTCTTTTCCCCTGCGTCGTCCTCCTGTGGGGAAAAGCCCATGGAACGCAGCCGCCGCAGGATATGGTCCGCCACCTGGCGTTCATCCAGGCTCGGATTGTCCAACTTTGCAAGCTCGGTGAATTCTTTTACGATCTCATGATTCATTGCCCAGGACACCCCTTTCCTTCAACCCTTTGAAATCATTCTGCCTCAACGCCTCGTACAGGATGACGGCGACCGCGCTGGACAGGTTCAGGGAACGTTTTCCCTCCTGCATGGGAAGCCGGATGCATTTGCTGTAATGGGCTCTCAGGAGTGTCTCGTCAAGACCCTTTGTCTCTTTCCCGAACACCAGGAAATCGTCGGGCCCATAAACCGCCTCGTCATAGCGTCTGATGGCTTTTGTCGATGCAAAATGAAAGGTGTTTCCGGCATATTTTTCTAGCACCTCGCCGATGGAATCGTAATATTGGACTGCCAGTCCATCCCAGTAATCCAGACCGGCCCTTTTCAGGTGCCTGTCTTCCACGGAGAACCCGAGGGGCCTGACCAGATGCAGGGCGGTGCCCGTCACCGAGCAGGTCCGTGCGATGTTCCCTGTGTTCTGGGGAATTTCCGGTTCGACCAGCACAATGTTCATGTCAGCCCTTCCTCTTTCGTTTTCTAACGGACAGCAGGCGGATGAGCAGGCTTTCCCTGATATCGATGGCCTGTTCCGGGCATAGTTCCTGGCAGCAGTAGCACCTGATGCATTTTTCATAATCAAAGACGGGAAGATTCCTGGGGATGGCGATGGCCTCCGCGGGACAGTTGTCCCTACATATCCCACATGCCACACATTTATGAGGATCCACCAGCAGGGTTGATTTATATTTTTTCAGGAATCGCGAGATGGCAGTGTTCTTCGTGAAGCGGAGTCCTTTCCTGATATATGGCACGTCAAAATCAAGGACAGCCACGTCCTTGACCGTTTCCCCGGATTCAGAATTCTGACCCTCGCCGAGGTCGAGAGGCGCCACATCCTGAGAACGTTGGAGAAGTGCGGCGGCAAGGTCCCAGACGCCGCCCGGCGTCTCGAGGTTCCAAGGAGCACCCTCTACGACAGGCTGAAGCAGCTCGGCATCAGCCGGGGGGCGGACGGAGCCGGATCGTAAAA
>JAWOHX010000091.1:0-13894 GCA_046484975.1 Clostridia bacterium
TCCAAAACCAACGGTGTGGACAGGTTGTTGTTCGGCCTTGGAATACGGAACATCGGAATCGCGGGAGCCAAGGCCCTGGCGGCACGATTCAGGGACATGGAGGAGATTGCCGGGGCCGATCCGGGAAGATTTGAGGAAATCGACGACTTCGGTGCCATCATGGCCCGGAGCCTTCACCAGTTTTTCAGCAACCCTGACAACAGGAAAGTGGTTGAAAGGCTGAGGCAAGCCGGCGTGAACATGGTTTCAAAGGAGGATGTCTCCCGTGAACCGGGGATTTTACAAGGCATGACCTTTGTCCTGACAGGGAAGCTTCCCACATTGAAACGGGAGGAGGCCCAAAAACTCATCGAGGACAGGAAAGGGACCATCTCCTCATCCGTCTCAAAGAACACACGTTACCTTCTGGCAGGGGAGGAAGCGGGCAGCAAACTGGACAAAGCCCTGGAACTGGGCATTCCTGTTATCGATGAGGAGACATTCCTTGGTATGATTGAAGGCTGAAGGCCTCAGCAGTCTTTGCATCCCGTCTCAGCGCAGGCCTTTTTCCCGCGGAGAAGCGGGGTTTTTTTTATCAGGCTGAACAGGATCAGCAACAGAAAGACCGCGGCGAATGAATATTTGGCGATGCTTGCGGGGGAACCGGCATCGGAGGGGACAATGGAGGTCTGGATGGGGATGGCGAACCTGACGACAAGGATGTCCAGCAGGATGCCCAGGGCAATGGCGGATACGGCGGTGGCAAGCATGTACAGGAAGGCGGCCTTCCTCCTGAAGATCCTGAAAATAACAGACAGGGATGCGGCATTGGTCACGGGACCCAGGAACAGGAAGACAAAGGCAGCCCCGGGACTGAACCCTTTTGCCATGAGCGCAAGGGCGATGGGAATGGAGGATGTGCTGCAGATATACATGGGCATGCTGACGGGCACCATCAGGAGGATGGGCCAGATGCCCCGCATCATGGGAAAACTGGATGCCAGATCATCCGGCAGGAGCACTGTGATCAGGGCCGAAACCAGCAACCCTGCTATAAAATGGAGGGATACGTCGTCCACCAGGTCCACGAACCCATATCGGAGCATCCCCTTGATTTTCCCCTTCAGGCCATGCACAGGGGAAACGCATTCCGGGCTATCAGGAGATGGGTCCGCCTGCTTTGCCGGGAGCCCCTTTCCCGCGAAGGCGTTCACCAGGCTTCCCCCGAAAATCCCGGACAACAGGGCTGCCAGTGGCCTGTAGACTGCCATGAAAGGGCCCAGGAGGCCTCCGGTGGCGATGATGCTGTCGATGCCGGTCTGGGGGGTGGATATCAGGAAGGAAACCGCAGCGCCGTCGGAGGATCCGTTTTTTTTCATGTGAACCACAGTGGGAAGCACGGCGCAGGAGCACAGGGGCAGCGGGATGCCCAGAAGGGAGGCCTTCAAGGTGCTTTTGAAGCTGTTGTCCCCGGTATGCCTGACCACGGTCTTTCTTGTGATGAAGACATGCATGGCTCCGGCAAAAAGGAACCCAAGCATCATGTAGAAGGACATCTCGACGAACAACTCGAAAAGGACACGGAAGTATTCAACCATCCCGCGGCTCCTTTTCCCCGATGTGCTCGAAGCCCGTGCGGAACAGGTCGTGTACATGGTTGTCATACAGAGTATATACGGAGTGCTTGCCTTGTTTCATAAACCTGACCAAACCCGCATGGCGAAGGAGCCGCAGCTGGTGAGATACGGCGGAGGGGGACATGCCAATCGACCCGGAAAGCTCATACACGCACAAGTCCTGCTTGGATAGGCAATACAGAATCTTCAGCCGGGTGACATCCGCCATGGATCCAAAAAGGTTTTTCAACGCCTCCAGTTTTTCTTCATCGGGACAGCTCATGGGGCACCTCCTATGAAAGCATGAACATATATTCATATGTATAATATATATCGGCCGGGCGGCCCTGTCAACATCCCTATTCTTTTGTTTTCGGTGCGTAAATGGAGGCCGCGACGGCTTCGAGGATCCTTTCAGGTACGATCCGAACAGCAAAGCCGTAAAGCTTGTATTTCAACCCCACCCGGACGGTATGGGGCGGGCGTTTGCGCTTCACCGCCCGCAGTACGACGGAGGCGGTATAGCGGGGATCGGTCCCGTTTTTCTCGTCATGCTCCATGGCGGCCAGGGAGCGCGCAAAGACATGCCGGTAATGGCTGGAAGCGCCTGCTTTTTCACAGATCTCCCGGCTGTCTGTAAAACCCGTTCGGGTGTCCCCTGGTTGGATCACCGTCACCTTGACGCCGTAAGGACGGACTTCCGCCCGCAAGGCCTTGGACAATGCTTCCAGGGCGAATTTACTGGATGAGTAAGCGGACTGGAAGGGAATGGAGATGAAGCCGGCCACGGAGCTGATGTTGACGATGTGTCCGTCCTTTTGCCCGATCATGACAGGCAGGACCTGCCGAATCATGGAGAGACAGCCGAAATAGTTGACATCGAACTGTTTCCTGCATTCCTGGTCCGTCATTTCCTCCACGGATCCGGCAATGCCCATGCCGGCGTTGTTGACCAGGACGTCGATGCGGCCTTCCTTGTCGAGGATGATACCCAGGGCGTGGGCAATGCTTTCCTGTGATGTGACATTCATCCGGAGCATATTGCAGCCTTCCGGGGGATCCATCGCTTTGCGTGAGGTCCCATAAACGGTGCAGCCCTCCCTGGCGAACCTGATGGCGATCTCCCTGCCGATTCCTGAGGAAGCCCCTGTGACCAAGACCACTTTATTCATATCATTTCCCGCCTCCTTTCCACCATTATAGCTTCTCACGGGAAAGGGGGCAATAAAAAACATCTTTCTATTGAATTGAGGATATGTTAAAATATCACCAGGTAATAACCACCCCACCCGGAAAGGAAGCTGTTCAATGGATATTTTTGAGAAATGCAGGAAATTCACCGCGGCCAAGGAGGCCATGGAAAGGGGAGTGTACCCATATTTCCATGCCATCGATTCCAAACAGGACACGGAAGTCATCATGGAAGGCCAGAACACCATTATGCTGGGATCCAATAACTATCTTGGACTGACCGTCAACCAGAGATGCATCGATGCGGGAAAAGCAGCCCTTGATAGATATGGGACAGGATGCTCGGGGTCCAGGTTCCTCAACGGGACACTGGTTCTGCACCACGAATTGGAAAGGGAGCTTGCCAGCTTTGTGCACAAAGAAGCGGCCATCACGTTCAGCACCGGGTTCCAGACCAACCTCGGTGTCATCTCAGCCATCGTTTCAAAGGGCGACTATATCCTCAGTGACAATGAGAACCATGCCAGCATCGTAGATGGATGCAGGCTTTCCTTTGGGAAGACATTGAAATACCAGCACAACAACATGGAGGAGCTGGAACGGCTTCTGGCCGGAGTGCCTGAAGATGCGGGGAAACTCATCGTCACCGACGGCGTCTTCAGCATGGGCGGGGATATCGCGAACCTGCCCGGGATTGTACACCTGGGCAAGAAGTACGGGGCCAGGATACTGGTGGATGACGCCCATGGGCTTGGCATGATTGGAAAAGGCGGCAGGGGAACAGCCTCCCATTTCGGGCTGGAAGACGATGTGGACATCATCATGGGGACCTTCAGCAAATCCTTTGCAAGCCTCGGCGGGTTCATCGCAGCCAGCGAGGAAGTGATCCACTATGTGATGCATTCGTCCAGACCTTTCATATTCAGCGCCTCCATCCCGCCATCCAATACCGCGGTGGCGTTGGAAGCCCTGCGGATCATCCAGGAGGACCCCGGGATGGTGGGCAGGCTCATCGACAATGCCAATTACATGAGAAAAGGACTCAAGAACAGGAAGATTCCCGTGGTGGACGGTGAGACCGCCATCATCCCCGTGCTCACATATGAGAACGAAAGAACCTTCATCATCACCAAAATGCTCCTGGAAAGCGGTGTTTATGTGAATCCGGTCATCGCTCCCGCCGTGAGGCCGGGGAACTGCCTGCTCCGCACCAGTTATACCGCGACCCAGAAAAAACACCAGCTGGACAAGGCACTGGAGATTTTCAAGCATGTGTTCCATGAGGTTGACAAAATGGGGATATGATTGTAAGATTCATTTTGGAAACCATACAGTAAGAGGACACAATGAAGAAGACAATATCCTTTCTGGCTGTGATACTGGTTCTCACCGTCATTCTGTCGGGATGCAGAACCGGTGGGACCAAGCCGGTGGAAAGTCAGGGACCCGTTAAAATCGAAACCGTCGAAATTGCTGCCATCAAAGGTCCATCCGCCATGGGCATGGTCCGTCTGATACAGGAAATCAACGCGCTTTCCGATCGGCTCAACATCACCTTTGACATCGTCCCGTCTCCCGATATCGCAGGCGCGGGCCTGGTGAGCGGCCAGTACGCCATCGCCGCACTGCCCACAAACATGGCCTCCATCCTCTACAACAGGACGGAAGGTGACCTGCAGCTGATTGCTGTCAATACCCTGGGGACATTGTTCATCGTGTCAAGACAAGATGAACAAATCCTCTCCATCAACGACCTGAAGGGAAAGAGGGTCGTGACAAGCGGCCTGGGGGCAGTTCCTGAAATCATCCTGAACCATGTCCTGACAAGCAACGGGATGGATCCTGGTCAGGATCTTCGTATCGAGTACAAAAGCGAACACAGTGAGGTGGCAACCCTTTTCTCGGCGGGAGAGGCCGACATCGTCATGCTTCCCCAGCCCTTCGTCACGGTGGTCCTCCAAAGGAACAGCGATGCGGAGATCTCGGTGGACATGACCAAAGAATGGGAAAAACTCACCGGGGGGCTCAGCCTTCCCATGGGATGCATCGTGGCAAGAAAGGATTTCATCGCCAAATACCCAGAGGAGACCCGTGTATTTCTGGAGACATACAAGGAAACCATGGACTGGGTGCTGGAAAACCCCTCCCTGGCAGCATCGGGCATTGTGGCCCTGGACATCCTTCCCAGCGAGGAGATAGCCGGGGAGGCCCTTTTGAACAGCAATATCGTCTTTTACACTGCGGATGAGTCCAAAAGCATGCTTCAGCAGTTTTTCAGGATCCTGCACGAAAGCAATCCCGCCTCCATCGGGGGAAAAGTCCCCGGGGATGATTTTTACCATACCCCGTGAACCAGGGAACCTTCAGGCAGATCCGCCCGGATTTGCTTTTTTATTACCCCCGGAAGTGATAAGATATGTACATGGAAAAGAAGTGGCTGAGAGCACTCGCGATATTCCTTTGGCTTCTGGCCTGGCATGTGGCGTCCCGAATCGTCAACCAGAGCCTGTTTCTTCCCGGTCCGCTGGATACCCTGCGTGCACTGGCGGGACTTCTTGGAAGCAGGGATTTTTTCAGTACCGTGGGGATTTCCGCCTGGAGGATCCTCTCCGCATTCTTCATTTCCACCATTCTTGGAATTCTCATCGGGGTCCCATCCGCATTGTCCCGCAGGTTTGAAATCCTGGTGGAGCCTTTCATCACAGTGATGAAGTCCACCCCTGTCATGTCCTTCATCCTCATCTTCATTCTCTGGTTCAGATTGGGAATGGTTCCGGTGATGGTGGGCATATTCATGTGCTTTCCGGTGATTTACAAGAATGTGGTGGAAGGGGTCCGGGACATCGACCCCAGGCTCCTTGAGCTTTCCAGGATCTACAAAGTCAAGAAAAAGGATGTGTTCACGGGGATTGTCTTAGGATCCATCAAGCCCTACCTGTACGCATCCATGAATGTTTCCCTGGGGCTGGCTTTCCGGGTCATCGTGGCAGCGGAGGTGTTGGCCAACCCAAGATATGGCATTGGTTCCAGGCTGTACGGGGCGAAGGTCTATTTCGAGACCGAGGAAATGTTCGCCTGGACTTTCGCCATCATTGCGCTGAGCTATGTCTTTGAACTGGTCCTGAAATATACCATGTCGGGGAAAAAGAGAAAAGGAAAAGCGAAATGCCGGTTGTAATCAATGGACTGACAAAAAGATATGGTGATGACATCCTGTTCAAGGATTTCAGCATCAGCCTGGATGACCGGGTCATCAACTGCATTCTGGGCGCCTCCGGCTGTGGAAAAACAACCCTGTTGAACATCATCGCGGGCCTGGACAAGGACATTTCCGGGACCATCAGTGGAACGGAAAATGCAACGTTTTCCTATGTTTTTCAGGAGACAAGGCTGCTGAAATGGTATACTGTATACAGGAACCTGTTTTTTGTCCTGAAAAACAGGAAGGATTTCGACATCGGGGAAAGGATTGAGAAATACCTGTCCCTGGTAGGTCTTTGGAACTGCAGGGACCTGTATCCCCACCAACTGAGCGGAGGCATGAAACAGAGGCTTTCCATTGCAAGGGCTTTCGCCTATCCGTCCGACATCCTCCTGATGGATGAGCCATTCAAGGGACAGGATCCCTCCCTGAAGGAGGACCTGATTTTGGAGTTCCTGAAGATATGGGAACAGGACAAGAGAACAGTGCTCTTTGTGACCCACGACATCGATGAGGTCCTGCTCCTGGGGGACAAGGTGCATATCCTCGGAGAAAGGCCCGCCCGGGGAATCTACACCACGGAAATTGTCACTGACAAGAGGAACAGGGACCTGAACGACGGGGAGATGATCCATTTGAAGAAAAGAATTTACGAGATATTCAAAAACAACAAAGGAGAAGATCAAAATGGCAATGGACGGAATGAAAATATCTGACCTCAAGGATGGGATGATCTGCGACGGCACCTACATCCTGAAAGCCGCGGAGCTCAAGAAAACCGCTGCGGGGAAAATGTACATCGACATGACCCTTCTGGACGACACAGGGGAAGTGAACGCCAAGAAATGGGACGCCCGGGAAGAGGAGATGACAGGACTGAAACTCAACAGGCTCTATGTCGTCAACTCCAGGGTGGGGATATGGCAGAATTTTCTGCAGCTGACCATCAACAGCATGAAAATGGGGGACGAGCAGACCCAGGGAAGGATTTCGGATTTCGTCCCCGCTGCGCCCTTCACCCCGGAAGAGATGCTGGCGACCGTCCACGCCTACATCGACAGGATCGGGAACAAGGACATGCAAAGGTTGCTCAAGGCTGTATATGGACAATACGAGGAAAAACTCAAATACTATCCGGCCGCAAAATCCCTCCACCATGCCATCCGGGGAGGGTATCTCTACCATATCGCCACCATGCTCAAGACTGCAGAGGCGATTTCCGGGGTATATGCGGAACTGGATATGGACTTGCTCTATACCGGGATCCTGATGCATGATATCATGAAGCTGGAGGAGCTGTCCTCCAATGAGCTTGGAATTGCCGATTATTCCAGGGAAGGGCAGTTGCTGGGGCATATCGAGATGGGAATCAGCCTTGTTGACGAGAAGGCCAAGGAGCTGGGACTGGATAAAGATGCCATGCTGCTTGTCAAGCATATGATCCTGAGCCATCACAACAAGCCGGAATACGGAAGCTCCAAAAGCCCCATGTTTCTGGAGGCGGAGATCCTCCACTATATTGACCTCATCGATGCGAGGGTGTACGATTTCACATTGCATTACAACACGGTCATGCCCGGGGAGTTCACGGAACGGATATGGTCCCTGGAACGGAGAATCTACAGGCCGGATTACTGAGGAAAGGAACGATCGTCATGAACATGGAGCAGCTGAAGGAATCAAAAGTTTTTCTGCAGTCGGTGATGGACAGCATTCCATCCCCCTTGTTTATCATCGATGCCAACAACCGGGTGGAAAGCCTGAACCAGTCTTTTTTGAGTTTTTTCAACCAGAAGGACAAGGAGATGACAGGGATGCTCACCGGGAATGCCATCTGCTGTGCCAGCCTGGAGGAGGGAGAGGAATGCGGCTCCACGGAATACTGCGTGGAATGTGTCTTGCGTGAATCCATTCACAATGCGGTGCATAATGACATCTTCGTGGACAAGCAGTACTTCAACAAGTCATTCCGGATCAACGACAAAACCATCCGCAAGACCCTGCGTTTTTCCATCAGGCCGTTGAAATATGACCATGAAAGGTTCTTCCTCTGTATGTTTGACGATGTCACCGAGGAATATATGCTGGAAGAGCAACTGGGTGCCCAGAATGAGAAGATCAAGATGGACATATTCATGGCCAGGGGAATACAAACCCAGCTGCTTCCCAAGAAAGAACAAATCGGAAGGCTTTCCTTGTCATATGTTTACAGGCCATGCGAGACCCTGGGCGGGGATTTCATCGGCTATTACCCAATCAACAGGAGATACACCGGCATCATCATCGCGGATGTGTCCGGGCATGGCCTGGTTTCCTCCATGTTCACCGTATTCCTGTTTTCCATCATTGACAGGAGTCAGAAAACCCCGAAACGGATCCTTGAAAGCATGTACCAGGAATTCTCAAGGTTCAATGTGGAGCCAGAGATGTACATCACCCTGTTGTGCGCAGTCTTCGACAACAGGACTGACAGGATCACCTTTGCCAATGCGGGGTTTGCAAACCATCCGGCCGTCATCAGCGACAAAGGCCTGCAAACCATCCCGGTGAACGGCATCCCCATCAGCAACTGGATGGAGCAGGTTTCCTACGATGAACAGACCGTTTCCTTCCGGAAGGGGGACAGGCTGGTGATGTTCTCTGACGGTATCTCGGAGCTATGGGACAAGGACAGAGGGTTCGTGGGCACGGAGTATCTGTATCAAAAGCTGTCCGACAGGAAGAAGACGGGCAGGGAAGTCATCCGGGACACATTGCTGGATGTAAGGAGCAGTTTTCAAACGGAGATCCGGGACGACATCACCGTTCTGGTGGTGGACCATGAAGGCAGCAAGAGGAAACTGCAGAGAGCATGACCGGCCATGGACCTGATGGGCATTTTTTGTTATTCCACTGAAAAAAGGGTAAAATATAAGAAGAGGGTCCATCCAATGATGAATGGAGGGATGAATACATGGATATCCTGGAATTTGCTATCAAGATGGAATCTGACGGGGAGCAATTCTATCTGGAACAGGCGGCGAACAACAAGGACAACGGGCTTCATACCATATTTCTGATGCTTGCCAAGGATGAACACTACCATATCAGGATCCTGAGGGAAAAAGAGGGAACCCGGCATGGAAGTGAAAGGATGCCTTCCTCGACAAAGAATGTTTTTGACGGGATGAAGGATGAGATCAGCGGCATCAAACAGAACCCTGAGCAAATCGATTTATACAGAAAAGCTCTGGACATCGAGCGAAAGAGCATCGACCTGTACCAGCAGCTTCAAGAGGAATCCGGAGGGGACGGGGATCTGTACGAATTTCTGGTGCAACAGGAACAAGAGCATTACGATGTCATCGACCATATCATCAAAATGGTGGACCGCCCGAACGAATGGGTGGAGTCCGCTGAATTCGGAAACAGGGAGGAATACTGAGCAGGGGAATCACTGGTCTTCCTCCTATAGGCAGCACACATGAAAAGACGCATGCATTCGTTGTTCTGGGATGCCAGTCGGGCATGAAGGGAACCAAACGGGATGAATGGAGTCTAATCAATAGAATGATATGGGAGGTTATTGGAAATGAAAGTGAATAAATATCTGGTCCTTGCCGTTGTGGCGGTCTTTGTGATGGCGCTTGTCGGGTGCCGCGGAGGCCAATCCAAGGATTTATCCATCAAATATGACTTCAAGGATACGTCGCATGGATGGTCGGGCGGTTTCACCGACCTTCCTGTGGATTACGACGAGGACATGTACGGATTGCTTCTGGCACATGTCACGAAGCCAGACAACCTGGGCCCGGGAAAAGCACTCAAGCTGAGTGGATTGAACGCCAGCGATGATCTTTTCATGTACTTGAAGAAGAAGCTGACGACGACGGACGGCATCGAGGCAAACACCACATACCTGGTGCGGTTCACCGTTGAGTTCGCCACGGATGCGCCTGCAGGAGCCGTCGGCATCGGCGGCCCTCCCGGGGAAGCCGTATGGATGAAAGTCGGTGCAGCACCCTTTGAGCCCGTCCGGGTGGCACAGACGGACACCCCGCATCCCCTTTGGGTGACCAATGTGGACAAGGGCCACCAGAACGAGGACGGCGAACATGCAATCCGCATCGGAGATGTGGCCAAGGTGGATAATGACGAGTTCGATGTGTATGAGATGAAGACGCTGGACAACAAGGACAGGCCGTTGGAAGTCACCAGTGACGCAAACGGCAACCTGTGGATCTTCGTGGGCACGGACTCGGGATTCGAAGGCCGGACCACCCTGTATTACACGGAGATCAAGGTGGAGCTGGAAAAGAAACCCGTTGTGGAATGACTATACGGGGCATCCGAAAGGATGCCCCCTTTTTTTACCCATACGGTGGACATCACCCGTACTGATGCCTCGCCAGAAAAAATATGCACCGTCATGGTGCGCCTGGCAGAGAAATGAGATATGATGGATACATGAAGCAGGGGAACCCTGTTCATGAAGCCAACAGAAAGACGTTTTGGACATCGGGCCGGAAGGGAGCATCATGGCAGCCAGCAAACTGAGGTTCAGGGAGAAACTCTCCTATGGCGTCGGCGCACTGGGTAAGGATTTTTACGCGGGGCTTTTCAGCACCTACCTCATGATCTATTTCACCGATGTGTTTGGCATCGGCGCAGCGGCGGTGGGGACGTTGATCATCATCGCCAGGATCTGGGATGCCGTCAACGACCCGATCATGGGCATGGTCGTGGACAAGACAGACACCAGGATGGGGAAATTCAGGCCATACCTGCTGGTTGTCCCCGTTGTGATGGGGGCCGCCATGATCGGCCTCTTCACGGTACCGGAACTGGGTTATGCCGGCAAGCTGGCGTGGGCCTACTTTTTCTACATCCTCGCTGGCATGTGCTTCACGGCCTACGACGTGCCCATCATGTCCATGGCTCCGGCCATTTCCAACATCCCCCAGGAAAGGACCTCCCTCCTGACATTCTCCAGGTTCTTCACATACCTTGGAGCCATGTCTGTTGCGATTGTCGCGATGCCGGCGGTCAAGGCCCTGGGCGGAGGGAATGACGCAAGGGGTTACCAGCTGTTCGTGGCAATACTGGTTGCCATCGCCATTGCTGCCGCCTGGACCACCTTCTTCAACACGAAGGAGCGTGTCGTGGTCAAGGGGGCGAGGATCGGCCTCAAGGATTACAAGCACCTCCTGATGAACAACAAGCCCCTGCTGATCATCATATTCGCCGTCATCCTCACAGCGACGGGGCAGAGCATCGTGGGCAGCGTGTCCCTCTACTTCTTTACCTATGTTTTGGGAAGGCCGGACTTGATCCCATTGTTCATGGGGACGGGAGCGCTGGTCATCCTGGTGCTGCCCTTTGTGCCGGCCATCACCAGGAGATTCGGGAAGATCAAGACCACGAAGGCGGTGCTCGTCTACCAGATCCTTCTGGGGTCGGTGTCCTTCATTGTCTACATGACAGCCGGAGCGAATCTGTACTATGTGCTTTTTGTTGCCATATCCACCACCATCTGCACCGCACTGCCCCTGGTCACAACCATCTCCATGGTGGCGGACACGGTGGACTACGGGGAGTTCAAGACGGGGGTCCGGTCCGAAGGACTGATCTTCTCCATGAACTCCTTCGCCCTGAAGGTTGGCATGGCCCTGGCATCCGGTGTGGCGGGGTATGTCCTTGCAATATCGGGCTATGTGCCCAATGTGGATCAGACATGGCTTGCCAGGACCGGGATCATTGCCCTGATGACCATCATCCCGGTCCTGTTCAACGTCCTCTTCTATATCATCCTGACCAAATACGACCTGACGGAGGACAAGGCCATGGCCTATTCCCTGGAACTGGAGAAAAGAAAGAAGATGGAACCGTGACGGGTCCATCGGGAGGTACGCCATGAATCCGAATGCATTGTTCATTGAACCGGAAGGAACCATCAACCCAAGGAAAAGACAGCCCGCATCCTATCTGCGCAGGTCATTCACCGTCGACAAGGAGGTCAGGGAGGCTACCCTGCGGGTCACCGCCTGCGGCATCTACAAGGCTTATATCAACGGCAGGGAAGTGGACGACCAGGTCTTCATGCCCGGGTTCACCTATTACCACAGGAGGCTGCAGGTGCAGGGATATGACGTGACACCGCTGCTGGGCAAAGGGGAGAACGTCATAGGCGCCATCCTGGGGGACGGGTGGTACAGGGGGAAGATCGGCGCCTCCTCCAAGAGGAACGTGTACGGCGAGAAAACAAAGCTCCTTGCCATCCTGGAAATCAAGTACACGGACGGGACAACGGATATGCTGACCACGGACCGGTATTGGAAAGCAACGGACAGGGGACCTGTCAGGTACAACGACCTAAAAGCCGGCGAGACCTACGATGCGACCATGGAGATGGAAGGTTGGAATGCACCCGGGTTTGAAGATGCCGGCTGGTCCGCAACATACCCGTCCGCCTATGGCGGCGACCTGGTGGAAAGCGAAGGGGAGAGGATCACAGAGCATGAGAAGCTGGAGCCTGTGGTCTTAACGACCCCGGACGGCTCGACCGTCCTGGATTTCAGACAGAACATCTTTGGGTATGTCCAGTTCACCGTCAACGGGAAGAAGGGCCACATGGTCAGGTTGATCCACGGGGAGACGCTGGATGAAAACGGGAATTTCACCTTGAAGAACCTGACCCTGACCAGATTACAGAAGGAGAAGGTGTTCCAGGAGGTCACATATGTCCTGAAGGAAGGCCGCCAGACATTCAAGCCAATGTTCAGCGCCCACGGGTTTCGTTACGTGAAACTGGAGAACTGGCCGGAGCAGGCAGACCCCGGACATTTCACCGCCATCGCCGTCTATTCCGACATGAAACAGACGGGAAGCTTCGAATGCTCCAACCCGCTGGTGAACCAACTTGTGGCAAACACCAGGTGGAGCCAGAAGGGGAACTTCATGGACATTCCCACGGACTGCCCCACGAGGGAGCGGGCGGGATGGACAGGGGACATCGCTGCCTTCTGCGAGACCGGAACCTACCTGATGGACATCAACCGGTTCCTGAAAAAGTGGCTCGGCGACCTGGCCGCCCAGCAAAGAGAGGACGGATGCATCCACAGCATCGTGCCGGATGTCAGGCTGGGAATCGGGGACGGCAGCGCGGGCTGGGCGGATGCCGGAATCATTGTTCCTTATATCCTGTACAAGGTTTACGGGGACACGGACATACTGAGCCGGCAATATGGGAGCATGACCAGGTGGATGGGATTCATGGAAAGGCGTGCAGGAAAGACCAGCATCTTCCACGTGTTCAGGAAGAAGGCACAGAAGAAGCACATCATCGACACGGGCTTCCACTTCGGGGAATGGCTGGAGCCCGGCCACAGCATGGTCCTGGACACCATCAAGGCCTTCATCGTGGCGTACGCCGAGGTGGCCACCGCCTATTATGCCTATTCAGCAGGCCTGATGGCAGAGATTGCGGCAATCCTTGGCAAGGAGGAGGATGCAGGGAAATACAGAAAGCTCCATGGGGACATCAAGGCTGCCTACCGGAGCATGTTCACGAAGAACGGCATTGTGCACTCAAAAAGGCAATGCAGGCTGGTCAGGCCCATCGCCCTGGACCTCATCAATGAGGCGGAGAAGAAACAGAATGCACAGACGCTGAACAGGATGATCGAGGAGAACGGATACAGGATCGGGACGGGGTTCCTGACCACCCAGTTCATCCTCTCGGTCCTCTCGGAGTATGGGTACCACGAGACCGCATACAGGATGTTGGAGAACACGGAGAAACCAAGCTGGCTGTACAACGTGAAAAAAGGTGCAACGACCATCCTGGAAGACTGGGAGGGCATCAGCGAGGACGGCGTCCCCAAGAATTCCTTCAACCACTATGCCTTCGGACCGTGGTCAAATGGCT
>JAWOHX010000139.1:0-4207 GCA_046484975.1 Clostridia bacterium
CCAACCGGCTGATCATAAAGGTTGTGTCCGCATGTTCATCCATCCAGGGGATATCAACAACTGTCGTGAGTTCGGTTTGATGCTCAGTGATCGGTTCAAAAGTCATTCTACCTCGCACCACAATGGCCCAGATTCTATCCAGGGCTGTCAACTGCCTGGACAACCAAGATGGCAACCCCTGCAATAGGTGTCAGGTTTGCAAAGGCATCCTGGAAGCCACTCTTTTTGATGTCATTGAAATCGACGCCGCATCCAACAACAGTGTTGAAAATGTAAGGAACATCCGTGATGAGGTGGTCTACACCCCTTCCGTCGCCAAGTACAAGGTCTATATCATCGACGAAGTACACATGCTATCGCCGGGAGCCTTCAATGCCCTGTTAAAAACTCTGGAGGAGCCTCCCGCCCATGTCATATTCATCCTCGCCACCACAGAGCCCAACAAGCTTCCCGCCACCATCCTCTCCCGGTGCCAGCGTTATGATTTCCACAGGATATCCATCAACGGTATCTGTGAGATGCTTTTCAGAATCAGCGGAGAGGCAAGGGTCGAACTGGGGCAGGAGGCCGCGAACATGATCGCACGAATCGCCGATGGGGCCCTGAGGGATGCCATCAGCCTTTTCGACCAGTGCATATCCATGACCGACCAGGCCATCACCCCCGACCATGTTCTTGCCTGCGCAGGCATCCTGAACGACGACTCCCTGGTGGCCCTTGCGGACTGCATCCACGGCAAGGATGCATCCGGGGTATTGACCCTTGCAGACAGAATCCTCTCCCAGGGCAAAAGCCCTTCCCAGCTTCTTTCAAGCTTAATTCATCATTACCGCAACATCCTGGTGTATTCCCACACGGAGAATCCCCGGGAATACATCCAGTGCTCCGAGGCCATTCTGGCAAAAATCGGCGAACAATCCAAAAAAAATGATCTCAGCCTGATCCTTTACATCATCAAGGAGTTGTCAGCGGCTGAATCCGTGATTAAAAGGATTTCCCAACCGAAGGCTTACCTGGAAATCGTCCTCATCAATCTCTGCAGCTTAAGCTTCAGTTTTCCGGAGCAGGCTTCCATCATCGAGAGAATCAGCCTCCTGGAAAAAAAGATCAGTGGGTTGAGAAACATGAAAGCCCCTGAGCAGTCCCCCCCGCCGCAGGAAAAGAAAATCCTGAAGCCTGCTGCAGGGGACTTTGACTGGGACAAGGTCCTGAGGCATTTTGACAGCCGCCAGGACATGGATGTCTGTCCCTACCTCGTGGACACCACCGCTGTCTTGCATGAAGACACCGTATGTGTTTCCTTCAGGAACCAGCTTTTCAGGGACATGATTTTCAATGAACGGAAAAGCATCAAGGCCATCAAGGATGCAATGCAGGAGTTGTTCCACCGGGATTATGAATTGAAGGCCGAATGTTCGGGCAATGGGATGGATGGACACGATGATTTTGAAAGCAGCATCAGCAAGGCCGCCCGGGACTTCGGGCTGAAAATAGAATTTGAGTAAGGATCAATCGAGCAAGGAGGAGAAGACATGGCAAAAGGCTCAATGGGAGGCAATAATCTGGGGAACCTGATGAAGCAGGCCCAGAAAATGCAGATGGAAATGCAGAAGGCCCAGGAGGAACTTGAGGCATCTGTTTTTGAAGCACAATCGGGCGGAGGGGTAGTCAAAGTGGTTTTCAACGGGAAAAAACAGATGCAAAGCATCACCATCCTGCCCGAAGCCGTGGACCCGGACGACGTGGAAATGCTGGAGGATTTGGTCATCGCTGCAGTGAACCAGGCCATGGAGAACATCGAGGAGACCACCAAGGAAAAAGTGGGAAGGTTGACCGGGGGCATGAAAATACCTGGTTTTTAAAAGGTGAAACAATGTCTGAAATTTATCCGAAACCCCTGGCGAGACTCATCGAAGGGTTTGAGATGTATCCGGGGATAGGCCGGAAAATGGCACAGAGGCTCGCATTTTACACCCTGACGATGGATGACGACAGAATCGCTTTCATTGCGGATGCCATTGCCACCGCCAAGAGAGACATCGTTTTTTGTTCCATCTGCTGCAACATCTCCGACAAAGACCCCTGTGGGATTTGCATGGATTCCAGGGACACATCATCCATATGCGTGGTGCAAAGCCCAAGGGACATCATTGCCATGGAGAAAACCTGTGAATACCAGGGGCTCTACCATGTTCTCCACGGGCTCATCTCCCCCATGGAAGGGGTTTCCCCTGAAGACCTCAGGATCAAGGAACTCATGAAACGCCTTGGCCCTGAAGTCAGGGAGATCATCGTCGCCACCAATCCATCCATCGAGGGAGAGGCCACCGCCATGTACCTTTCAAGGCTCATCAAGCCACTGGGAATCAGGGTATCACGCATCGCCCACGGGATATCCGTGGGCAGCGACATCGAGTTCACCGACGAAGCTACGCTGATTCGCGCGTTGCAGGGACGCACGCAGTTATAGGGGTGGATGGCAAGCCATGACGGAGGTGTCAGAGGGTGGAGATCAGAAGATACACGAAAAATGACGAGGACAGACTGATGGAGCTCATTGAAGCGGAGGGTGAGGAATGGTCTTGTTATACCTCACCCGGTGCCGCAGCCAGGTACAGGGTTCTCCTGGCGGATTCCATCACCTATGTTGCCTGCAATGGGGATATGATCTGCGGCTATTCCCGTTCCATCCGTGACGGGGATTTTTACATTTATGTCTGCGACCTGCTCGTCACAGGACAGTCCCGGGGACAGGGACTTGGACGCAGGCTCATGGAATGTGTCTGCAGGGACCATCCCCATACCACTGTATATGTCATGTCCGATGTGGATGCATACTATAAAAAGCTGGGATACCGGCGCGAAGGCTCCATATTCGAGGTCGGGTCAGACTGAATTGCAGAGCATTTTTCTATTTGGGAGGATTGTTTTTGGGACTTCATGAATATGACAAGGATATGAAAAGCGACCATGATTTCGTGAAAGGACAACTCCGTCACCTTGTAGAGGGAAATAAATGCAGACTATTGGACGGAAGGCGGACTCCGGGAATCATCGAGGAATACATGGACGACTGTGCCATGTTCCGGTGGCGGATCATGAACTTCGAAGACCGGGGGAAATGCTGGGAGCTTCCGGTTGAGGATATCGTAAAATTCCAGTTTGACACGGATGCGCAGCTTTTGGATGAAAAACATTTGCTTTTCATCAAAGAAACCCTGAAAAAGCATCAAAAGCCCTTGACCATATGGGCCCGGAAGAAAGACAGGGATGCGTCGGAGGCTGACATCGGGAAAGTAAAACTGGAAGCCATGTCATGGCTGGAAGAGAATTCCTGTTTCCTGCAGGCAGGGGGCAGGATTGATTTTTCCTTCCTTCAGGATCATTCACTTCTCAGGGCGGATTTTCTCGTTTACATGAAATCCGCCGGACTGGAGGAGGAAGAGAAAAAGACCGCGGAGAACATGGTTCTCAACCCTCACTCCGGGGAATGGATCAAAGGGCTGGGGATTGTGCTTGCGGAAATGGGGTTGGTTTCATTCAAGGGTGGTATCCCGAGAACACCCGGCATTTTCAAAGGAATGGGGGAAAAAGGCAACCGACGCAGATATCTGGTACATCGTTTGGCTTTCATCAGGGCGCTTTTTGGCATGCAGGGCATCGGGGAAGTCGTTGTGTACAGGGGGATGAGCTGCGAACACCCCTTGCGGGATGTCCCCAGGATGTTTCTTTCCTGCACCTTCAGCCGGGAAGTCGCGGAAGCCTTCAGCGACTTCGACAGGGACAGCATGTTCAAAAATTCCTATCTTCTCAAGCTGACCTGTCCACCGGAAGCATTGTTCATGACCTGTCTGGAGACGGAGGCAATGAACCGGCAATACCGGGAAGCCGAGGCCTTGCTGTTGCATGGCAGGCCCATTTCCATATAAACCGAATCTCCCTGGCATATCATGGACATGCCTGCCAGGCAGCAATGAAATAAGGATTGACTGATTATGCATGACTTCCAGTTGAAAAACCATATCCCTGTCAGCGGGCCGGCAACCAGGGAACCCATGGACGGGGATGAGCCCGATTTCAGAATCTCCCTGGGTTTTGTTCCCCGGTGGTACCACCAGCGGCTGGGCATTGATTTTTCACAAACCTGGCACACTGACCCGGTTTACAGGTATGATGCCCTTCTGCTGATGAAACGGCACCTCCACGA
>JAWOHX010000143.1:0-9021 GCA_046484975.1 Clostridia bacterium
ATGGGGGACCTGGGAAAAAACCTGTTTACTTTCCAGCAATGCTGTGATAAAATGTCATTCGTGCTTTTTATCAGGCGGTCCACTGCAAATGATGCATGAACGCTTTTATGAAGGGAGGAAATAGCAAATGGACATCATGAAGACAATTGAACAGGAACAGATCAGAACCGACCTTCCAAAGCTTGAGATTGGGGACTATGTCAAAGTGAACCTGAAGGTCAAGGAAGGGAACCGTGAAAGGATCCAGACATTCGAAGGAACGGTCATCGCCAAGAAGGGGACGGGTCTCACGGAGACATTCACCGTCAGGAGACTCTCATACGGCGTAGGGGTGGAAAGAATCATTCCTGTGAATTCACTTAAAATCGCCAGCGTCCAGGTCGTCAGAAAAGGTCAGGTCAGAAGGGCAAAATTGTATTATCTGCGTGACAGGATCGGAAAATCCGCAAGGATCAAAGAAAAAATCGTTACAAAGTAACATAAAAGGGACATAAAAAGTCCCTTTTATAATATTAAGGGTGAAAACATGACAAAAAACATATTGAGGGAAATCCTGCAATGGGTACAGGCCATCGTCATCGCCATTGTCATCGCTATTTTGATACGGGGATTCCTGTTCGAACCTGTCATCGTGGACGGGTCTTCCATGCAGACCACCCTTCAGCACAAGGACAGGGTCATCCTGAATAAAATCACCCTTGCTTTCAATGACATCGAGAGGGGAGATATCGTTGTGCTTGAGATCAATGCCCCGGAATTCAGGTTCTTCAAGTTTCTCAATGGCAGCGATCTTGCGAAAAAGCTTCTTCCGACATTCACCGAGGTGGACTATATCAAAAGAGTCGTTGCCATAGGCGGGGATGTGATTGACATCAAGGACAATCACCTGTACATCAACGGGACGCGTCAGGAGGAGGAATATATCAAATTCCCGAATTCCACCCGCGGTGGTGCCACCCAGATGCCCCACACCGTACCGGAAGACCACTATTTCGTCATGGGGGACAATCGCACCGACAGCCAGGACAGCCGGGTGTTCGGTTCAGTCCCGAAGGACAAGATCATTGGAAAAACCATCCTGCGGATATGGCCTTTGGATAAGTTTGGGAAAATAGACCGGAGATGAGAGTCTGATCATGGATATTCAATGGTATCCCGGTCATATGGCAAAAACAAGAAAGCTGCTCCTTGAGAATGTCACTCTGGTTGACATCATCATAGAGCTTCTTGATGCCAGAATTCCCAAAAGCAGCCAGAATCCGGACTTCGAATCCATCTTCAACCAGAAAAAAAGAATCAAGGCCCTCAATAAGTCAGACCTTGCAGACCGTGAGGTCCTGAACCTTTGGAAACAATCTTACAAGGCACAGGGTATCGCTTGCGTTTTCATCAACAGTTCCACCGGGACGGGATTCAAGGAATTATTGTCCGAGATGGAGCACATGTTAAAGGAAAAGTTCGAAAGGGATGCCAAACGGGGAATCCGGAAAAGGCCTATCCGGGCTATGGTGGTGGGAATCCCCAACGTGGGGAAATCCACGTTCATCAACAAGATATGTGGCAGGGCAAGCACGAAAACCGGGGACAAACCCGGCGTGACGAAGAGCAAGCAATGGATCCGTCTCGACAGCCATATCCATCTTCTTGACACGCCGGGCATCCTGTGGCCCAAGTTCGAGTATGATGAGACAGGGTACAACCTGGCATTCACAGGAGCCATCAAGGATGAGATCATGGACACCCAGGGATTGGCTGAGAAACTGCTGGACAAACTGAAAACGGACTATATGGGCAACATCATGGAACGATACCGTGTATCCATGGAAGGCAAAAACGGAAGGGAAATGCTGGAAGCCATCGCCTTCGAGCGGAACTACCTTCTCAAGCAGGGTCAGCCGGACCTGTTCAAAACATCACAAATCCTTCTGGATGAGTTCAGGGGCGGCAGAATGGGTGCCATTTCCCTGGAAAGACCATGACATGAAAATATCCGAGCTGAAAAACAACATACAGGGGATGTGCATCCCGGAAGCGCTGGCGTATGCCAGGGGATTCAGGGACAGCCTGGACATATCCAGTCTTTTGGCGCGGATCGAAAAAGAGCAGGAGCGTCTCAGGCGTCTTAGCCGGTACGAAACCGCCCTGTATGCAGTCGGTGTCCAAAGCATCGCCGGGATTGACGAGGCGGGGCGTGGGCCCCTTGCAGGCCCTGTATCTGCGGCAGCCGTGATATTGAAACCCGGATGCATGTTGTTTGGCATCGACGACTCCAAGAAATTAACCCCGAAGAAACGGGACATCCTGTATGAGGCCATCCTCAGGGAATGCATCTGTCATTGCGTTGTGCTCGTGGATAACCTGATGGTGGATGCGATGAACATCCACGAGGCTGCCAAAAAAGCCATGTGCGATGCCGTGAAGGGCCTGTCCATGGTTCCTGACCATCTGCTCATCGATGCGGTGGAACTGAAGGACCTGCCATTCAACCAGACTCCCCTGATCAAGGGGGATTCCCTGAGCGTCTCCATCGCCGCAGCCTCCATCCTTGCAAAGGTGACCAGGGACAGGGTCATGGACGCATTTCATATCCAATATCCACACTACAATTTCCTGTCCAATAAGGGATATGGGACGAAGGAACACATGGAAGCCATCAAGAGATATGGATTGACTCCGATTCACAGGACAACTTTCGTGAAAAATATTGTATAATAGGAAATAAAAAGGAGATTGACATTGATGGATTCCCCCGGATTGAAAGCAAGACTGATCGAACAATATCTGAAATTAACAACCCAGGAACTGAAGCTGGACATGTCCAGAGGAAAACCAAACAAGGAGCAGCTGGACATCACCGCAGGGCTGTTCAACGACATCGCCGTCTATTTCAACCGCATCAACAAGGAGAAGTTCGACACAGGCAACTACGGGCTTCTCCAGGGCATTGTGGAAATGAAGGAAATTTTCTCAGAGCTCCTGGATGTTCCCCCGGAGAACATCATCGTGGGAGGAAATTCAAGCCTGAACCTCATGTACGACATGATGAGCCATCTGATGCTCTTCGGCAACCAGAGCAGTACGCAACCATGGTGCAGGGAGGAAAAAGTGAGGTTCCTTTGTCCCGTCCCCGGGTATGACCGTCATTTTGCCATATGCGAGTTCCTGGGCATGGAACTGTTGCCCGTCCCCATGACTAAGACGGGACCGGACATGGACCTGGTGGAGGACATCGTATCCCGGGATGCCAGCGTCAAGGGGATATGGTGCGTACCCAAATACAGCAATCCGGACGGGATATCCTATTCGGACGAGACCATCAGACGCCTGGCTTCCATGGATGCGATGGCGAAGGATTTTCGGATTTTCTGTGACAACGCCTACCTGGTGCACCACCTGTATGAGAATGACCAGGATGAGATCCTGAACATATTGGATGAATGCGAAAAAGCCGGAAACCCTGACAGGGTATATGTGTTCACCAGCACTTCCAAGATTTCCTTCCCTGGCAGCGGCATTTCCGCCCTTGCGGCTTCTCCTGGAAACATCAGGAACATCCTCAACAGGCTCCAGTACCAGACCATCGGGTACAACAAGCTGAACATGCTCATCCATGCCAGGGCATTGAAAAACAAAAAAAACATCGAAGGCCACATGTCCGCTCTGGCTGAAGTGCTCAGGCCAAAATTCGAAATCGTCATCCAGGCTTTTGAAAAAGAACTGCAGGATTTGGATTTCTGCAGCTGGAACGCACCGAAAGGTGGTTATTTCATCAGCTTCTTCACATTGGAGGGATGCGCAAAACGGACAGTGGCGCTTTGTGAGAAGGCCGGGGTGAAGATGACCCCGGCCGGAGCCACCCATCCCTATGGGAAAGACCCACTGGACAGCAACATCAGGATTGCACCGACGTTTCCTTCGGATGAAGAGTTGAAAAAAGCCATGGAGGTATTCTGTCTTTGCGTCAGAATCGCCGCCATGGAAAAGATGAATGGAGAGGATTGGGTATGAACGACCGTTATATCAGCCCGTTTTCAACCAGGTATGCATCGGACGAGATGCAAGCATTGTTCTCCGAGGACCACAAATTCAGGACCTGGAGAAGGCTCTGGATCATTCTTGCAAAGGTTCAGAAGGAACTGGGACTGAACATCACGGATGAGCAGATCCGCGAACTGGAAGCGAAGGCGGATGACATCAACCATGAGGACGCCCGCAGGATTGAGAAGGAAAACAGGCATGATGTCATGAGCCATATCATGGCCTATGGCCTGCAATGCCCCTTGGCAAAGGGAATCATCCATCTTGGCGCCACCTCCTGCTTTGTGGGAGACAACACGGACATCCTCATCATGCGGGATGCGCTGGGAATTGTCCAAAAGAAAATCCAGGAAGTCATCAGGAACCTGGCGGATTTCGCCATGGAGCACCGGGGGTTGCCGACTTTGGGCTATACCCATTTTCAGCCGGCTCAACTGGTCACGGTGGGGAAGAGGGCGACCCTTTGGCTGCAGGACCTGATGTTGGATCTGGAGGAACTGGATTTCATATGCAAGACTATCAGGCCGAGGGGGGCCAAGGGAACCACCGGGACCCAGGCCAGTTTTCTGTCACTCTTCGACAATGATCATGAGAAAGTGAAGAGATTGGACCAGATGGTCGCAGAGGAAATGGGATTCAAGGAATCATTCCCTGTCACGGGACAGACCTATCCCAGGAAGATGGATGCAAGAATCCTCAACGGGCTCTCACAGGTGGCCATCAGTGCGCATAAATTCGCCAATGACATACGGCTCCTGCAGAACCTCAAGGAGATTGAGGAACCGTTTGAAAAGAACCAGGTGGGTTCCTCCGCCATGGCATACAAACGGAACCCCATGCGCTGCGAACGGATGACCGCACTGGCAAGATATGTCATAGCCAATGCGCTCAACCCCGCAATGACAGCCTCCGAACAATGGTTGGAGAGAACACTGGATGATTCCGCCAACAGGAGAATATCCATTTCCGAAGGGTTTCTTGCCGTGGATGCCATCCTCAACATATACATGAACGTGAGCAGGGGACTGGTGGTTTATCCAATGGTGATCCGCAGGCATATCCTGGAGGAACTTCCTTTCATGGCCACGGAGAACATCCTCATGGAGGCAGTGAAAAGGGGAGGGGACAGGCAGGTCCTTCACGAAAGGATCCGCCTCCATTCCATGGAGGCCTCCAGGAAAGTGAAGGAGGAAGGCAAGCCCAATGATCTCATGGAACGCATCGCCAATGACACGCATTTCGGCTTCGGCGGCGGGGAACTGGATGAGATTCTGGATCCTGAAAGATTCACAGGCAGGAGCAAAATGCAGGTGGAGGAGTTCATCAGGGACCGTGTCATTCCGGCCATTGCAGGTACGTCGGGGGAGAATATCGGCGGGGAACTCAAAGTTTAGTTGAAATTATCGGTGAAGTTGTATATGATAATCGTATGAGTTGTATTGACAGGGAGGCGAAACATATGGTTGACAAGTTCAGCGATGTACCATTATACTCCCAGCTCAAGGATGAACTGATCAAATTGATCAAAGAAGGGACATACGAGCCGGGGGAATCCATTCCATCCGAGAATGAGCTGTGTGTCATTTATTCCATGTCCAGACCCACGGTGAGACAAGCCATAGGGGAACTGGCAAACATGGGTTATCTGACGAAGATCAAAGGAAAGGGAACCTTCGTATCCGGTGCAATCAAGAAGATAAAATTCAATCATGAACGAGGTTTTCTTCATACCGTGCTGGGCTGCAATGACAAGACCGGAAGAAAAATACTGAATGTGGGGATTGTCAATGAAAGATTTCCCTGCAACGGGAAAATCATGAACGATATTTTCAAGATGGAATATATCCCCAACACGGACAACAAGTTCATTCAATCGGAAATCCTGTTCGAGGAGAAAAAAAACCTCGTCTATTCCATATCATATTTACCGGAACGATATTTCCATGATGCAGAGGAGAAGGTCAAGAGAAATGCCCTCGCCCTTGAGATCATCGGGACCAGATACCCACTGGACCCCATGCACGGGAAATGCAAGGCCTACGTCGCCACCGCCGGACATAGGGAGTCGGAGCATCTTAGAATACCTGTTGGAACGCCGGTCCTGATTATGGAAAGCACGCTGCAGGGAAGAAATGGCAGTGTGGTGGAATTCTGCACAACATATTACAACAGCCTTACTTCAGAACTACAGTTTTTGAAAAGCAGGGAAATCTGATCACTGGATCTTCACGCCGATTATTTTCTGGCTCCTGGTACCCACGACGATCATGTTGTTGTATACAGCCGGTGTGCCTTCAATGATGCCTCCGGTGTCCAGGACATCAAGAACCTCACCGGTCAGGCCGTCAAGCAGGGTCATCCTTGAACCCGTGTCGCACTGGATGAGATAGGCATTGCCATCCTTGTCATATATTGTGGCAGGAGAACTCCAGGAGTAGCTTGACATACTGTGGCTCCATACCATGTCTCCGCTGTTTTTATCGTAGGCAATAAGCTGGCCGGATTCCGTGCCTGCACCGGTTCTGGCGATGGTGAAGATCACCAGGTGGTCGATGGAGAACTTGCCCACCACCGGAGTGGCGAGAACGCCGCCGTTGATTCCGGGATTAAAATAGCACCGAACTTTGTTTTCCCAGATCAGCTGACCTGTCAGGGCATTGAATTTCCGGATGAAACTGAATCCGTCCTCCCGTTTGAGCTCAAGCTCTGTTCCGGAGTAAAGATACACGTTTGTCTCGTCAATGACATCCAGGACAATGCTGCTGTCCGCATCGTCCAACACATCATAAACCCATACTGGTTTCATGGTGTTGAGGTCCACGCAATGCATTAGACCTCCATTGTCGGTAAAATAGACGAAATTCTTGAAGACAGCGGGGGAGTTCTCTATCCCCAGTGTATTCCCGAAAGGCTGTACATAATGGAACCGGGTAATATCGGGGTCCACTGTGATGGACTGGCTTGTGATGTCAAAGGATGTATTGAGTTTCATACTGTACAACAGCCCGTTCTCGCCTCCCTGTATCATGGTGTCGGTGTGTCTGTCGATGATGGCGGAGGAATCGAAGGCAGCCCAGTTTCGCGAGGCCCTGGAATCAATGCCGTCCAGAAAAAAGAGCTGTGTGTTGTCAATCAGGCTGTAGATGTAATAACCCATTTTCCCGAATGTTCTTCCGTTTTGGTTGTATCCCTGTCCGAAATAGAGGAGGGGATACCCCCTGGGGTCTATGGTGACACTTCCCTTGATGGGAAAACGGATGTCTATATGGGGACGGGTGGTCTTCCCGGAATGCAGGTCAAGGAAATGCACTTTCCCGTCCAGGGCTCCATAAATGACCTCCACCGTGGCATTGCTGTCCCTGTACATGGGATGCATGTTCATGATCCGCTGGACTTCCGGTGACCATTTGACAATGGCGGGCTGGCCTGTCCAGCCAACGCCTGACCAGCTGTCGATGTTCCCGATGCCGTACTCCCAGATAAGGGACAGCTTTTTTTCCTGGATCTCAGGGAACCCATAGGAGGATGTGTTCCTGTAATTGCTCCCCCTGAAGGTGGTTATGCCCTGGAGCAGGGAATAGGCGTCCTCGGAATCAAAAACCACATTCTGGCTGATTTCCCTGACACTGGTCAGATCCGGCAGATAAACCGTATAGGAATACCCATCAAGATACATTGGCATGGCAGGCCTGTGTATGAGCAGTTTGGAAGAGTCGAAAGGAATGAAGTTTTCCACATAGGGGATTCTGGCTTCATCAGGCTTTTTGATGTTGACATCCTCGCCACCCTTGATGTGTCCGCCACCGTACAAAGATTCCCAGTTGAGCAGCCGGTCGGTGACAAACTGGCATCCGACGGAGGAAAAGAAAATTGAAACAAATAATAGTAATAAAAGTATTTTTTTCATATATGTTATTTTAACATAAGTCCTTGCTTGTTTACAGATATATTTGATGAGGGAGAGGGGTGGTGCAAAAAACATATAATTAGACAAAATAAAAATTTTGTCTAATTAGGGGGAGTCAAAACCCCAGGAACACTCAATTCAAGGTCACCACAGTGACTCCGGTCTCCCCTTCACCGTATTTTCCCAAGCGATAGGACTGTACATGAATGTTGGTTTTCAGAATGTCATGCACTCCCGCCCTTAACGCGCCGGTTCCTTTTCCATGGATGATCTGGACTTCCATGATACCGGAAAGATATGCATCATCCAGGAAGCGTTCAATCTTGTCGCTTGCTTCATCAATGGTGTTGCCACGGATGTCAAGCTCCAGGCTGAAGTTTGGCTTTCTGACGCCATGGGACGCGGCTGGCGGCACCTTGGATTTCTCTTCCACCAATACCAGGTCGGATAACTTAACATTCAGCTTCATAATGCCCGCCTGTACAACCAGTTCGTCACTCTTGTCGGATATTGATATAATGTTGGCATTCTGGTTCAGATGCACGATTTTCACGCAATCCCCGAGTTTTAAATCAGATTTACGTACGATGGGAAATTCCTGTTGGATCCTGACGCTTTCAAAATCGCTTTTCTGGACCAATGATTGGGCATCGTTGATCTTTTTTCTGAATTCAGCTTCTTCTCGGGCATTGCTTAAGACATGGCCGTCTTTCCGCAGTTCCTGGATCTCATCCAGGATCTCCTTGGATTGTCTGGTGGCTTTGCCAATGAGTTCCCTTGCTTCTTTTCTTGCAGCATCCAGAACCTTATTCCGTTCGTGATTCATTTTGTTGAGTTCCTTTTGGGTTTCTTCCTTCAGAAGACGGATCTCCCGGGTGTGTTCCAATGCTTTGATTTTTTCCTTTTCCATGCGTTGCCTGTCTTTTTCAAGAGAAAGAATGATTTTTTCATAGTCATTTTGCTCGTGCTGGATGAATCTTTTGGCGTTTTCAACGATTTCATCGCCAAGCCCAAGCCTTTTTGAAATATACAAGGCATTGCTTTTTCCCGGAACACCGATGAGAAGCCTGTATGTT
>JAWOHX010000007.1:0-4263 GCA_046484975.1 Clostridia bacterium
AAGATCATCATTTCATCCAGCGGCATGTGCGAGGCGGGAAGGATCCGGCACCATCTCAAGCACAATATCTGGAAAACAGAGAACACCATTTTGTTCATCGGCTATCAGGCGGAAGGGACCCTGGGAAGGCGTATCGTGGACGGTGCCGAAAGCGTCCATATCTTTGGAGAAACCCTGGAAGTGAATGCCAGGGTTGAAATAATCGATGGGTTTTCAGGACACGGGGACATGAATGCGCTGGATGCCTTTCTGGCTGGCTTCAAAAAAAAGCCGAAGAAGGTTTTCCTGGTCCACGGGGAAGCGGAACAGATCATCCCCTTCCGTGACAGAATCCAAAAAAAATTCGGAATAGATGCCATCATCCCGAAACTGTATGAGGTCTATGAACTCACCTGTGAGGCATGCAGGTCTGTGACGCCGGAAGCAGAGCGGACCATCCGGGAATTCAGTTACAAAAGGCTGGAGCTCCTGAATTATATCAAGAAAATCGAAACCAGCATCCATGCGTTAACCGAAAAGGTTTCCTATGATATAATGAACCAGCTTGATGACGAACAGGTCGAGACCATCATCGACGAATACAGGACAATCGACGGAGGCGTCATGCGGATACTTGATTCCATCGCAAAGGACCGGAAGGAAAAGGATGAATGATATTTACCTGGACAATGCGTCCAGCACCATGCCATATCCTGAGGTGACCGAGAGGGTATGCCAGGTCTTGGGTTCCCAATATGGGAATGCCCACAGCGTCCACTATAAAGGTATGGAGGCCTTCAGGATCATCAGCAGGTCGGCGGAAACCATCGCCAACATTCTGGGATGCGACCCGACGGAACTGGTTTTCACTTCCGGGGGTACGGAATCCAACAACCTTGCCGTCAAGGGATATGCCTTCGCCAACAGGGGAAGGGGACGCCACATCCTGACAACGGAATATGAGCATGCCAGCGTACGCCAGTCCCTTGAATCCCTCAGGAAATTTGACTTTGAGCCGGGCTATATCCCCATTGGGCCAGACAAATCCCCGGACATCGCCGTTCTTGGAGATAGAATCAGGAAGGATACCATCCTGACGAGCATGGTCATGGTCAACAGCGAGACGGGTAGCATGCTGGACATCGCAAAAACCGCTGCAGCCGTGAAGAAGGCCAATGCCCGATGTGCCTTCCATACAGATGCCGTGCAGGGATTTTTGAAATATGAGATACGCCTGGACCTGCTGGAACAGATCGACATGATGTCCTTCAGCGCCCATAAGATACGCGGCCCCAAAGGGATCGGGCTTTTGTTTGTCAGGAAAAAGACCAACCTGGAAGGAATCCTCAGCGGAGGAAACCACCAAAACGGCCTGCGGGCCGGAACGGAGAACACGCCGTTGATCGCAGGATTCGCGATGGCATGCGAGCTGACCCATGCCAGGATGAAAAACAATTTCATGCACGTCAGCAACCTGAAAAACCACCTGCTGGAGAGATTGTCCCCATTGTCGGAACAAATCATGTTGCTTTCCCCGGGGGATGCGAGCCCATACATCCTGAGTGTCTCATTCAAAGGCATCAAAGGGGAAGTGCTCTTGAACCATCTCTCTTCAAAAGGGATTTGCCTCTCAGCAGGAAGCGCATGCTCCAGCAGGACAAAGGTCCACAGCCATGTCCTGGAGGCCATGCATGTCCCAAAGGAATTTATGGAAGGCGCCATCCGATTCAGCTTCAATGAAATGAATACAACGGTGGAAATCGATGCCGCAGTGGGGGAGATCATGAAAATCCTTCCCGGGCTGCAGGCAATACGGAGGAAATGATGGAGCACTTGCTGCTTGTAAAGACAGGGGAGATTTTTCTAAAAGGACTGAACAGGCCTGTTTTTGAAAAAAAACTGATGGACAACATCAAGAACGCCTTGAATGACATGGGGACTTTCAACATCCGGAAAGAGCAGGGAAGGATATACATTGAAATTCTGGATTCCATCCATGACGAGAAAGCAGTCGCCAAACGAGTGACAAACGTTTTCGGCATCGTGGCCGTGGTGTTCGCGCTTCGAATCAATGCGGACCTGGAAGAAATCATGAGAACTGCCCTTGATATCTCAAAAAAGGCCGTGGAACGTCATGGTTACAGGACATTCAAGGTGGAAACCAACCGCCCGAACAAGGCGTTCAGCCCGGATTCAATGGAAGTCTCCAGAAAAACCGGGGAATATGTGCTTGACAACAACCCTGCATTGAAAGTGGATGTGCATCAGCCGGAATTGACCATCCGTGTGGAGATCAGGGATAAAGCCTACCTGTATTACGAGATTATCCGGGGTAGGGGAGGGATGCCCGTCGGTTCTTCGGGGAAAGGCCTTTTGCTGCTTTCCGGAGGGATTGACAGTCCGGTGGCGGGCTATATGATGGCAAAAAGGGGAATGTCCGTGGATGCTGTCCATTTCCACAGCCATCCGTACACCACGGAAAAGTCCAGGGAAAAGGTCATCACGCTGGCAAAAAAAATGAAACCCTATACCGGCAGCATGAGGTTATGCATTGTGAACTTCACCAAGGCGCAACTTGAGATTTATGAGAAATGTCCCCATGGCCAGCTCACCGTCATCATGCGGAGGCTGATGATGAAAATTGCCCGGGAGATTGCCCGCAGCAGCGGCACCCTGGCGCTCATTACCGGGGAAGCACTGGGACAGGTGGCCAGCCAGACCCTGGAAAGCATCGTGGTCACGGACCAGGCGGTGGAGATGCCCATTTTCCGGCCGTTGCTTGGAATGG
Organism: Clostridia bacterium; assembly: GCA_046484975.1. Taxonomy (GTDB): domain Bacteria; phylum Bacillota; class Clostridia; order DUPQ01; family DUPQ01; genus JAWOHX01. The sequence continues at coordinate 2,768 of JAWOHX010000007.1, forward strand.
ATAAGATCGAGGTGATCCGCATCGCCGAGGACATCGGAACCTATGACACCTCGATTCTGCCTTACGAGGACTGCTGCACCGTCTTTGTGGCAAGGCATCCGGAAACCAGGCCCAGGCTTGATAAGATATTAAAATCGGAAGAGAATATAGACATGGACCGGATGGTGGAGGAATGCCTTTCGGACCTGGAATTCCTGGAGATATGAGGGATATGATGGACATTGGCAAGCTTTCAAATGAATTGTTACAGAAAATCATCCTGGATAAAATTGAAAACAAAAGGCCGGAATCCGTGTTGAAACCGGGTATCGGGGAGGACGCTTGCGTCCTGGACCTGGACGGCGAACTGTGCGTCCTGTCATCCGACCCAATCACCGGGGCGGTCCAGGACATCGGAAGCATCGCGGTGCATGTGTCCCTGAACGACATCGCCGCCTCGGGTGCTGTCCCCATCGGAATCATCACCACCATCCTTCTGCCTCCGGGCAGCCAGGAAAAGGAACTGGAGGCCTTGTTCCATCAAATCAGCCGGACATGCAAGGAAATGGGCGTGGAGATCCTGGGCGGGCATACCGAGGTCACCGATGCTGTCAACAGGGTCGTGGTAGCAACCACTGCAGTTGGGAAGGTCAAAAAAGGAAAAATGGTGTCCACCGGCAACGCACAGTCAGGGGACAGCATCCTCATCACCAAGGATGCAGCCACGGAAGGCACCGCCATCCTCGCAGGCGACCATTGGGAGGAACTTGAAGGAGCCTTCGGAAAGGATTTCGTTAAAAGGGCCCAATCCCTCATCCAAAGCATCAGTGTGGTCAGGGAAGGGATCATCGGAACGGAAGCCGGAGTCCATGCCATGCATGATGTCACCGAGGGAGGCGTCCTGGGGGCGGTCTGGGAGATGTGCACGGCTTCGGGGAAAGGCTGCATCATTGAGGAAAAATCCATCCCCCTGGCAGAGGAGACGCTGCGGATCTGCGCGCATTTCGGCATTGATCCGCTCAAGCTCATATCCTCCGGAAGCATGCTGATGTCCATCAGCCCTTGCAACGAGCCAATCCTGGCCAGGGCCCTGGCGGATGCAAAGATCCCGTGCAGGCGGATTGGCGTCATCACGGAATCCGGGGGTTGCCTCATCAGGAAGGCGGAAGGCTTGCAGAGGATCACCCCGCCGGAGTCCGATGAATTGTACAAGGTGCGACGCAAGGGGACATGATGCAATCCCAGGACTGACCTACCTGGAAAGCAGACCATCATTTACACAAACAATCCACAGGAAAATGCAGATTCTTTGTCTTGTGTCCCTGAATGGGGGACCTGGGAAAAAACCTGTTTACTTTCCAGCAATGCTGTGATAAAATGTCATTCGTGCTTTTTATCAGGCGGTCCACTGCAAATGATGCATGAACGCTTTTATGAAGGGAGGAAATAGCAAATGGACATCATGAAGACAATTGAACAGGAACAGATCAGAACCGACCTTCCAAAGCTTGAGATTG
>JAWOHX010000088.1:0-13049 GCA_046484975.1 Clostridia bacterium
CATCGAGCGTCTGGCGAATGACAGCCTCACCCGCAACGCGTTCATCAAAATCGAGTGCCGCGTACACCGGGACGACCAGCGCGCGCCCGAGCACACGCTGACCGCGATGAATGAGTTCAACGTGCACATGGGCAATATCAACTCCGCGGTACAGGAACCTGAAGTCTTCCTCTGTCTTGTTGCGGTTGGTCCCCTCAAGGAAACCAAAGCACAGGTCTTTTGCCGGTGCGTTTTCCCAGACATAGAGTTCAATGCCTTTGAATCCGGTCAGTTCCCTGTATATGGCGGGGACCCCGGATGAACATGCTGTCAGAAAAAGCAGAACGGACAACATGCCTGCCGCCTTTTTGGAGATCCTGTTCAAGGCGTCATGCCTCATTCCCATTCCTCCAGTGAAATGACCTCCTCCTGTTCGGGAGCGGGTGGAGCCAGGCGGGTAATCTTCAGATCCTGGTAAAAAGCCACCCTGGACATGTTCCAGTAAGGGGTCAGCCATAAAAATCCGATTCCACAGGTGAATATGCAGAGGATGGCCCATCCGATGAAGCTCAAGTCCAGTTCGAATATCTTGCCTTTCACACCTTGTGTGAGCTCCTTGCTTCTGCGTATGGCGTCCATGGGTGTCGTCCCCGGGTTCTCAGCCATGATGTAGACCGCCATGGAATACCTGTAGGCGGCGATGATTCCGGGGATGAGGAACAGCAGGCTCCAGAGGAATATGAAGAGGTTCATCAGGAACATCAGCGCGAATACATTCCCGAAATTCTTGTAGCCGGAGAAAATCTCCTCGAGCCTGTTGCTCCAGTTGGTGAACAAGCGCAGATAGAAGACCATGATGCCGTAGCTGATGATGTTGGAAACCAGCAGTGTATAGGCATAGGTCGGGATCCACATCAGGTTGATAATCCTTTGTGCCTCCCCGAATGACTCCATCATGATGTTCACGTTGCTTACCAAACCGATGATGATGCTGGATATGAGGGCAGCCACCACTGCGTCCGCCCAGTACCCTTTCAGCCCTTCACGGGCCTCCAACCTGAGGTCACTGTTCTGTTTTAATCCCATTGTTGTCCTCCATGCCTATTTTTAATATTTTCATCTCGTCTGCGATCATGCCGCGCTTGCTTTCCGGCAGCATGCTGTGCAGAATGTGTTCGATGCTATCGGGCCTGACCAGACCCGTTTCCTTGATGAGTTTTCCGATGAGCACCATGTATGCGTAGTTCTTGTTGGGGGATATGCTGGTGGCATTCAACCGGAAGGTTTTCCTGTCCGTTGGGACATCCTTCTCCCCGATCATGTCCGCGTCCACGATGGCCATACCACCGGGTTTGAGGACTTTTCCGAACTTTTGCAATGCCGGCAGGGTCATGGCGATGAGGACATCGGCCTTGTCTATGATGGGGGATCCGATGGGTCCATCGGAGATGATCACATGGCAGTTGGCGGTCCCCCCCCGCATCTCCGGTCCATAGGATGGCAGCCAGGAGACATTCCTGCCCTCCAGAAGCCCTGCATGGACCAGCAGCCGACCCGCGGAAAGAATGCCCTGCCCTCCGAATCCCGCGATGATGATTTCATACAGCATGCCTATACCTCCAGGTCCTTCCCCTTGATGTTTCCGAGGGGATAGAAGGGAATCATGTTTGCCTTGAGCCATTCCACTGAGTCCAGGGGGGTGAGTTTCCAGTTGGTGGGACAGGTGGACAGCACTTCCACAATTGAATATCCCAGTCCCTTCATCTGCACTTTGAAAGCTTTCTTGATGGCCTTTTTCGCCTCGTTGATGTGCCTGACATCATGAGCGGAAACCCGTTCCACATAGACAGCCCCCTCCAGTCCGGCGAGCATTTCGGTCATCCGGATGGGGAATCCCTCCGTGGCCGTGTCCCTTCCCTCGGGAGAGGTCATGGTGATTTGCCCGGGAAGGGTGGTGGGTGCCATCTGCCCTGAGGTCATCCCATAGATGGCGTTGTTGATGAAGATGGTGGTGAGATTCTCCCCCCTGGCCACGGCATGGATGATTTCCGCAGTGCCGATGGCCGCCAGGTCCCCGTCTCCCTGATAGGTGAAGACAACATTGCCGGGCAACACCCTTTTGACCCCTGTCGCCACCGCGGGAGCCCTCCCGTGGGCCGCCTGGATCATATCGAAATTAAAATATTTGTAACAGTTGTATGAGCATCCCACCGGGGCGATGCCTACGGTGATGCCTTCGATGCCAAGCTCGTCGATGACTTCCCCGATGAGCCGGTGCACGATGCCGTGGGAGCACCCCGGGCAGTAATGGAAGGAGATGTTCTCCCTGATGCTTCGGGGGATTGTTTTCAATGGCATGTCATTCGCCTCCTTTTCCCAGGATTCTTCTGATTTCCTTGAGGATTTCCCCCTGGGTGGGTATCATCCCGCCGGTCCTGCCGTAAAAATGGACGGGTCGTTTGAATTTTGTCCCCAGTTTCACGTCCTCCACCATCTGGCCGGCGCTCAGTTCCAGGGAAAGGAAAGCTTCTGCGGTGTCCGTATATTTCTCCAGAACATCGTAGGGGAAAGGCCAGAGGGTGATGGGCCGGATGAGCCCCACCTCGATTCCTTCCTGTTTTGCCTGCTGGATGACATTGATCATGATCCTTGAAGTCGTCCCGTAGGAGCAAACGATGAGCTTTGCGTCCTGGCAGTTGATCTCCTCCCACCGGACCTCGTTTTTCTCGATCTCCCGGTATTTTGCCTGGAGCCTGTTGTTGACCTCCTCCAGCTCCTCGGGAATGATATATACGCTGGTGACGACGTTCTGCGGTCTTTTCATCCCTGTTCCCGTGGTGGCCCAGGGTTTTTGGAATTCCAGGGGAGGTTTATTTTGTTTCAAGGTGACGCTTTCCATCATCTGGCCGAGGCTGCCGTCCGCCATCACCATGACGGTGATGCGGTACTTGTCCGCAAGGTCGAAGGCTTCCCTGGTCAGGTCGTAGATCTCCTGCACGCTGTTGGGGGCCAGGACGATGTTCCTGTAATCCCCGTGTCCTCCCCCCTTGACGGACTGGAAATAGTCACACTGGGCGGGCAGGATCCCTCCCAGGCCGGGTCCGCACCGGACCACGTTCACCACCACGGCGGGCAGCTCGGCGCCGGCGATATATGAGAGTCCCTCCTGCTTGAGGCTGATGCCCGGGCTGGAGGAGGAAGTCATCGACCTGGCCCCTGCGCTGGAAGCGCCATAGACCATGTTGATGGCAGCAATCTCGCTCTCCGCCTGGATGAACACCCCTCCCGCCCGGGGCAGGTGTTCTGCCATGTAGTGGGAGATCTCCGTCTGGGGCGTGATGGGATATCCGAAATAGTAGCGGCACCCCGCATCGATGGCGCCCTGGGCCACTGCATCGTTTCCCTTCATCAGGATCCTGTCTTCCATGTCATTCCTCCTTGACTTCCAGGACCAGGTCGGGGCAGGCCGTTGCGCACATGGCGCAGCGGGTGCACTTCTCATGGTCGCTGATTTCCACGGGATGGTAGCCGAGCTGGTTGATGCACCCCTTCCTGACAATGATTTTCTTTGGACAGGCTGCAATGCACAGCCCGCAGCTTTTGCATTTGTCCTCATATACATGAACTTTCAGCATTTCATTCTTCCTCTCTTGGGGCATATCCTCCGGGATGCTTCTTCTGGAACTTCACCACTGTCTCTATTATATCACCAATGTCCACTTTTATCGGGAGAAACCCCAGTTCCCTGCGCGCTTTTTCGCCGGAGGCAATGAGAACGGCGGGATCGCCGGGACGCCGGTCCATGTCCCGTATGTCCAGTTGAATGCCCGTGACCCCCTCCACGGCCCTTAGAATCTCCAGCACGGAATATCCGGCCTGGCTCCCCAGGTTGTAGACGGCGTCAACGTTTTCCTTACGCATCTTCTCCAGGGACAGCATGTGGGCCTTCACCAGGTCCCCGATGTAGATGTAGTCCCGGATGCAGGTCCCGTCGGGGGTCGGGTAGTCGGTTCCATAGACCGGGGCTTCCCTGGAGGCACTAAAGGCCGCCTTGACCAGATTGGGGATCAGATGGGTCTCTGGCCTGTGGTCCTCCCCGATGACTCCGTCCCTGTGGGCGCCGCAGGCATTGAAATAGCGCAGGCAGGTGTGCCTGATGCCGTGGGAGGCGGAGACCCATGCCAACATCCTCTCCACCGAGAGCTTGCTTTCCCCATAGGCGCTCTGCGGCCTTACCGGAGCCTCTTCCGTGATGGGGATGGCGTCCGGTTCCCCGTAGACTGCCGCTGTGGAAGAGAACACCATCCTTCCCACGGAATGTTTTACCATGTGATGCAGGAGCCGGGCGGTCCCCCCCACATTGTTGTCGTAATATTTCAAGGGGTCCCGCATGCTTTCCGCCACCTGGGAATCCGCAGCGAAATGGATGACGCTCTCGATGTCGTTCTCCCTGAAGACCCGTTCCATCAGCAAGTCGTCCCGGATGTCCCCGGGATAGAATGTATCGCAAAGGACTGCGTGCCTGTGTCCGGTGGACAGATTGTCCACCACCACCACATCCTCCTTGTGTTCCATCAGCTCCAGGACCATATGGCTGCCGATATAGCCAGCGCCTCCGGTTACCAGGACCGCCATCAGCCAGTCACCTCCTTCACACCATCCCCGATCTCGGAAATATAAAAGGCCGCAGGATACCCGATTCTCTCCTCATACCTGACTGCGGCAAAATCAATGAAGCCGTCCATGTCCCCTTCCCGTACGATGCTCACCGTGCATCCCCCGAAACCCGCCCCCGTCATCCGGGAGCCCGCCACGCCGGGACATTCCAGGGCCAGTTCCACCAGGGTGTCCAGCTCCTTGCAGGAGACCTCGTATTGGTCCCGAAGGGATACATGGGAGCGGGTCAGAAGATCCCCGAAAGCGGCCATGTCCCCTGCCTCCAGGGCTGCCACGCTCCGATGGACCCTGTCATTCTCCGTCACGGCATGATACGCCCGCATCAGGCTTTTTTCATTCCTGATGAGATGCCTCCCCTGTTCAAACTCCTGCAGTGAAAGCTGGCAGAGCCCATCGATGTCCCCATACATCACCTGGATGTCCGCCAGGGCCTGCTCGCATTCCTTCCTCCGCTGGTTGTATGCCGAATCCCCAAGGCTTCTCTTCTTATTGGTGTTGGCGATGACCACCTTGTAGCCTTTCATGTCCATGGGGACATGCCGATATTCCAGGGTTCTGGTATCCAGAAGAATGGCATGGTCCTTTTTCCCCATGGCAGAGGCAAACTGGTCCATGATGCCGCAATGGACCCCCACGAACCGGTGTTCCGCCCGCTGGGCGATCCTGGCGATTTCCACCAGGGGAACATCATGGTATCCGGAAAGATGCAATAATGTGAAGGCGGTCACCACCTCGATGGCGGCGGAGGAAGACAACCCGCTGCCCAGGGGCACCTTGTCCTCGAAGATCATGTCGCATCCTGCCAGCTTGTAGCCGGCTTCTAAAAGCTCCTTCGCCACCCCCAGCTGATAATTCCCCCACCGGATCCCCCGGTGTTCGTCCAGGGAATGGTAATCCGCACGAACCACTTCATCCAGGTCGGTGGCCAACAGCTGGATGGTGTTGTCCCGCCTCTTCCTGGCGCATACGGTGGAGACCATGGTCAGGGCGGCGGGGAATACCGACCCGCCGTTGTAGTCGATGTGCTCGCCGATGAGATTGACCCTGCCCGGGCTCTGGAACATCCTCATTTCCTCCGGTGCGTCACCATATGTCCGCACCAGTTTTTCCCTCAGATCCATTCACTAGCCCCTTTCCGTGAATTTCTTCCAGGCATCCCTCAACTCCTTCGCCTTTTCCTCCGGGCAGGTGGGATTGCAGTGGGCCCAGGCCCCGGTTTCACTGGAGGCATTGTATTTCAGCTTGTTTTCCGATCGCATGGGCGGGAAGAACTCCACATGGAAATGGGAAATATCCCCTGCATCCCCCATGTTCACCGCTTCCTGGTGCATGCACATCATATATGGGAAGGGCATGTCGAAGAGGGCGTCGAACATGCCAACCGTGTTTCTCAGGGTCACGGAAAAGGAGTTTTTCTCCTCTTCAGTAAATTCCTCCAGGCTGGCCAGGTGCCGCTTGGAGACAATATATACGCCATAGGGGTATTCCGTGAAAAAGGGCAGGTAGACGATGAAGTGTTCATCCTCGGAAATCACCCGTTTCCCGAAGGAAGCTTCGTTCTCGTTCATCTCGCATATCAGGCAGCGTTTGTTTTTCTCCAGATGCTCCCTGCAGGCATCCATTTCCAGCTGTATCTTCTTTGGAAGGAAGGGATATCCGTAGATCTGCCCGTGGGGGTGGGGCATGGTGACCCCCACCGCTTCCCCCCGGTTCTCGAAGATGAAGATGTAACGGAGGCCAGGGTCTTTTTTTAATTCGACATAGCGGCTGGTCCACAAGTCCACCAGCTTTCGGACATGGGGGATTGGCAATTCCGGAAGGGTCTTTCCATGTTCCGGGGAATAGAGGACCACCTCGCATTTCCCGTAGGCTTCCTCCGCACGGAAGAAGCCGGTGGACACGTCGTCCGGTGGAGGAGGATCCATGGAAAGGGCAGGAAAATCATTCTCATACATCATCACTTCGTAGTGGTCCGGCACCCGCCCGCTTCCCGGGCAGAAAGGACACCAGCCCTTTGGCATCTGGGGCCGGTCCTGCCGGTGGGATGCGATGATGATCCAGTCCCTGATCAAGGGATGCCAGCGTAACTCCGCCATGTGCAAGCCTCCTGTTCCTTCTCATTATACATGATGGTCCTTTATATTCCCAATGAAAATCATACACCAGGGGATGTGTTTTTTCAATCCATGGGAAAACCATTGAAACATGGATGCTTTTATGATAATGTATTTCCTAAACATACATTTGTTTTTTGGAGGCGTACATATGCAGACAGAATATTACCTGGTATCCAAGGACATCTTCACTGAATCCATGCTAAAGACCCTGGAGGTCAAGGAGCTCATGGAAAGCAACCGGGAGAAAAGCATCCACGCGGCGGTGAAAAAGGCCGGGATCAGCAGGAGCGCCTACTATAAATACAAGGACAAGATCCATAAGGTCACCGAGTCCCCCGGGCAGATCATCTGCCTCTATCTTCTGCTGGAGGACAAGGCCAACATCCTGGCGGGAGTCATCGGGGAGATTGGCCGTGTGAAAGCCAACATCCTCACCATCAACCAGGAGATCCCCCTCGGAGGCACCGCCCGGGTCTCCATCTACATCGAGGCCCGGGACATGGACAGGACCCTGGATGCCCTGTTGGAATCCATCCTGCAGAAACGGGGGGTCCTACGGGCGGACTTTTCAAGGGGAGGTGCATGAGATGGAAAAAATACGCGTCGGGCTCATCGGCCTGGGCACCGTGGGCAAAGGGACGGCAGACCTTTTGCACACCAACAGGGACATCATCCAGATGCGGACCGATGCCTGCATCTCACTGGAAAAGATTCTGGTCCAGGACATAGATAAACAAAGGACCCTTCCCGAAGGATTCCAGGGGGTCATCCTCCATGATGAGGAAGCCTTCTTCTCCCCCATGTCCCTGGACATCGTGGTGGAGGCCATGGGCGGCACCACCCGGGCCTTCGACTACATCGTCAGGGCCCTGGAATCAGGCATCCATGTGGTCACCGCCAACAAGGACCTCATGGCGGAAAAGGGCTGCTACCTGATGGATCTCGCAAAAGAAAAAGGCCTGTCCCTCCGGTTTGAGGCAAGCGTGTGCGCCGGTATACCCGTGATCAGCATGATCCGGGAGAGCTTCGCCGGAAACCGGATCAAAAGCATCCTGGGCATCCTCAACGGGACCACCAACTATATCTTGAGCAAAATGGAGGATGAGGGGGTAAGCTTCGAGGCCGCCCTCCGGGAGGCCCAGGAAAAAGGGTATGCCGAGAGCGACCCCTCCAGTGATGTGGAAGGCCATGATTCGGCACGGAAAATCGCCATCCTGGCAGGCATCGCCTTCAACGCATCCCTGTCCCTGTCGGACGTCCATGTGGAGGGCATCACCGGAATCACCCGGGAGGACATGGAATACGCCAAAGAGCTGGGATACCGCATCCGCTTGCTGGGGATGTGCAAGGAAACGGGGGGCCACATCAAGGCACAGGTCAATCCGGTGCTCATCCCCGTCAGTCATCCCCTGGCCAGCATCAAGGGAGCATACAATGGAATCTACATCGAGGCTGACGCCATTGGCAAAAGCATGATCTACGGAAAAGGTGCAGGCAGCCTTCCCACCGCCAGCGCCATCGTCGGGGATATCATCACCATTGCCAGGAACCTGGGCCGAAGCGATGGGATTGGCTGCACCTGCATCCGCCCGCTCCCCGTCCGGGACATCCTCTCCACCCACACCAGCTTCTACACCCGCATGTGCGTGGATGACCAGCCCGGCGTACTGGCAAAGATTGCCCATATCTTCGGGAAAAACCATGTGAGCATCTACTCGGTGGTACAGAAAAAGGCCATCGACGGCGTGGCGAACCTCATCATCATCACCCACAAGGTCTCGGAAAGGAACATGAAGCGCAGCATGGAAATGATCAACGGCCTGGACGAGGTGGAAAAAGTGGCTGGGATCATTCGGGTGGAGGAGGAAAACGGATGAAGGGCATCATGGAACAATACAGGGAATACCTTCCAATCTCGGCGAAAACCCCTTGTCTGACCCTGGGGGAGGGAAACACCCCCCTGGTCCGGGCAGACAACCTGTCGGAAGAGTATGGCATGGACATTCATCTCAAGCTGGAGGGCCTCAATCCAACGGGCTCCTTCAAGGACCGTGGCATGGTGCTCGCCGTGGCCAAGGCCCTGGAAAAGGGATCTGACCATGTTATCTGTGCATCCACAGGAAACACCTCCTCCTCAGCAGCCGCATATGCGGCCAAGGCCGGCATCCGCTGCACGGTACTGATCCCCGCCGGGAAGATTGCCTACGGGAAACTGGCCCAGGCATTCATCTACGGTGCCAAGGTGATTCCCGTGGAAGGGAACTTTGACCAGGCCTTGAAGCTGACGATGGAAATGGCCGGGAGGCATCCCGTCACTGTGGTGAACTCCATCAACCCCTACCGGATCGAAGGGCAGAAAACAGGGGCGTTTGAGATCCTGGAAAGCCTGGGGAAATGCCCTGACGCAGTTTTCCTTCCGGTGGGCAATGCAGGCAACATCACCGCCTACTGGAAAGGCTTCCGCGAGTTTTCCCCGGGAACCCTTCCGTTCATGGCAGGCATCCAGGCCGCCGGGGCTGCACCGCTGGTCCTTGGAAGGAACGTGGAAAACCCCGATACCCTGGCCACAGCCATCCGCATCGGGGACCCGGTGAGCCGGGACGGGGCCATGGCAGCCGTCCGGGAATCATCCGGCTTTTTTGACAGTGTCACCGACGAGGAGATTCTGGAGGCCTATGCATTGCTGGCTTCCCGGGAAGGGGTCTTCTGCGAGCCCGCTTCCGCTGCCTCCCTGGCCGGCCTGCTCAAAAAAATACGGGCAGGCGCCATCAAAAAGCGGTCCCTCGTCGTCTGCATCCTCACGGGAAACGGGCTTAAAGACCCCGACACCGCCCTGGGCCTCATCAGAAAACCCGAACCCGTCCCCTGCGAGCCAAACGTCATCTCTGAGATCCTCCGGGGAGGGATTTTGCCATGATCAAAATAAAGGCCCATGCCACCACAGCCAATCTTGGCGTTTTGTTCGATTGCGGGGGTTTGGCCATCAGGGACCTCTGGACCGTGACATCCTTCCGGGAGACCCCCTCCGGTTTGCGCATCGAGGTGACGGGGGCCTATGCAGAGAGCATTCCCCTGGGTCAAGAAAATCTGGCATATCAGGCCATCAGGACCTATCTCTCCGCGGTGGGAAAAAGACTGGAAGGCATCCATCTGGTCCTGGAGAACCACATCCCCCCGGGCCGGGGGCTGGGCAGCAGCGCCGCCTGCATCGTTTCCGCCCTGATGGCAGTGAACCGGCATTTCCAGGACCTATTGCCTAAAAGGGACCTGCTGGCCCTTGCAGCAGAGATGGAAGGCCACGGGGACAATGCCTGCGCCTGCCTGTATGGCGGATTCACGGTCTACTCCAAGCTGCACGTTTTGCATGTCCCCGTCCCCAATGATCTTCGGGGTATCCTTCTGGTTCCCGGCTTTGGGGTCTCCACCGCCGATGCACGGCGCATCCTTCCCCCTTCCTATACAGCCGGCGACATGGCGAAGGCCCTTCAGAACGCCTCCCTCCTGGCCTGTGCCATGGTGCAAAAGGATTACAGGACGATGTCAATCGTCCTGGAGGAGGACGTGGTCCATGAGCCTTCCAGGTCAAAGCTTCTTCCCGGGTTCGAAGACATCCGGGAAAAGGGCCGGCAGGCGGGCAGCCTGGGCACGGTGATCAGCGGGTCGGGTTCCTCGGTGGTCAGTCTTTGCATGGAGAAGGACCAGGACAGGCTCTATGAAGCCTTATGCTCCTTTCCTGCCTTCCATGCTTCCCCCATCACCTTTACCAACCTGGGAGCGGCTGTGATATGACCGGTCTTTCCGGGAAGACAACATGTAACAAAGAATCGGTTCACCTTCCTCTTCCTGGTTCCATTCCCTTCAGACCGTTTTAGCTAGCTGCTCAAGCAAAGGATCATCCGTGGCCAGGGTCAATACGCCATGGGGACCCGGGAGGAGTTTCATCTGGCGGTTGACGAAAAGGACGGACACATCCTCGAAGAAATCTATTGACTCAACCCGGAAAAATAAATACACTTCAGATATCAGAAAAGGGAGGTCTATGATGAAAAACATAATGGACGCCATGGAACGCCTCAAAGGCAAGCTGGATGACAAAACCTTCTACCAGCTTCGCTTTGCGGCAGAACTCAACCGGGAAATGGACCTGGGGTTGCTTCATGTTCTGCAGGAAGGAGTCATCTTCCTGGAAAATGCCCTGCACCAGAAGGATGCAATCACCCGGGACGACCAGTACATCCTCGAACAGATCCTTTCGCCTTTTGCAGAAAAAGCCAAAAGCATCCGCATCATCTGTACTTCTCATGCCCATATCGACATGAACTGGATGTGGGGGCTCAACGAGACTGTGGCCATCACCCTGGATACCTTCCGGACCGTCCTGGACCTCATGGAGGAGTACGGGGACTTCACCTTTTCCCAATCCCAGGCCTCCGTCTACCGGATTGTCGAGGAGTACATGCCGGAGATGCTTCCCCGCATCCGCCAGAGAATCCAGGAGGGCCGCTGGGAAATCACCGCATCCCACTGGGTGGAGGCGGACAAGAACATGCCCGACGAGGAAAGCCAGATCCGTCACCTCACCCATACGCGCAGGTATCTGGGAAAACTCTTCGGGTTGTCCGATGCCCATTTTGACTTTGACTATGAGCCCGACACCTTCGGCCACCACCGGAACCTCCCGGAGATCCTCTCTTCATCAGGCGTGAAATACTATTACCATTGCCGGGGGTATGACGGGCATGTCCTTTACAACTGGCAGTCCCCTTCCGGCAACCGTATCCTGGTCTTCAAGGAGCCCCAATGGTACAACAGCGCCATCCATCCGGATATGGCCCTCCATGCCCCTGGTTTTTGCAAATCCCATGGGCTGGATGTCATGCTCAAGGTCTACGGGTGCGGCGACCACGGGGGCGGCCCCACCCGAAAAGACATCGAGCTTCTTCGGCAAATGGCCACATGGCCTGTCTTCCCGACCATACAGATGGGCACCTACCGTGATTTTTACCGTCAGGCGGAAAAAAACATGGACAACTTTCCCGTGGTGGAGGGGGAATTGAATTTCATCTTCACCGGATGCTATACCTCCCAGTCCAGGATCAAGGCAGGCAACAAAATCAGTGAAGCCAGATTGAACGACTTTGAATCGGCTTGTTCAACAGAGCGCCTCGCCCTGCTTGAGCCTTCCGGCAAGGACGCCTTCTGGGAATGGAACAAGGTTCTGTTCAACCATTTCCACGACATCCTGCCCGGGTCCGGGGTCATCGAGACCAGGGAATATGCCATGGCCAAATACCAGGAGGTTCTGGCTTTTGCCAACACCGGGACCTATGAAGCCTACCGGAACATCGCCGGGAATATGGACACCCTGTCCCTGAAACCTGACGAGGACCTCACGGAATCACGTTCGGAAGGGGCCGGAGCTGGTTTCAACACCGGGAAATTGAAAATCACCGCCGTGGAAAGGGGCCGGGGCATGAAAAGGCTATACCATGTGTTCAACAGCCTGCCCGCAAAGACCAGCCAGGTGATTGAGCTCCAGGTATGGGACTGGCCGGGAAATCCGGACAGGCTGGTCCTCACGGATGCAGCTGGTGGTATCCTTCCCCACCAGTTCCATAAGCCCACAGGCTCCGATTCCTTCTATAACCGGTACTGGCAGCACAAGTATTTCACCCTTTACACCAGCCTGGCCGTTCCCTCCCTGGGCTACGCCACCATCATCCTGGACCAGGCTGCCACGGAAATCAAAAAACTTCCCAGGCCTTCGGATTTCAGGGTGGAGCCCTCCCATGGATATGTCCTGGAGAACGACGTCATCCGGGCGGCATTCAACCCCGATGACCTCTCCCTCCAGTCCTTGCGCCTCCTGGGTTCTGATACGGATCTGGTGGAGACCGGCTCCGGGGTTTTCAGGCTCCTGAAGGAGGATCCTTCCCGGGGCATGACCTCCTGGATCATCGGCAAGCATATGGACATTGGCAAGGCCTCACATGTGAAGGTCGAGGAATGCCGCATGGACAGGAACGCTCTCAGGCAGTGGATTCGCTATACTGCAACCCTTTCGAATTCCAGGATCAATGTTCTGATGAGCCTTGACCGGGGAAGCGCCTGTCTGGATTACCAGGTGGAATGCGAGTGGCTGGAGACGGGGAAAAAGAACGACCATGTCCCACAGCTGGATTTCCATGTGAAATGCGCATACCCGGTCGCATCCTACCGGTACGACATCCCCTTTGGCACCATCGACCGGGAGCCCGCATACATGAATGTGCCCGC
>JAWOHX010000028.1:0-10812 GCA_046484975.1 Clostridia bacterium
CCTTCGTAGGCCCGGCTCAGTGCACCTGCCTCCAGAAGCCCCATCTGCTCCGCAATCGGATTCCGGATCAGGTCCCGCACCGTCTCGTCCAGCTTTTAGCATGGTAATCTTGGATTTCAACGAAACTGGCGGAATGAGAAAATACGAAGCAAATTGGTCTGCAGATTTTTCGATATCATCTCCGGAGCCGATCGTTACTTTACAAATAGCTGTCATTTTCTCATCGTAGTATAAGTGATACAGTTCATGAGCCAACGAGAAACGCTGCCGGCCAAGTGTCATTCCTGAATTTATGGCGATTATGTTACCGTTATCATTTCTAATGCACATACCACTGAGATGTTCACCCATCGGATAGCGAATGAGGGTAAGTTTCTCAATTGAAAGAACAAGAGCGAAGATGTCCATTGGAGAGTCGCCATCTTCACCCACTGCTTTTCTCAGTTCTTGGGCTTTTATAAGTAAATCCGTCTTGTTAATTGCCATCGCTTTCATTCGCTCCATTCAGTAAAGATGCAACAAAATCGCAATTCAATGCAATTTTATTAATTGCACTTATGGCATTCATATCATCTGCTGTCAAATCGCTGGCGCGCAGTGCATAAGAGAGCGGCTTTTCGGTACTTCCAGCTGAAAACGCTTTCTGATGAACACCGAACAAAGCAGCAAGTTTTTCAAGCATATCACTCGATAAAGCTCTTTCATCTTTCTCAACCTTTGAGATCAGGCTTTGGTCAACGCCGAGAAAGATTGCAATATTACTCTGTGAAAAGTTGTTATTTTCTCGTATTTCCTTTATTCGTTTCCCAGATATTTTAATGTTACTCACTAAAAACACCTTCCTTCTATGGCTTAGTATAGCACGCATTTGTCATAATTTCAATACATAAATGCAAATATATTATGACAAATGAGCTCGCATACTGAAAAAGCTGCTGCGATGGAGGCTCATATCACAGTATATACAAGCTCATTGGATAGTGTTTCACGAATTATAGTTGTCACTCATCATTCATGGTAAGTCCTTTGTTTTCGTCCACCGAGAATAATTAATTTGTATCATTGCCTTGTTGCGGACGTACATGAAGACCCCGGTATTGATGCAATGCCCGGGCTTCTGATGGCAACGGCATTTGACTGCATGGGGATGGTGCCTATATAATTGGTGTAAATTTGAAGTGATTCATCCCCCTGGAGAAGACATGGTCGAGTATGAGGTCAAACACTCCAAAAGAAAAACCCTTGCCATCCACGTGACCCGCCGGGCCACGGTGGAGGTCCGTGCGCCCTATTCCGTGTCCAGGGAGAGGATCGAGGGCTTCGTGAAAAGCCGGGAGGCCTGGATTTCCAGGCATCTTGGGAATATGGAGCAAGTTGTCTTTCAGGAGCAGGACGCTGTCCTGCTCCTTGGCAGGGAATACGGGATCCTGCGCACCGGGGGCAAGAAGGCGGGTTTCGACGGGCAGGCCTTCCATATCCCGGAGACCACCAAGCCAGGGGACGTCCAAAAAGCCGTTGAGCACGTCTACAGGTCCCTGGCCAGGGAGATCCTTTCATCCAAGTCCGAGGCCTTCTCCCGTATCCTCGGCGTTTCCCCAAAAGGCATGCGGATCACCGGCGCAACGACCCGATGGGGGTCCTGTTCCCAGAAGGGATCCTTGAATTTCTCCTGGCGCCTCATTATGGCAGAGGAGGACCTGGTGGACTACGTGGTGATCCACGAACTGGCCCACCTGGCCCGGCACGACCATTCAAGCGCCTTCTGGAAAATCGTGGAGCGTGCCATGCCATCCTACCGTGAGAAAAAGAAGCAGCTGCGCAAGCTCCAGCATCATCCCGCCTACCGGAAATTTCTCTGAAGATTGATTTTACCCTTGACTTTCATGCCCTGCGGGGTTAAAATGTTCCTTAAGTTTATACGTATAAACCGGAGGCATGATGGAGGACAAGAAAAGAATATCCAGCCGTGATGTGGCCAGGGAGGCGGGGGTTTCCCAGGCGACGGTCTCCTATGTTCTCAACAACCGGGAGGACATCAAGATCCGCCCGGAGACACGGGAGGCCGTGCTAAAAGCCGCCGAGGCCCTGGACTACCATCCCAACTACATCGCCAAGGGGATGCGGCTGAAACGATCCATGTCCATCGGCATCGTCACCGACCGGAATGTCACCAATTTCTATTTCATGAAAACCCTGGAGGGAATCAAGGACGGGGTCCAGGAAAACAACTATTCCATCACCCTTCTGTTCAACAAGCATGAGGACGTCCAGGACTGCGAATACATCAACTACTACAATTCCTACCGGATCGACGGCATCCTCTTTGCCTTCGCCACGGTGGAGGACAAAATACAGCGCCACATGAAGGAGAGGGGCATCCCCTTCGTCATCGTGGATACCACACCGAAGGGGACGGCCGCTCACCAGGTCTGTACCGACCACCTGGACAAGATACGGGACGCCGTCCTGTATTTCAAGCAGGCCGGCGTGAAAAGCATCGGCTATGCGGGGCCCCGGGTGGATAAGGGGAAGGACGCACGCTCGGAGGCCCTCCTGCAGGCAGCGGCAGGGGAAGGCTATGACATGGATGCAAAAAGCCTTGCCTTCAGCGTGTTCAAGGACGAGGAGATCATCCGCTCGGTGAAAGGGCTCCTGGAAGGGGACAGGAAGCCCGATGGCATTCTGGCAGGCTCGCCTAAGTTCGGCATGCTGGCCCTGAAGGCCGCCCTGATGCTGGGGAAAAGAATGCCCGGGGACCTGCGGCTCATCGCCCTTGGGTCCTCCCAGTTCTTCGACATCACCCATCCTTCCATCTCCTCCATCGAGGTGCCCCTGTTCGAGATGGGACAAAAAGCCGCCGGGAAGCTCTTTGGGATCCTGGCCGGGGAAAAGCAGGAGAAAATCACCATCGTCCCAAGTGAACTGGTGATCCGGGAATCCTGAGGGCAAACATCCGAAGGAATTGGCTTATACGTATAAACCACGGAGGAAGAATGGACGGCAGACAGATTCTCAAAGACTTCATCAGCACCAGGAAATGGCACTATGTGTTCGGGATCCTGATCCTGGTGGCGGCCTCCGCCATCGGGCTCACCATCCCAAAATTCCTGGGGTTGGTCATGGACGGGCTCAAGGACGGCATCCTTTCCACAGGGGAGATCAGGAGATACCTCGTCTTTATGGCTGTTTTCGGGTTCCTGGTGTTCGTCTTGAAATATTTCTGGAGATACCTGCTCATCGGGAGCTGCCGCAAGGTGGAGTGCCACATGAGGGAGCATCTCTTTGCCCACCTGCAGACCCTCCCTGTGAGTTTCTACAGCAACAACAAGACGGGGGACCTCATCGCCCATGCCATCAACGATGTCCAGGCCATCCGCATCACCTTCGGCTTCGGGGTGGTGGCCATCGTGGAAGGGGTCATCATCAATTCCGTGGCCATTTTCTTCATGGCAGGCACCATCAGCCCCCTGCTGACCCTCATGGCCCTGGGGCCCATGCCCGTCCTGGTGTTCATCATGATGCGGCTTGGAAAGAGAATACGCCGCAAGTTCACCAACGTGCAAAAGACCTATGCGGGCATTGCCGAGAAGGTCCAGGAGAACATCACGGGGATACGGGTCATCAAGTCCTTCGCCCAGGAGAAGGAGGAAGTGGACAACTTCCTGCGCTACAACCAGGACCGGGTGGACGCCCAGATGGACCTGACAAAGACCAGCGCCCTGATGGGCCCTGCCGTCCAGATTTCCTTTGGCGTCAGTTTCCTGTTTTTCCTGCTCATCGGCAGCGAGCTGGTGGTTAACGGCACCATCAGCCTCGGGGACTACATCGCATTCAACACCTACATGCTGGCCATCCTCGGGCCCGTCACCAACATCAGCCGGATCATCGAGGTCTGGCAGAGGGGCATCGCCTCCTTCAAAAGACTGGATGCCATCTTCAAGGTGAAAACCGACATCAATGATGCCGGTGCCCTTGAGGAAGTGGACAGGCTGCGGGGGAAGATTGAAATCAGGAACCTGGACTTCCACTATCCCGGAAGTACCGACAATGTGCTGAAAAACATCGATGTCACCATTGAAAGAGGAAAGACCCTGGGCATCATCGGCAAGACGGGCTGCGGGAAGACCACCCTGGTGAACCTGCTTCTCCGGCTGTACAAGGTGGAGGACGGGAAAATCCACATCGACGGCACCGACATCAACCAGATTCCGCTGGATGTTCTCCGCCAGAAGGTGGGCTATGTCCCCCAGGACAATTTCATGTTTTCCTCCACCATCCGAAAGAACATCGAGTTCTTCGGGGCGGGTTATTCGGAGCAGGAGGTGGAGCATGCCGCCCGGATGTCCGGGGTCTATGACAGCATCCTCACCTTCCCACAGAAATTCGACACGATGGTCGGGGAACGCGGGGTCACCCTTTCCGGCGGGCAGAAGCAGAGGATTTCCATCGCCCGGGCCATCATCAAGAAGCCCTCGGTGCTGATCCTGGACGACAGCCTCTCCGCCGTGGACAGCGCCACCGAGGAGGAGATCCTTGGCAACATGAAGGTCATGCTGGAGGGCAAGACCGGGATCATGATCTCCCACCGGGTCTCTGCCGTCATGCACGCGGACGAGATCATCCTCATGGACAGAGGCAGGATCGTGGAGAGGGGAACCCACGGGGAGCTGATGGCACTGAAGGGAAACTACCACGACATATACATGGATCAGAGCGGGAAGGAGGGGACACAGGCTTGATCAGGCAAGGGGAACTGGACGAATTCAAAATAAAGAAAGGGAAAGGGCATGTCCGCCGGCTGATGAAATATTTCAGGCCCTACATCCCCCTGATCCTGCTGAGCGTGCTCCTGGCGGTGCTCATCAACGGTGTGGTGCTGGCCAAGCCATACCTGCTCAAGCACATCATCGACGACCACATCGCCACCGGCCTCACCGACATGAGGACGGTGCAAAACCTGGGGATTTTGTTTTTTGCCATCACGGTGGCAGGGACCTTCATCGGCTATGCCCAGACCTACCTGCTGACTTTCGTCGGACAGCGGATCATGTACAACATCCGCAGCCAGCTGTTCACCCATATCCAGAACATGTCCATGGCATATTTCGACCACAATTCCTCTGGCAGGCTCCTGACCAGGGTGACCAACGACGTGGAGGCCCTGAACGAGGTCTTTTCCGGAGTGCTCATCAACCTGTTCCGGGATGTGGTCCTCATCATCGGCATCATCGTGGTGATGTTCTCCCTCAGCCCCCAGCTGGCAGGCATCAGCCTGGCAAGCATCCCCCTCATCGCCCTTGTGACCGTGTTCTACCGGCTGGCGGCCCGGAAGAACTTCATCCGGATGAAGGGGATGATCTCGAAGATCAACGGTTTTCTGGCGGAGAACATCAACGGGATGCGGCTGGTCCAGATCTTCAACAGGGAAAAGGAGAAATATGACGAGTTCAAGGAGCTGGACGACACCTACTACAAGACCAGCCTGAGGGAGGTCATCCTCAACAGCCTTTGCCGGCCTGTGGTGGACGTGATCAACAATGCAACCATCGTGGGGCTACTGTGGTTCTGCACCAGCGGGGCCGGGATCGGGATCTTCGAGATCGGGCTGATCTATGTGTTTGTCACCTATATCAAGCAGATCTTCGAGCCCATCAGTGAGATCGCTGAGAAATACACCACCCTCCAGTCCGCCATGATCTCCTCGGAGCGGATCTTCGAGATCCTGGACACGAAGGACACCCTGGAGGACATGGAAGCGGGACGCCGCATTGAAAGACTGCGGGGGAAAATAGAGTTTCGAAACGTCTGGTTCGCCTACAACGACGAGAACTGGGTTCTAAAGGACGTGAGCTTCACCATCAACCCCGGGGAGACCTGCGCCTTCGTGGGACCCACGGGCTGCGGGAAATCCACCGTCATCAACCTCATGGCCAGGTTCTACGAGATCCAGAAAGGCGTCATCCTCATCGATGACGTGGACATCATGGAGTACAACCTCAGGGACCTGAGGCGGCAGATCTCCGTGGTTCTCCAGGACGTGTTCATGTTCTCCGGGGACATCCGGGCGAACATCAGGCTCAACAACATGGAGATCACCGATGAAATGGTGGAGCAGGCCGCAAGGCAGATGCACGCCGCGGAATTCAT
Source organism: Clostridia bacterium (assembly GCA_046484975.1). Lineage (GTDB taxonomy): Bacteria > Bacillota > Clostridia > DUPQ01 > DUPQ01 > JAWOHX01. The sequence goes on from JAWOHX010000028.1 coordinate 6,148, forward strand.
CGAGTCCCTGCCCGGGCAGTATGACGAGGAGGTCAAGGAAAGGGGATGCACCTTCTCCGCGGGGCAAAGGCAGCTGCTCTCCTTCGCACGGGCCGTGGCCTTCAACCCCTCTGTGCTTGTCCTGGACGAGGCCACCGCCAGCATCGACACCCAGACGGAGGCGCAGATCCAAAAGGCCATGGAGGCCATTTCAAAGGGGCGTACCTCCATCATCATCGCGCACCGCCTTTCCACCATCAAGAAGGCGGACAGGATCATTGTCATCACCAACGGAAAAGTACGGGAATCCGGCACCCACAGGGAACTCCTGAGGCAGCAGGGCATCTACAGCCGCCTCTACCATACCCAGTTCTCCCCGAAGGCCACCTGAGCAACCGTGACAGCGTCTCCAACCTGTTCGTCATCCATTCCGGCGGGCTTTTTTCAAAAGGCGCCAAAGAGAAAACAACTTAAGAATTAGAATAAATTGAATAGGAGATTGTAAAATCTGGTAAACTGGAGTAAAATATCATATATATGAAATTTTGCGATGTTTTGTATTGTTCATTGCAGTATTGCTCTTTGGGGGGGCTATTTCAAATATCTTTTGAATGGGGTTCAATATGACAGACAAAGTGGATAAAAAGCTGGGTGAACTTTTGATAGAGGCGGGGTACATCAATGAGGAGCAACTCGTGGAAGCCCTGAAGAAGCAAAGAAACTCCGGCAAGAAACTGGGGAAATTCATGGTGGAGGACGGGCTCATCACCGAAGGCCAGATGGTGGATGTCCTGGAGTTCCAACTGAGGGTCCCCCGGATCAATTTCAACGACTACAATATCGACCCCTCCGTGCCGAGGATGATCAGCCAGAGCCTGGCCCAGAAACACGTCCTCATCCCGGTGGGCAAGGAGGACAGGTTGCTGGCTGTGGCCATGACCGACCCCCTGGACCTTTTCGCCATGGACGATGTGAAAATTGCCACGGGGATGGAGGTCCGTCCCTATCTTGCCACCAGTTCAGAGATCATGACGGCCATCGACCGCTATTACGGCAGGGAGAACACCGAGAAGGCCGTCGAGGATTTCAAGAAGCAATACAACTTCGACCAGATCATTGAAAGCGATGTTGAGGCACTGAGCGAGGTCAACAACGCCCCTGTGGTCCGGCTGGTGAATTCCACCATCCAGCATGCCCTGCGCCTTCGGGCCAGTGACATCCACATTGAACCCCAGGAGAACTATCTCATGATCCGGTTCCGCATCGACGGGGACCTCCAGGAGATCATGAAGTCCTCCAAGACAGCCCATTCCGCGGTGATTACCCGGCTCAAGATCATGGGCAAGATGGACATTGCAGAGAAACGCATCCCCCAGGACGGCAGGGTGGAGATGAACATCGACGACAAGGATGTGGATCTCAGGCTCTCTGTCCTCCCGACGGTGCACGGGGAAAAGGCCGTCATCCGTATCCTGGGACGGAGCGACATGCTCCTGAGCAGGGAACAGCTGGGTTTCAGCCCGGACAACAACCTTCTTTTCGACAAGATCATCAAGAATCCCAACGGAATCGTCCTCATCACCGGTCCCACCGGAAGCGGGAAGACAACCACCCTGTATGCGGTGCTCAAGGAAGTCAACAGCGTGCGGAGCAACATCATCACCGTGGAAGACCCGGTGGAATACAGGCTGGAGGGAATCAACCAGGTCCAGGTCAACATGAAGGCCGGACTGACATTTGCAAACGGTCTCCGTTCCATCCTGCGCCAGGACCCCGACATCATCATGGTGGGGGAGATCCGTGACGCCGAAACGGCCCAGATAGCCGTCCGGGCCGCCATCACCGGCCATCTGGTCTTAAGCACCATCCATACCAATGATGCGGCCTCCACCATCTCCCGACTCATCGACATGGGCATTGAGCCCTTCCTGGTCGCTTCATCCGTGGTGGGCGTTGTCGCCCAGCGGCTTGTCCGGAGAATCTGTCCCGAATGCCGGAAGGCCTACAATCCGGACCATTCGGAGATGATGCTCCTGAAATTGAAGGACATCCAGCCGTTATATAAAGGGGAGGGATGCAGCAACTGCAACCACACCGGTTACAAGGGAAGGACGGCCATTCACGAGGTCATGCTGGTCAGCAAGGACATCCGGGAGATTATAGAGAAACGAGGCACCACGGACCAGCTGCGCAACATGGCAGGGAGAATGGGGACCGTGTCCCTGAGGGACAGCTGCATCCGGCTGGTCCTCAACGGTATCACTACAACCCAGGAACTGGTCAGGATGACCTACAGCATGGATTAGGAGGGACCCGATGAATATCATTCAGGTATTGCAAAAAAGCGTGGAATTGAAAGGGACGGACCTGCATATCACGGTGGGGATTCCGCCCATGATCAGGGTCAACGGGCATCTGGAGGCCTACGGGGACCAGAGGCTGACCCAGGAGGATACCGCGGACATTACCCGCCAGATTCTCAATGAGGATCAAATGGAGGTCCTTGTGAACATGGGGGAGGTGGACCTTTCCTATGTCATCCCCAACGTGAGCCGCTTCAGGGTCAACGCTTACAAGCAGCGGGGCAGTTATTCCCTTGCCATCCGAATCATCTGGATGAAGATCCCCACCATCGACGAGCTGGGCTTCCCACAGGTTTTCAAGGACCTGGCCATGAAACCCAGGGGACTGGTCCTGGTCACCGGGCCCACAGGCTCCGGAAAATCCACCACCCTGGCAACCCTGGTGAACCACATCAACCAAAACCGAAGATGCCATGTGCTGACCCTGGAGGAGCCCATCGAGTATCTCCACCGCCATGGGGAAAGCATCATCAACCAGCGGGAGATCGGAATGGACTCTAAGAGCTTTGTCAATGCCTTAAGGGCCGCGCTGCGGGAAGACCCCGACGTGATCCTGGTGGGTGAGATGAGGGACCTGGAGACCATTGCAACAGCCATCACTGCTGCAGAAACGGGGCATCTTGTTTTAAGCACCCTGCACACCACCGGCGCAGCCCAGTCCATTGACAGGATCATCGACGTGTTCCCCCCCTACCAGCAGCAGCAGATCAGGATCCAGCTTTCCGCAGTCCTGGAAGGAATCGTCTCCCAGCAGTTGATTGCAAGGGCGGACGGCCGGGGCGTGGTGGCGGCATTTGAGATCATGCTGGCCAACAATGCCATCAGCAACCTGGTCCGGGAAGGAAAGACACACCAGATTCCCACCGTCATGCAGACCAACCTGAAAGCAGGCATGCGGATGATGGACTATTCCCTCAGTGAACTGGTCAGGAGCGGGATGATCACCCGGGAGAATGCCATCACCCGGTGCGTGGACATTGAAATGCTCCAGCGCTACATGATGAGTGCCGGGACATACTAAATCGATCCGGAACGGAGGAACAAAATGCCTGTATATAAATATACTGCCCTTACCAACGAAGGAAAGACCATCCTGGGGACCTTCAGCGCCGCAGACAGGTCGCAGCTCATCCACATGATCCGGGAAAACGGATACCACCCGGTGAAGGTCAAGGAGGTCATTGAAAAAAAGGATGTCAAGGAGTTTGGCTTCAGGGGCAGGGTCAAGACGCAGGACATCGCAGTCTTTTGCCGGCAGTTCTACTCCATGCTCAACGCAGGCGTGACCATCGTCAAGGGACTGGACATCCTGCAGCAGCAGACCCAGAACAAGAAGCTGAAGGCCGTCACCAAGGACCTGTATGAAACCGTGCAGAAAGGGCTCAGCCTTTCCGAAGCCATGAGGCACCACGGGGATGTCTTTCCCGAACTGCTCATCAACATGGTGGAGACCGGAGAGGTCAGCGGAACCATCGACGCCGCCATGAACCGCATGGCCTTCCATTTTGAGAAAGAGAACAAACTGAAGAACAAGATCAGGGCGGCGATGGTGTATCCCATCATCCTCAGCGTCCTGGCCATAGGCGTGGTGATATTCCTGCTGACCTTCGTCATGCCCATGTTCCTGGAGATGTTCACCTCCAGCGGGGTGGAACTACCCGGACCCACCAGGCTGCTCCTTGCCATGAGCAACGGGCTGAGGGATTACTGGTACATCATCGGAGGCGTCGTCCTGATTATCGTGTATGCCATACGGGGGTTTATAAAGAGCGAAAAAGGAAGGCTGAAATGGGACACCTTTGTTCTGAAAATCCCGGTGTTGAAGCACACGGTGACCCTGATTTCAACCACCAGGTTCACCAGGACCCTGTCCACCCTGCTTAGCAGCGGAATCCCCCTTCTCCAGGCCATGGAGGTGGTGGCAAGGGTTGTGAGCAACAAGGTGGCCAGCAATGCCGTTTTGACTGCCCGGGACGACATGCGCAAAGGCACCGACCTTGCCAGTCCCATCAAGCGGGCCGCTGTCTTCCCCCCCATGGTTGACTCCATGATCAAGATCGGGGAGGAGTCGGGGACCCTGGACGAAATCCTGGGCAAGACCGCGGACTTCTACGAGGACGAACTGGAGACATCCCTGCAGAAACTGGCCTCCATGATGGAACCCCTCGTCCTCATTTTCATGGGTGCAGTCATCGGAAAATATTGCAGGTAAACGATTCAATTGCAGAAATAAACCGTGAGATAATGCGGGAGAACAGGAGCAATCCGGGCCAGCCGCAGAGAGAACTTCTTCCGCTGAAAGATGAGCCTGCTCTCTTCTATA
>JAWOHX010000119.1:0-4606 GCA_046484975.1 Clostridia bacterium
CATGCCCTGCCTTCCTTGTCTTTCGAAGATGAACCCTTCATCCACATCATGCCGTATGACTGCAATGATACCCTCGGGACAGGGTTCCCGGAGAACCGAAGATTGAAACGACAACCCCTTTTTATTGGTATTTTCTGTTATTTCCAACGGCTTGTTCTTTTCTTCCGTTGCTATTGAAGGTATAATGGACATATATCCACGAAAAATTTAAGGGGGGAAGATGACTATGAGAAAGACATTGGGTGTTATTCTGGCTTTTGCATTGCTGTTCAGCATGTTCGGACCAGCGGCCGTCGCCGCTGCTCCTCCATATTCTGACATCAATGGACACTGGGCGGAAGACATGATCCTGGATTTCCACGAGCGGGGTTATCTGACGGGATATGAGGACGGCACATTCCGGCCGGAGGCCTTCATCACCCGGGCGGAGGCAGCCGTGTTCGTGGCAAGGCTTGGATTCCCGGAGATCTATGAGAGCATCCCATACAGCGACCTCATGCCGGGTAAATGGTATCACGGCAGCGTGGTGTCCGCCACAATGACGGGATTCATGCATGGGTATCCGGACAACACCTTCCGGCCGGAGAACTACATCCTGAGGGAAGAGGCAGCCAAACTGGCCTCCCTGTTCTGGGGAGAAGTGGACCTGACGGGCTTTGCCCTCGGCTACACCGATGCAGCGCAGATATCAGGATGGGCGCTGGAACATGTGAAGAAGCTGGTGAAACTGGATACGATCAATGACTATCCCGACAACACCATCCGTCCCAGGATTCACCTTACCAGGGCTGAATTTGTCAAGCTTTTCTATACATACCTGTTCGGGGACGCAAAAGTGACGGTCCGCGCCGTGGATGCGAATGACCCGGCCCGTGACCTTGCGGCTCCGGCCGTGCATATGGTGCCGAAAGGAAGCACCGTGCAGTATACTGCTCCTGCGGTACCGCAGGGATGGGAAGTCAAAGGGTCAGTCTTCCAGACTGTGACGGTGAACGGAGACATGGAAGTGGTGTTCGAGTATGAATATCTATATGACCCCGTAACGCTTTACGAGGTTACCCTGATCCTGGATATGGTGACATTTGACAACCACCTCGATGAACTTGATGCGTACCCGTTGCCAATCATCGAGGGAAGCGGACTGTATGCAGTGGGGAGCCAGGTCACGATCAGCACCTACCAGTCCATGCCGGTATCTTTCGAAGTATGGTATCCATATGTTTTCCAGGGATGGTATCTGAGCCTGTATCAGTACGAATTAATTGATCTGGGCATCCCAAGGGACCTTTTTTGCATGGATGCGCAATGTACCTTCACGATGCCGGCATATGACCTGGTGGTGTATGCCCGGTACTTTCCGGAGTACATATACAGATGATTCCCAGGGTGACATAAACAGCAAGCAAATGGAACCGGGCAGATTTTGCCCGGTTCCTGGCATATGGCGGCATGATGCCACTTCATGGCCAGAATCACTGGTAGAGGATCAAGGCGATGAGCTCCACGGTTTCGTCTGTGTTGTTCAGGATTCCATGGCCCTCACCACTCCGGGTCAGGGCCGCATCCCCGGGATGAAGGATGACTTTTTCGCCGTTGTCGTCATACTCTGGGGATCCCTTGAGGATGTAGTAGCATTCCATCTCGTTCTCATGGACGTGATAGCCGACGGAACAGCCGGGTTCCAGGGTTATTCTTGAAAAAAGCCTGCCCTTTCCATAGAACTCATCCTTTTCCTTGTCAAGAAGGTGTTCCAGAACCACTGTGCCCTGGCCTCCGCGCATATTCACATTCCGCTGGACTTCCATTTCAATCTTTTTTCTGATCATGCCGTTTCCTCCCTATCCATTCTAAATATCCGGTATCTGCCAGTCGACGGGGGTCAAACCGTTTTTTTGTAAAAACTCATTGGTTCTTGAAAAATGCCTGCACCCGAAAAACCCCCGGCTTGCGGAAAGGGGACTGGGATGGGGGGCGGTGAGAAGCAGGTGGCAGGAATTGACGACAGCGTTTCCCTTTTCCCGGGCGTTGTTGCCCCAAAGAAGGAATACCACGGGAAGTGTTTTTTTGTCCAGGATGGAGACCACGGCATCGGTGAAGGATTCCCATCCCTTGTTTCGGTGGGAATTGGCCTTGAAGGCCTCCACGGTGAGGCTGGCGTTGAGCAACAGAACCCCCTGCCTTGCCCATGGGATGAGGCAGCCGTTGTTGGGGATACGGCATCCCAGGTCCGTCTGCAATTCCTTGTAGATGTTCATCAGGCTGGGAGGTATCTCCACCCGGGGTTGCACCGAAAAGGCAAGGCCGTGGGCCTGGCCGGGGCCATGGTAGGGATCCTGGCCCAGGATGACCACTTTCACCTCTTCGTATGGTGTCAGTCGTAGAGCTTCGAAAATCCTGTATTTGTCTGGATATACGGTTTTGGTACTATACTCGGTCTTGAGGAACTCCCGAATCCTCAGGTAATACTCCTTATCGAACTCTTCTTTCAAGAGGAGGTCCCAGTCGTTGCCCAGCATCACCATTTCCCGCACATCCTTTCTCCCATTAACTTACCATGCCCCCGCCAGGATTTCAAGAAGAGGGAACATCCATGGGTTTCCAATCTGTGGACAGTGCAAATCATCGGTGATAGTATGGTATTATTATAGGAAAAGGTGGAAGAAATGGAAAAAGATCAACTCATCAAAGAAATCAAACGGATGCAACAGGAAAAGAACGCCGTCATCGTGGCCCATAATTACCAGATGGATGAAGTGCAGGACATTGCTGATATCGTGGGGGATTCCTTTGCATTGAGCAAATACTGTGCCGAATCGGACAGCGACCTCATTGTCTTCTGCGGGGTGCATTTCATGGCGGAAAGCGCCAAGATCCTGTCTCCGCATAAAACCGTCCTTCTCCCGGAAAAAGATGCGGGTTGCCCCATGGCGGACATGGTGACTGCTGAATCCCTGAGGGAGGAGAAAAGAAAACATCCCGGGGCAACCGTGGTCTGCTACATCAACAGCTCCGCGGAGGTCAAGGCGGAATGCGATGTCTGCTGCACGTCCTCCAATGCCGTAAAAGTAATCAGATCCATTCCCGGAAAAGACATCCTTTTCCTTCCGGACCAGCATCTTGGCAGCTATATACAGAAGCAGCTGCCTGAAAAAAACATCATCCTGTGGAAGGGCTTCTGCCTGACACATCATAGGGTACGGAAAGAGGATGTCGTCCAGGCCAGGGAGTTGCATCCCGATGCGGTGGTGCTCGTTCATCCCGAATGCCGGGCGGAGGTGGCTGAACTTGCGGATTTCACCGGGAGCACCTCCCAGATCATAGAGTTTTCCAGAACAACAACCCACAAGAAAATCATCATCGGTACTGAAATGGGAATCCTGCATAAATTGAAAAAGGACAACCCGGACAAGACCTTCTATCTGCTCAGCCCGGGGCTTGTGTGCCCCAACATGAAGAAGACCACCCTCCGGAGCGTATATGAGGCCCTGAAGGACAACAAATATGACATCCAGATTGAAAAGGAGATCCTGGAGAAAGCCGCTGGATGCCTTCGGGAAATGCTTCGACGGGCATGAATCCAAAGCGATTTCCATGATTCAAAAAAAGTCAGAAAGCATCTTTCTTTTTCATGCAGCATGTGCTAGAATATAAAACATTATTATTTCTATATGAATAATAATATTAAAGGAGAAAGCCATGCCAATCAACCTGCCGGAGGATCTGCCTGCGGTCAAGACCCTCACTGAGGAGAACATATTCGTGATGACCCATGAGCGGGCCGTCCACCAGGACATCCGTCCCCTCCGGATTGCCATCCTGAACCTGATGCCCATGAAAATAGAGACGGAGACCCAGTTGCTCAGGTTGGTGGGAAACACCCCCCTGCAGATAGATGTGGACCTTATCCATGCATCCACCCACGTGTCGAAGAACACGGGGAAGGAGCATCTGTTGAAATTTTACAAGACCTTCGGACAGGTCAGGAGAAACAGATATGACGGAATGATCATCACCGGTGCCCCGGTGGAGACCCTGAAATTTGAGGAAGTGGACTACTGGGCGGAACTCCGGGAGATCATGGAATGGAGTGAAACCCATGTCTATTCCACCATGTACCTCTGCTGGGGCGCCCAAGCCGGGCTATATCACCATTACGGAATCCCGAAGGTTCCCCTGAAGGGAAAGCTATCCGGCATCTATGAGCATCGGATATGCACCGGAAACCTGGAATTGCTCCGTGGCTTCGATGAGTGCTTCCATGTTCCCCATTCCAGGCATACCGGGGTGAGGGAAGCGGACATCAACGCCTGTGAAGGGCTGGAAATTGCCAGCAGATCCGACGAGGCAGGGGCCTATCTTGTGATGGGCAAACAGGGAAGGCAGGTCTTTGTCACCGGACATCCGGAATATGACCGTATGACCCTGCAGAAGGAATATGAACGTGACCTAGGGAGAGGATTGGACATTTCTCCCCCCAGGAATTACTTTCCCGGAGACGACCCGGCGCAAAGACCCATCAGCAGGTGGATTTCCCATGCAACCCTTTTATTCACCAACTGGCTGAACTATTACGTGTACCAGAGAACGCCCTATGACCTGAAAGAAT
>JAWOHX010000162.1:0-14610 GCA_046484975.1 Clostridia bacterium
TGTGTGGCCGGGACTTCTGTCGGAGCCATCAATGGCGCTGCCATCGCCCAGGGGGATTATGACAAGGCATGCGTCATGTGGGAAAAAATCGATTTCTCAAATGTCATCAACTTAAAAAATGAATCGGAGAAACATGAGGAAAGCAGCAAGTATCAGGATGTTCTGGAATACATTCGCAACATTGCGGAGAGAAAAGGACTTGACATCACTCCACTGAAGACCTTGATGAAAAAGGAACTCAACGAGAAAACGATCAGGGAAAGCACCGTCGATTTCGCACTGGTGACGGTTTCCCTGACGGACATGAAGCCTGTTACCCTTTTCAAGAAGGACATCCCGGAAGGCCAGCTGGCGGATTATGTGCTGGCAAGCGCCAGTTTCCCCGCCTTTGAAAGGGAGCACATCGACGGCAAGACATACATCGACGGCGGCCTGTACGACAACATGCCCGTCAACGCCCTGGCGGATGCCGGATACAAGGAGATCATCGCCGTGGAACTCTCACCCATAGGCATCTACCGGAAGCTGAAACACCAGGATGTTTCCCTGTTGACCATTAAGAGCAGTGAATCCCTGGGGGGTGTGCTGGAATTTTCCCCTGAGAAGGCGCAAAGGAACATACAGATGGGATACCTTGACACAAAGAAAGCCTTCGGGAAATACCTGGGGAGGAACTACTACATCAGGAAAGGTGTCATTTCACGCCTTACCAGGCCTCTGACGCAAAAGGAAATTTCCTTGCTCCTGGAAGGAGAGGGCCCGGAGGCATTGTCCGACACTCTCGTCAGGCACCGGATCCTCAGGACACTGAGGCATTATACAGGGAAAAAACTAGGATTGCGCAATTCCCTGATCGCCGCTTGCGAGATCTCGGCGGAAATCCTGGAAGTGGACCGCTTGCAGGAATACACACCCGATGGCCTGGCCCGGGCGGTGCTGGAAAAATACAATGAAATCAAAGGCGACGACGGGGATGACAGATCCATCCGGGAGCATATCATGAATATCATGGTTGACGGGGAAGAACGCCCCGGCAGGCTGATGCTGGCGGGATTCCCCAAACACTATATCTGCAACCAGTTCATTTACCTGATGCAGAAGAGAGACAGCAGGCAGAAAAAAGAGAACCGGAAGGATGGAGGAAAACAATGAGTGCAATCAAGGGAAAAAAAGGATTTTTGTGCGATATGGACGGAGTGATCTACCACGGGAATCAGCTGCTGCCCGGAGCCAAGGAATTTGTGGAATGGCTGCAGGAGAAGGAAAAGGCTTTTTTGTTCATCACCAACAGCAGCGAGCGTTCCCCGAGGGAACTGAGCCAGAAACTGGCGCGCCTGGGCCTTCAGGTGGGTGAGGAGCATTTCTATACCAGCGCACTGGCCACGGCCAGCTTCCTGGCGGGCCAGAGACCGGGAAGCAGCGCCTATGTCATCGGGGAAGCCGGGCTCATCAACGCATTGTATGACGCCGGTCTTTCCATGAACGATGTGAACCCCGATTATGTCATCGTAGGCGAGACCCGCAGCTACAGCTTTGAGAAAATCGAGAAAGCGGTGATGCTGATCCAGAAGGGAGCCAAGCTCATAGGCACCAACCCGGACAAGACCGGCCCCACCGAAAAAGGCATCATGCCAGCCACCGGGGCGCTGACAGCGCCCATTGAGATCGCCACGGGGAAAAAGGCATATTACGTGGGTAAACCCAATCCCCTGATGATGCGCCATGCGGTGAAGACCTTAGGCATCGCCATCGAGGACACCATCATCGTGGGTGACAGGATGGACACGGACATCGTGGCGGGGACCGAGTCGGAAATCGACACCATCCTGGTCCTCACAGGGGTCACCACCAGGGAAAAGGTCAATGATTTCTCTTATGCCCCCACGTATATCATGGAGAACATCGGGGAAATCGTCCGATGAAAAACGGCCGAAAGGCCGTTTCATTCTATGAGACCCAGTATCCTTTCATCCACATCCTGTTCATTCCGGGGAGGTTCCACATCGTCAAACAGTTCCCAGGTTTCCGTATGAACCAGGGTTTCCCCTGGAGCAAGAACCGTCAGCGGGGACAGGGACTCCATCTCCAGCATGAAATCGGTGGTATAGGTCTCGTAGCTGGAACCTGAGTAATCAGGATACAGGGCTTGTTCCACATGGGTGAACTTTTTCACGAAAAGATGGCCGTGGTTGGCATATGCCGCCCAGCCCCTGGTATTGGAAATCCCGAATTTGAAGGGGCTCGTGGCCTTTGGATCCTGCCTGAGAAGGATGTATTTTTCCCCAAAGGTCACCCTGGGGTCGTCGAGGCGGGTATAGGGCCAAAGGGACAGCATCCGGTTGGGTAAAAGCCCGGTGTCCGTCAGGGTCTGGGGTACAATCTCGCACCCTCCCGTGGCCATGACGGTGAGAGCCCAGGCTGCAAGCCGGATGTCCCACAGTCCCTTGTTGGTGAGCATGTGGTCCAGGGTGACTTTCGAAGAACCTGGGTCCAGAACGACACGGATGTCTTTTTTCACAAGGGTGGACATTTCAACGGGCTGGGAGATTTCCACCCCGTTCTCAATCTCCCTGACATCCACCGGGTGGTTGTCAGGCCAATAGGAACGGGGCATGGCCTCCGGACTGTGCCACAACCGGTGCCCCCCGTAGATCAGCCATTCGCCGGAACCCGTTTTCCCCATCTGGTCCCAGACCTGGCAGAGTTCGTTCTCTTTTTCCAGGAACCCATAGGAAAGAACCCGGGGTCCCACGTCAGCGGTGACAATGAGGCCCACCTGTCCGTTGGCGAGCAGATGGCAGTTCTCCCATCCGCAGAAATGAACTTTTTTAATTGTTGTCATACATCGGCACCTCCCAAAAACATTATACCGCATCCGCCTGTGGGAATATAGACAGCAGGGGTGTGAAAATATATAATGGAAAAAGCGAAGGGACGGGGACGGATATGATGAAATTCACGAAAATGCAGGGAATCGGCAATGACTATATCTACATCAACGGGTTCAAGGAAAAGGTGGAGGACCCCTCCGGGACGGCCATATTGCTCAGTGACCGCCATTTCGGCATCGGTGGGGACGGGATTGTCCTGATCCTTCCATCGGAAAAGGCGGATTTCCGGATGAGGATGTTCAATGCCGACGGCTCGGAAGCGGAGATGTGCGGGAACGCCATCCGATGCGTGGGAAAATATGTGCGGGACAACGGGATGACCGGCAAGGACATGCTGTCCATCGAGACCCTGGCAGGCATCAGAGACCTTCAGATGACCCTGGAAAACGGCCTGGTCACAAAAGTGAGAGTGGACATGGGCCAACCTGTCCTGGACCCCCGCCGCATTCCCGTCATCACGGAAAAAATGATTTTCCTCAATGAACCTGTATTCACCGAAGACCGGTTCCTCCATGTCACCTGTGTGTCCATGGGCAACCCCCATGCCGTCTCCTTTGTGAAGGACATTTCTTCTTATGAGGTGGAGAAATACGGTAGGGCCATGGAAAACCATGCCCTGTTTCCGAAAAAAACCAATTGCGAGTTCGTGGAGGTGGTCAACCGGACCACCCTGCGGATGAGGGTGTGGGAGAGGGGAAGCGGAGAGACCCTGGCCTGCGGGACCGGGGCCTGTGCAGCCCTGGTGGCTTCTGTCCTCAACGGGCTCTGCGACAGGACAGCGGTGGTCAGGTTGCTGGGAGGGGACCTGACCATCGAATGGGATGAGGCGGACGGACACGTCCATATGACGGGACCTGCAAAAAAAGTGTTTGACGGGGAAATATGATGACAGGAGATGAAAAATGGCCAGGATCAACGAGAACTATCTGAAACTGCCCGGCAATTATCTGTTTGCCGACATTGCGAGAAGGGTGGGGGAATTCCGGAAGAACAATCCCGGAGCGGACATCATCAGGCTGGGCATCGGCGATGTGACCAGACCCCTGTGCCCGGAGGTGGTGACCCATATGCATGAGGCCGTTGAGGAGATGTCCCGGGAGGAAACATTCAAGGGTTACGGCCCAGACCAGGGGTATCCTTTCCTCATCGACGCCATTTTGGAAAATGAATACAAGTCCAGGGGCGTCAGCATTGATGCCTCGGAGATTTTTATCAGTGACGGGTCAAAGTGCGACACCGGCAATATCCAGGAAATATTCGGAACCGGGAATGTGGTGGCGGTGACCGACCCGGTATATCCGGTATACATCGACACCAATGCCATGGCGGGAAGGACCGGGGAATACAGGGACGGAAAATGGTCCGGCATCGTGTATCTTCCATGCAACGGGGAGAACAACTTCACCCCGACCCTGCCGGACACAAGGGTGGACCTCATCTACCTGTGTTTCCCCAACAACCCCACGGGAACGGTGATCTCCAGGAAGGAACTGAAAAAATGGGTGGACTATGCCAGGCAAAACGGGTCTGTGATTCTCTATGATGCCGCCTATGAAGCGTACATCACCGAGGATAATGTGGCCCACAGTATTTATGAGATCGAAGGAGCCCGGGAAGTGGCCATTGAATTCCGGAGTTTTTCCAAAAAAGCCGGATTCACCGGAACCCGGTGCGCATTCACCGTGGTTCCCAGGGAACTGAGGGGGCATGCCGCCTCCGGCGACGAAGTGTCCCTGCACGGCCTATGGGCCAGGAGGAACAGCACCAAGTTCAACGGGGTATCCTATGTGGTCCAGAAAGCCGCGGCAGCTGTCTACACCCCGGAAGGAAAGCGGCAGGTTGCAGAGACCATCGCCTACTACATGGAGAATGCCAGGATCATCCGGCAGGGGCTGGAGGACCTTAGGCTGGCTGTGTACGGGGGTGTCAACGCCCCATATATCTGGCTCAGGACACCGAAGGGAATTTCCTCCTGGGAATTCTTTGACAAGCTTCTCCGGGAAGTCCATGTGGTGGGAACCCCCGGAGCGGGTTTCGGTCCCAGCGGGGAAGGCTATTTCCGGCTGACGGCTTTCGGCAGCAGGGAGAATACCCAAAGGGCCGTGGAACGGATCAAAAGGAATCTGGAACTGTGAAGTATGATTTCGACATCCCTGTGGACAGGACCCTCACCCAGTCCGTCAAATGGAGTAAGCAGGGGATTCTTCCCCTTTGGGTGGCTGACATGGATTTCCCCTGTCCGGACCCCCTGGTGGAAGCCTTGTCATCAAGGGCGCAGACACGCATCTTCGGCTACACCCATCTCGGCGAGGAATACCCCGGTATTCTTCGTGCCTGGAACATGGATCGCTACGGATGGGCTGTCCGGGAGGAGGACATTTTCTATTCCCCCGGCGTCATGGCTTCCATCGCCTGCCTTGTCCGGTGCTTGACCGGAGAGGGTGCGGGCATCATCATCCAACCACCGGTCTACCCATATTTCAAGCGGATCATCGAGGCGAATGGACGAAAGACCGTGGAGAATGCCCTGGTGGCTTCAAAGGGGCAATACCACATGGATTTCGCCGACCTGGAGGAAAAAGCCCGGGAAAAGGGCACGGCCATGATGATCTTGTGCAGCCCCCACAATCCGGTGGGAAGGGTGTGGGACCGGGAGGAACTGGTCCGGGTGGCCAATATCTGCAGGGACAACCATGTGATCCTGGTCTCCGACGAGATTCACGCCGACATCATCCGCAGGGACAGGACATTCATCCCCGTGGACAAGGCCTGTCCATGGGAAGGCATCATCACCTGTACGGCCCCCAGCAAGACCTTCAACATGCCGGGGCTGATGTTCTCGAATGTGGTGATCCGTGACGCAGGATACAAGGGGGCATGGAAAATGGAAGCCTACGGGAAATCCGGGCTGAGCATGCCCAATCCCTTCGGCTATTCCGCCGCTGTCGCCGCCTATACCCTATGCGGAGACTGGTTGGAACAGGTCAATGCATACATCGACAGGAACCTGCTGTTTATGCGGGACAATATCCGCGAAGCAGGATGTCCTGTGACATACAGAATACCCGAAGGCACATATCTGGCATGGATGGATTTCAATGGCTACGGGTTGGCGGACGAGGAACTGGAAGACCGCATCCATGGAAAGGCCGGTGTCCGATTGAACAAGGGGACGGAGTTCCATGAAGGGGCGACGGGATTTTTCAGGCTGAACGCAGCCTGTCCCCGCATCATCCTGGAAGAGGCCCTCAGTCGGATTTTCAAGGCTTTGGAATGATTCAACCAAGGACACTGTCGATATATTCCTTGATGATTTGATATTGCAGCTCGGTGAAGGAGACATAAGGCTTTTTCAACCGCAGGGGGAAACCGGGGAGGTTGTGTCTGGTGAAAATCTTGTCATAGGCACCGTCAATGAGGGGTTCCCCGGCTGTTTCCTTTATTTTTTCGATGATTGCCTCCATCTTTTCCAGAAAACCTTTTGATTCTGTCATTTCACCGCGGATGCAGTCCTGGTAGAAAGTCCGCGCCATGCCGATGTCCAGGTTCCCCGCGGAAAGAAGGAGCCCGCAACCGGAGGATGCGGCAATCCTGGAAAAATTCTTTTCCGTCAGGAAAAAACGAAGGGGAGATGAAACCGTTGACAGGAATGTTGCATCCTCATCCGTGAGCCTCGTATGCTTTACGGCAGCCAGATTCCCGTATGATTCCCCAAGGCGGGCCAGTTCGCCGGGATCCAGCATCCGTTTCGTCCTGGCCAGGTTGTACAGAAGGAAGCGGCAGTCCGGCCGGGGTTTTATAACAGCGTCCAGGAAGATGCGGATCTCCCGGTCCGAAAGGCTTCCCCAGGCCGGCAGGGAGACCTGGAAGTCACGGATGCCATAGTCATAGGCAAGGTCGATCTTCTCATTGACCCGGTCCACGGACAGCTCGATGACTCCCACCATGGGAAACAGACCCGGCGATTTCATTGCCTGTGCAAAAATCCTGACAATCCTCTGGAACAACCCGCTTGTGACGGCATAGCCCTCTCCGGCTGTACCGAACAGATAGATATGATGGATGCCGCTGGATACCAGGTGTTCCAGCTGGCTGCGGAACATCCCCTCCATGAACTCCTCATTTTCGTCCCATGGGATCAGAGCGGTGGCCAGAATCGTCCGTGGATATCTCTCGTTCATGCACCTCACCTCCCATCCATTATATATCAGGTTTGTATCCTGTGGTATAATGACAGGGAAATCAAAAGGAGATGAAACCCATGAATTTTCAGAAAATAGACATCCATGTCCATACAAGGGAGGAAAAGTCCCTCAACCGTCCGGGGACGGACGAAACTTACCCCACCCCGAATGAGCTTCGCTTGATGTACGATGCCCTTGGCATTGAGAAGGGGCTGCTTCTTCCGGGAATATGCGCCTCGGGGGGCCACCATATCCAGTCCAATGAGGAAGCCTGCAGGATTGTCCGGGACCATCCCGACACTTTTTTCTGGTTTTGCAACATCAGCCCCGCCATGGGAAGCAATTCCCCGGATGCGGACCTTTCCTATTTCCTGGAATACTACAAGGCCCTGGGCGCCAAAGGGGTGGGGGAAATCACCATCAACCTGCCCATGCTGGACCCCCTGGTCCAGAACCTGTTCACCCACTGCGAAAAAAACAATATGCCCGTCACCATCCATATTGCCCACAGGCAGTACGGCGTCTACGGACTCATCGACGGACTGGGATTGCCGGGACTGGAGGCCACCCTCGCACGATTCCCTGACCTTGTCATACTGGGGCATTCCCAGTGCTTCTGGTCGGAGATCAGTGCTGATGTAACAGAGGACTCCCGGAGCGGCTATCCCGCGGGGGATGTGGTTCCGGGCCGGGTGGTGGAGTTGATGATTAAGTATCCCAACCTACACGGGGACCTGTCGGCCAACAGCGGTGGAAACGCAGTGATGAGGGATGAATCATTCGGGATTGACTTCCTGGAGGAATTCCAGGACAGATTGTATTTTGGAACGGATATCTGCGCGCCGAGCAACCATTTCGGACTGTCATCGTGGCTGGACGAAAAGCTTGCCGTGGGCAAGCTCACGGAAAAGGCCCACCGGAACATCTGCAGGGACAACGCCCTGAGGCTATTGAAATGAAAAAGGGTTGTTTCAAGGTTTTTTTTACGGGTAACAATAAAATATATCAATTAGATTAACAGGAGGACATTGAACATGGCAGACGCAAACGTAAAAGAGATCACAGGAAGTGTTTTTGAAACAGAGGTCATCGGGTCGGACATACCTGTCATCGTGGATTTCTGGGCTCCTTGGTGTGGACCTTGCAGGGCCATGGCTCCTGTGTTTTCACAGCTTGCCGACAAATTCGAAGGGAAAGTCAAATTCATCAAGGTCAACGTGGATGACAACCCGGATGTCGCATCCACCTACCGCATCATGAACATCCCCACTTTGCTCATATTCAAAAAAGGGGAGATCGCCGAAAAAATCATCGGAATGCGTTCCGGGGATGCAATTGCCGACTTGCTTAACAAAACGCTATAGTATATAATTATTCATAGTAAATGATCAAAATAAGCATAATTTAGTTATTATGCTTTTTTTGTGAACGAGGGGGGATTCAGGTTGAAGAGATTCAAGACATCATTGTTCGGATACAAAAAGAAAGAGGTAAAAAATTATCTGGACGGCCTTCTGAAAGAAATACAGGAGAAGACGGATCAGAAAGACGAGGAAATCCTTCAGCTCAACGGGAAACTGAAGGACTTGTCCCTCCATTACCAGGAAATCAAGAAAAAGGAAGATGGCATCCTGGAGGAAAAGGAAAAGATCTCCCAGGCCTTCATCAAGGCCAACCAGGCCAGCTCTGAAATCATCGAGAGCGCAAAGAAGAGTGCCAAGCAGGAGGTCGAGGAGCTGGAGGCTTATGCGGAGCGGGAACGGGAACGCATCGTGGACCTGAAGAAGGAGCTCAAGTACCTCAGGGAAAGCGCCAGGAACATCCTTGTGAGATATGAGGATTCCATTGTCAAGTTGACAGCGGACAGGCAGGACGCGGAGGACACGGGAAAGGGCACCGAAGGCGAAGTCTGACAGCATGCAGGGAATGCATATAGGAGAACCGTCGGGCTTCGGTTCTCCTATATGCATATCAAGGAGAAAAACCGGCGGACTCCGGGAGCCGGAAATCAGGAGGATGATACATGAAAGAGATTCTGGACATACTTGAGAAGAACGCCAACACCCCCGTCGAGGACATTGCGGCCATGACAGGGAGGGATCCCGGGGAGGTCAGGAGGATCATCAGGGAGTTCGAGGAAAAGAAGGTCATCGCAGGGTACAGCGCCATGGTGAACTGGGACAAGACTGACCGGGAATGGGTGGTTGCACTCATTGAGGTGAAGGTGACCCCGCAGCGGGACAGAGGCTTTGACTCCATCGCTGAAAGGATCTACAAATACAACCAGGTGAAAGCCTGTTACCTGATGTCGGGCAGCTTTGACCTGACAGTCATCGTGGAAGGCACCAACATCAAGGAAGTGGCTCTCTTCGTATCGGAAAAACTATCCACCATCGAAGGGGTCACCAGCACCTCCACCCATTTCGTGCTTAAAAAATACAAGGACAAGAACATTCTGTTCGACACCACGGAATCCGACGACAGGGAGGCCATCGTCCTATGAAAACACCTGAGAGCTATATCCGCCAGGATATCCGGGACATGGCCCCATCGGGAATCCGGAAATATTTCGAGATGATGAACGAACTGGAGGATGTCATCTCCCTGAGTATTGGAGAGCCGGATTTCGTGACCCCCTGGCAGGTAAGCGAGGCAGGTGTCTATGCCCTTGAAAAAGGTCATACCCACTATTCAGCCAATTCCGGAATGCTGGAGCTCAGGGAGCAGATCAGCCTTTATCTCAAAAGGAAATACGGACTCTCCTATAACCCGGCAGACGAGATCATCGCCACGGTAGGCGCCAGCGAGGCCATCGATATCGCCCTGCGGGGCATTCTTGAACCTGGCGATGAGGTCATCATACCCGAACCCTCCTTCGTGGCATACAAAGGATGCGTCACGGTATGCAAAGGTGTCCCGGTGGTGGTGGAGCTCAAAGAAAAGGACTGCTTCAAACTCAAAGCCGATGATTTGGAGAAGGCCATCAGCCCCCGGACCAAGGCATTGATCCTTTCCTTTCCCAACAACCCTACGGGGTCTGTGATGACCCGGGAGGACCTGAGGGAAATCGTCAGGGTTCTTCAGGATCGGGAAATCCTGGTCATTACCGACGAGGTCTACGGGGAATTGACCTACGGCAGGGAGCATTGCAGCATCGCATCATTCCCGGAAGTCTTCGAAAAGACCCTCTATGTGGGCGGATTTTCCAAAAGCCACGCCATGACGGGATGGAGGCTCGGATATGTGTGCGGGAACAGCATGATGATATCCCATCTGTCCAAAATACACCAGTATGCCATCATGTGCGCCCCGATCATGGCCCAGTATGCCGGAATTGAGGCCTATGCACGGTGCGAGAAGGAAGTGGAGGCCATGGTCTCGGAATACGACATGAGGAGGAGATACCTGCTGAAAGGCATCCGGGAAGCCGGGCTTCCCTGTTTTGAGGCGGAAGGAGCTTTCTATCTCTTCCCCAACATTTCCGGAACAAAACTGACCAGCGACGTTTTTTGCCAGAGGCTCCTGCGGGAGCACCGGGTACTGGTGGTCCCCGGGACGGCTTTCGGCGAATGCGGGGAAGGATTTATCCGGATGACCTATGCCAGCTCCTTCGAGAACATCAAGGAAGCCCTGGTCCGTATCCGACGTTTTGCCGCCTCCTTGCGCGAGGTGAAAAATGATTGACACAGGACTGTTGAAAACAACCCTGGGGGAGATGAAAAAAAGCATCTCCCTGCTGGGACAATCCCTCCGGGTGGAGGATATGAAGAAAGAAGCAGAGTCCCTGGAGGAGCAGACCTCTCATGAAAAATTCTGGAGTGACATGGAGAATTCCCAGCGGATTCTACAGAGAATCAAATTTCTGAACACGAAGTTGGGCAGCTACAACGGGTTGGTCCACCGACTGGAGGACCTGTATGTGATGCTGGAACTTTACCAGGAGGAAAAGGACCAGGAGCTGGAAATGGAAATCAATGAAAGCCTGGCTGCCCTTCGTACACAGCACAAGGAGTTCAGGCTGTTTGCCCTGCTCAACGGACCCCATGACAAGAACAATGCAATCCTCACGCTGCACGCGGGAGCTGGCGGAACGGAAGCCCAGGATTGGGTGGAGATGCTCCTGCGGATGTATACCCGATGGGCGGAGACAAGGAATTACAGGTCCACGGTGACGGACATCCTCTACGGGGACGAGGCCGGGATCAAAAGCGTCACGGTGAGGATAGAGGGGGAACACGCCTACGGATACCTGAAAGAGGAAAACGGAGTCCACAGGCTCGTGAGGATATCCCCCTTTGATTCCTCCGGTAGAAGGCACACATCCTTCGCCTCTGTGGAAGTCATCCCCGAGGTGGGGGAGGACATGGAAGTGAACATCAGGCCTGAAGACCTGAGAATCGATACCTTCCGTTCCTCCGGAGCCGGCGGACAGCATGTCAACACCACGGATTCCGCCATCCGCATCACCCACCTGCCCACCAACATCGTGGTGGCCTGCCAGTCTGAAAGAAGCCAGCACCAGAACAAGGACACGGCCATGCGGATGCTCCTGTCGAAACTGCTGGAGCTCAAGGAAAGGGAGAACATGGAAAGGATTGAGGACCTCAAGGGCATCCAGATGGAGATTGCCTGGGGAAGCCAGATCCGTTCCTATGTATTCTGTCCCTACACCATGGTGAAAGACCACCGGACCAACCATGAGACTGGGGATGTCACGAAGGTCATGGACGGGGAGATCGATGAATTCATCAATGCCTCCCTTTCCATGCGGTCATAAAAACAGGCACGGAAGGGAGGGAGACATGAGGAATATGAGGAAAAGCATCCTGGTATTGTCCGTGATTCTGCTTGCGACAGTGGTTTTCCCACTGTTTTCCGTTTTGGCGGAGGAGGATTACAACGTCACATATTACCGGGCGAAAGTCACGGAGGTGCTGGAGCGGGAGGACCGGGTCACCGAATATTCCGGCGGGGCCTTCGAGGAGAACTTCCAGATTGTGAATGCCTTGATCCTGAAAGGACCCTACAAAGGGCTTACCGTCACAGCTGAATACGCATTGAATTATGGTCTCAGCGATCAGCACAAGGCGGATCTGCTTCGTAAGAACGACCATGTCATGCTCTATCTGGAGACCGACCCGGGAGGGGAAATCCAGGCGGTATATGTCGCGGAAATTGCAAGGGACAGGCACCTTCTGGCCTTGTTGCTGGCCTTTTTCCTGTTCCTGGTTATCGTGGGGGGCATGAAGGGCTTCAAGGCCATTATATCCCTTATCCTCACGGTATTCGCCATCCTGTTCATCCTGATCCCCTCCATCTTGAACGGCAGGGATCCTGTTCTGCTGTCTGCGGTGATATGCATTTTCATCATCGGGCTTACCCTGCTCATCATCAGCGGGTTCAACAAGAAGACCCTCTCCGCCGTCATCGGAACCGCCGGCGGAGTCCTGATCGCCGGTCTCATCGCCGTGTTGGTGGGCAACATGGCCAAGATATCCGGTTTTAGCGCGGATGAGTCCCAGATGCTCCTGTACATCCCACAGGACATCGT
This sequence comes from Clostridia bacterium, assembly GCA_046484975.1. Taxonomy (GTDB): domain Bacteria; phylum Bacillota; class Clostridia; order DUPQ01; family DUPQ01; genus JAWOHX01. The sequence goes on from JAWOHX010000162.1 coordinate 12,627, forward strand.
CATCGACTTCAGGGGCCTGCTTTTTGCGGCCATCCTCATCGGGAGCATGGGCGCAACCATGGACATCGGGATGACGGTGGCGTCCTCCATGCATGAGGTGAAGGTCAACCGTCCGGACATCCTGCCCCTGGATCTGTTCAAGGCAGGCATGAACGTGGGAAGGGATGCCATGGCCACCATGACCAACACATTGATTCTGGCCTACACAGGCGGATCCCTTCAATTGATGATCCTTCTCATGGCCTACAGGACACCTTTCAACAACATCATCAACTGGGATGTCATCGCCTCCGAGATCCTCAAGGGACTGGCCGGAAGCATCGGTATCATTTTCACCGTGCCAATTACCGCCCTGGCCGCGGGACTCATTGAAAACCACATGGCCAGGAAAAGGGAGGGACGCTGATGAATGACTATATCAGGACATATTCAGGCATACACTTCTATCCGCTGGCACCGGTCAAAGAAGACATTAACATCGGGGACATCGCCCATTCCCTTTCCCTGATGACCCGGGCCAACGGACACCTTGCCCACTTCTATTCCGTGGCCCAGCATTCCATCAACTGCGGCAGGGAGGCCATGGCCAGGGGGCTCTCGGCCAGGATTGCCCTGGCCGGCCTGCTCCATGATGCCAGTGAGAGTTATCTGTCGGACCTCACACGGCCGGTGAAGAAGCATTTCAAAAATTATTATGACATCGAGGAAAAACTGCAGAGGATGATTTATGAAGCCTTCGACCTTGACGGCCTGAGCCAGGAGGAAGAGGAAATCGTCAGGGAAATCGACGATACAATGCTATACCATGAGTTTCGCTCCATCATGAACTACAGGATCTTTGACACGGAGCCCCCCCTGGCCATGCCCGATGATTTCGTGGAGAAAAATTTCCGGCAGGTGGAAGAGGAATTCCTGGCGCTGTTCCACGTATGGAAGGGAGGTGCATGAGGATGGAAACAGGATTGATCCATATATATTGCGGCGACGGCAAAGGAAAGACCACCGCTGCGGTGGGCCTCGGGGTCCGCTGTCTGGGCAGGGGAGGCCGTGTGCTCTTCCTGCAGTTTTTAAAAGACAACAGGTCCGGGGAAATCGGAGTTCTGGAGAAAATATCCGGCTTCAGGTTCCTCCGGGGAAAACCCGTCATCGGGTTCAGCCACAGGTTCACGGAGGAGCAGAGGCTGGAATATGCCGCAATCCATGATTACAACATCCGTGAGGCGGTGAGGATCTGTCGTGAGGAATCCATCGACATGCTTGTCCTGGACGAAGCTGTTGGTGCCTATGCACTCAATCTCCTTGACAGGCAAGCCCTGCTGCATTTCCTGAAAAACAAACCTGTGGCCCTGGAAATTGTCCTCACGGGAAGAAACCCCGCTCCGGAACTGACAGAGCTTGCGGATTATGTGTCGGAAATGAAAAAGATCAAGCATCCCTATGACCGGGGGATCCAGGCAAGGAGAGGCATCGAGAAGTGATCCTAGGGGAACAGGCTCCCCGCCCGCCTGGCGATGATGGCAGCAGGAATACACAGAAGGATGTCCTTGCAAAGGTAGAGGACCATGGAGGCTGCCACCACCGGAAGTGTGTATTCCGCCCGATCAAGATAAAAACGCAGGATCATGCTCATATAGGGGATGCCGATGAGGTAGATGGACAGCATGCCGATCACAATGGAAAGAAGGATCAGCCAGCCTTTCCCGGCGCTTCCTGCCGCCAGTTTCCCTGTAACGAAGCCCCCCAGGATGAACCCCGGGATGAACCCGAAGGAAGGCATGAGCACATATCCCGCCCCTCCCCCGGATGCGAACACAGGAAAGCCGAACAGGCCCAGGAGCAGATAAAGGGACATGGCAAGGGCGGCTTTGCCCGGGCCCAGGAGCAGTCCCGCCATCACCGCAAAAAACGCCTGGAAGGTGACATCAATGAAACCCAGCGGAATCCGCAGGGTTGCTCCGGCGATCATGAGGACCACGAAAAGGGA
>JAWOHX010000024.1:0-5190 GCA_046484975.1 Clostridia bacterium
CAGGGCATTGGACATCACCAGGGCGCACAACGGGACTGACGTGACCAGGGGTGATTTCGTCATTCTGGACACCTGCCCTGCCTTCGAGACGGTCGTCTCCAAAAGGATCAACATCGATTATGCAGAGGAAGCCCGGGACTTCCCATGGCGGTTTCATATCAAGGACAATCCCTTTGTATCGAAAAAATAACCGCTTTACACATCATGTGATATCGCATAAAATGTTAAGGCGTGGAGAGGTATCGAAGAGGTCATAACGGGGCTGACTCGAAATCAGTTTGTCGGAAACGGCACGCGGGTTCGAATCCCGCCCTCTCCGCCATTTTCACAAGGTTCGCTGTGCCTTGTGATTTTTCTTTCCAAAACCCCTGCTGCCCATTGCTTAAAGATCGGTTCCAAGACTGAATACGGCTGAAATGCAGCAGATTCATTGTTCCTGCATCTCTCTTTTATTAACTTCCCTCATTTCCTGTAGTCTTCCTGGAACCAAAATCCTATTTGAACCAATTCAGGATAAGCGTAGTGACTGTCTGGTTCAATGGTAATATTCACTCCGTTCCATGCCCAAATACCGGCTATACCGTGGTATGTTTCAACCGTTTCAAAATCATCCCGTTGATTTGCCATCATAATGTAATAATCGACAACATCCTCGCGAGTGGTTCCGGAAGGCGCAACCAGGGTCCAAGCCGGTATTGCAGTCATACCGCGCTGTATCCAGTCAATATCAACGATTGAATCGGGATAAGCCATCCATGGTTCTGGAAGAACTGTCGCAGCAGCAGCATAGCCTTCAAAATATTTTCCCAGCAGATTTTCACTGCCAGAATCAATACCAGGGGATGTGTTGTTCCCGTCTGTTAAATTGTTTTTCTGAGGGCTGGTGCATCCAAACAATGATACGATAAATAAAAATGTCAGAATAATCATGGTCAATTTTTTCATAATAAAGTCTACTCCTTTTCCTTATTCGGTTCTAAGATTGAATACAGCTGAAATGAAACAACTGCACTGTCCCTGTATCTTTCTTTTGAAACCTACTCTCACCTCCTGACAATACCATCGGTTTTAGGGTAGCATATATTCCTGGTCATTTCAATAAAACCACGGACATTCGTTCCATTTGCATTCAAGCTCATACCCTGATGCATCAGCATACTGTTTCACGAAACGGAGGCACTGAGGGCTCTTGAAGCCGGATTGCCACCATGATGTGTCCACCATCGGGAATATCCTTTTCAACTGCTTCTCATTCATTGGATACCTTCACCCTTCCCCCCTGTACAACCGCAATTTCCTGTTGAACAGCTGGTTTGTTTGTCTTCTCTCTCCGCCATGCTCTGATGTCAGAGCCTGGGCTTTATGGTATGTGTTTTTCCTCCACGCCAGACTCCAATGCTTTGGCATCCATGATATACTATACCAAAGGATGTGTTGGCAATCGAACCATGGAATGAAGAGCCCCATGGCATGAACATGGAAGAGGAAATGCTCCAGGAAAAACAGGAACGGACCAGAAAAAGAATCGTTCAGATCCTTGCGTTGTTCGTTGCCTTTGGTTTTCTCCTCATGATTTTCGCAAGCTTCTTCCGTTCTGTCCGCATGCCTCCCGCAAGTGTTCTTGTGGAATCCATCATGCTGTCCGGGGATCCCGATATCCGGGAATGGAAGCAGTCGGTTTATTCCGTGTACGCAGACGGACGGAGTGGAACGGGGTTCGTTGTCGATGATGGCAGGTTGCTTCTCACCAACCACCACATCATAGAAGACGCTTCCTCCATTCGCATCCTGCCCCTCCTGCGAAACCAGGCTGCCAATCCCGAATGGTCCAACCATCCGGAACTCGACCTTTCCGTTGTCAGGTTACAGGAACCAGTGTTGGCTTCCCTGGAAATGAATGATGCCCCCATGCCGGTTCCCGGCGAACGTGTCATCATCATCGGCAACCCCTACGGGTTTTTCCGGGTTGCCATTTCAGCCACGGTGGAAGGGTATGCCGATGTGCCCGGCATGGACATCCCCGTCATCATGTTCCAGGGGAACATCTACCAAGGCAACAGTGGCAGTCCCATGATCAACCTTGAGGGGAAAGTGGTGGGAATGGTTTTTGCCACCGTATCTATGGAAGACGGCCGCTCCGTTGGTTTGGCCATTCCCGGCAGTGAAATCATGAAAATTCTGATTCCATGAAAAAACCCGGCAAGCCGGGTCTTTCTGGTGTCATGTCTCATCGGTTGTCCCGTTTGTTTTTGACATGGGACATGACCGTAAGAAGACCGATGAACAATCCTGCGACAGACATCCCATAAGCCAAAAAATTCAGGAAAAATGAGGATCTGATCACCTGAACCACCATCAGCAGAGGAAGTATGATCCCCAGCAGCATCATCACGATGCTGCTGAAGATGATGAGCTTATATCTTGCATCCATCTCTGTACAGCCAACATGTCACGGTGTGGTTGGGGCCTATTTCAAATTCGGGGGGAATCTCCGTGTCGCACAATCCCTTGATTCTTTTCGGGCATCTATCGAAATACCTGCATCCCTTCGGGGGATGGATCAGGCTGGGAGGCTCCCCTTCGGGGATGGCCTTGTAAACTTTTGCATTCTGGGCATCGGGTTCGCTGGTCGCCGTCAGCAGTGCATCGGTATATGGGTGCTTGCATCCATATATGATATCGTTGACATTTGCCTTTTCCACGAGGATACCTGCATACATGACGAAAATTCTTTTTGAAAAATACCTCACAGTGGAAAGGTCATGGGTGATGTAGATGACAGAAAGGCCATGGCTATCCTTAAGTCCTTCCAACAGGTTGAGCACCTCAACCCTTACCGAGGCATCCAGCATGGAGACTGGTTCATCTGCAACCATCAGCCTCTGTTGAAGAATCATTGCCCTTGCGATGACAACACGCTGCTGCTGTCCTCCGCTAAGCATATGGGGATATTTCTCCAGGTAATCCTCAATGGGTGTCAGGCTGACCTCCTCCATGACTTTGCGGATTCTTTCCTCACGTTCCTTCGGATTCTTGATGCCGTTGATGATCAGCGGCTCATCCAGGATTCTTTTGATGGTCATGAAAGGTGCAATGGCCCCGTATGGATCCTGCTGTACATATCCCACCTGGGAATGGTACCACTTCCTCTTTGCCTTTTTAAAATTCTTGATGTCCTCTCCCAGATACTCGATGCTCCCTTTGACAGGAACATACAGTCCGAGGATGGTTTTCATCAGGCTTGTCTTACCACATCCTGATTCCCCGACGATGGCGATGGCTTCCTGTTCATGAAGGTCAAAGGTCACCCCGTCCACCGCACGGACATAACCGGCATGGCCGAAGCCGAATTTTTTAAGTTCAAACCATATGCTCAGGTCCTTGACGGACAAGATTACCTTGCTGGAATCAAACTGCTTGTTCTCGCTGACCACATCCTTATTGTCTGCCATCTGCTTCCACCTCCTTTTGCTTTTCATAAAGCCAGCATTTCACCTGGTCTTCTCCCACCTGGTACACACCCGGTTCCGTCTTCTCACATATGGGCATTTTGCTCGGGCACCTTGGGGCGAATCGGCATCCAACCATTTTTTCGATTCCAATGAGGCTCGGAGGCTTTCCAACAATGAATTCCAGGGCAGCATCACCCCTTAGTTTTGGAACGCTCGCCATGAGTTTCTTGGAATAGGGGTGATAGGGGTTGGAGAAGAATATGTCCGCATCGGTGGCTTCGATGATCTGTCCTGCATACATGACCACAACCCTGTCCGCCAGCTCCGATGAAGTGGCGATGTCATGGGTGACCAGGATATAGCTGACATTCTCCTCTTTTTTAATCCTTTTCAAAAGGTTCATGATATTGGCCTGGGTCAGCACATCCAGCGCGGAAGTGGGTTCGTCCAGGATGACCACGTCGGGAACGGTGATGAGCGCCATGGCGATTCCCACGCGCTGGCGCATGCCCCCGCTCAGTTCGAATGCATACCTGTCCGCGAAATCAATGGGCACACCCACATGCTTGAACATCTGCTTGACCTTGATCAGGGCTTCGCTTTTTTCCATGCCATTGAGCAGGAGGGGCTCCGCCACTTGTTTTCCGACCTTGAGAACAGGGTTCAGTGAAGTCATGGCGGCCTGGGGGACCATGGAGAACCTGTTCCAACGGATGTCAATGCGGAATTTCTCATCATCCATGGCCATGGTGTCAATGTCCTTGAGATAGACCTTTCCGTTGTATGTCTTCACGTTCCTGGGCAGCAGTCTCAATATTGCTTTCGTCAGGGAGCTTTTGCCACAGCCCGATTCCCCCAGAATGACGATTGCCTCATTCTCATAGAGTTCAAAACTTACATTGTCCACAGCACGCACATCGCCCACCCGGACTTTAAAATGCAAATTCAGGTTCTCTACTTTCAATAATACTTTTTTTGCCATTGGTTATACCTCTTATTGCTCTCTTAATCTAGGATTGAACAGCCTGTCCAATGAAAAACCAACCATTGCGAAGGCCAGTCCGGTGATCATCAGCAGGATGGCCGGCTGGAGGATCCAGTAATAATGTCCGTTGTACAAAGCTGCCCTGTAGTAGGCGTCGGAGATGACCTTTCCCCAGGTGGGAAGGACCGGGTCGCCGAGTCCCAGAACGTTCAGGGAGGCTTCCAGGAAGACGTATCCTGGTATGGACAGGACCAGCCCCGGGATCAGCATGGGAATGATCCTGGGAATCAGGTACCTGAAAATGATCCTCTTGTTGGAGGCTCCATAAGTCTGTGCAGCCTCGATATAGGCCGCATGCCTCAGTTGCATGAAGTTGGCCCGGTATGTTTTGATGGCGGCCGCGAATATGCTGAGCAGGATGGTCGCCCCCAGCATCACCCAGATGCTTTTGGAATAAAAGGTGCCTATCATCACCAGAATGGCAAGGAAGGGCAGCAACATATTCACCTCCGTAATCCTTTGTATCACTGCATCCACCCAGCCACCGAACCAAACGCTGACAGCAGCGATGGTCATGCTCAATACGGAAACACCCAGGGAAGCCAACAGTCCGAAAAGCAAGGCGATGGGTGCTCCCCAGAACAAGGCGGTGCTCAGTTCCCTTCTGCGGTGGTCGGTGCCGGCCAGACCGTGCACCAGTCCGTGCATCACCAGCTCGACATCCACATTTGACCCAGGCTCAAAGGTCTGTGA
>JAWOHX010000141.1:0-11108 GCA_046484975.1 Clostridia bacterium
TACTTGTGGGGTGCCCTCAGGATGGTGGCGACTTCCCTTCTCGTGGGGAGGGGTACCGGACCTGAGATTCTCGCTCCCCACCGTTTTGCTGTCTCCACAATCTTATTTGCTGACTGGTCGATCAACTCGTGATCATAAGCTTTAAGTCTGATTCTGATTTTCTGTTTTGCTGCCATTCCCTTTACCTCCTTATAACTTGTCAACAAGATTGCTGTACACATTGCCGTGTGTTTCATCACTTCCATATTATAAACCCAGACATTGCCGGGCTCATAGAACCATTGTACAGTGACTTGTCGCCCAATTTCATGAATCGGACATTCTCCTTCAAAGTGACCTGCTTTTCCCTGTAGCAGCAATCTTTGAGATCATCGTTTGTCGCATCACAGCGGGAATCATTATATAACAGTAGCTGTCATATTGCAAGGGGTGATTCCACCTTTTTTTCCTTTTTTACAACAATTTCTTTCCTGATTCCCTTTCATTGTTGTACAGGACTGTGATTTCGCAGCTCGCAACGTGTTCACCGTCCAGCAATACCGAGCATTCTGCCCGGATGATGCTCATCTTGATCTTCTTGATACAGGCAATGATCTTGATGAGATCCCCGGGGTGGACGATCTTTTTGAACTTGGCCTTGTCCACCTGCACCAGGACCCCGAAGTCCCCTTCCTCATGGGACAGTCCGGATGCAATGGCCGTGCATTGGGCCATGGCTTCCAGAAGGAGAACTCCCGGCATGATGGCCCTGTCCGGGAAATGACCCTTAAAAAAGAACTCATCCCCCCTGATCCGTTTCTCACAGACGGCAAGAACCCCTTTCTCACATTCCAGGATTCTGTCCACAAACAGGAAGGGGTCCCGATGAGGCAGCAGCCTTTCCACATTCTTATCAGCTGTCATTCAATCCACCGCCTTTTTCAATATAATCGCAGCATTATGCCCGCCGAATCCAAAGGAATTGGACAAGGTGACATTCACCTCCTGATTCACACCCCGGCCGGGAACATAGTCAAGGTCGCATTCCGGGTCGGGGTTCTTCAGATGGATGGTGGGGGGAATGAAATCATTCTGGATCGCCAGGCAGCAGATGACCCCCTCCACGCCCCCGGCCGCCCCCAGCAGGTGCCCCGTCATGGATTTGGTGGAACTGACCTTCACTTGGTACGCATGCTCACGGAAAACAGTCTTGATGGCCTTGGTCTCATTGACATCGTTGAGTGGTGTGGAAGTCCCGTGGGCATTGATATAGTCCACATCCCCGGCAACCAGCCCTGCATCGGCGATGGCCAGGGCCATGGCCCTGGCTCCTCCCTCACCGTTTTCCGCAGGAGCAGTCATGTGGAAGGCATCGCTGGTGGTTCCGTATCCGGCAATCTCAGCAATGATCCTGGCGCCCCTTTTCATGGCATGTTCATATTCCTCAATGACCAGGATGCCGGCTCCTTCCCCCATGATGAAGCCATCCCTCTCCCGGTCAAACGGCCTGCAGGCTGTTTTATCGTCAGGGTTTGCGCTCATGGCCCTCATGGCGCAAAATCCTGCGAAAGCCAGCGGGGTGATGGCGGCTTCGCTGCCTCCGCAGATCATGATGTCGGCATCCCCTCTCTGTATGGCACGGAAGGCATTCCCGATGGCATTGGTGCCTGATGAACATGCGGTGGTCACGCATTCACAGATTCCTTTCGCACCGAAATGGATGGAGACCATCCCGGAGGCCATGTTGGATATCATCATGGGAACGAAGAAGGGACTGATGCGTTCATGTCCTTTTTCAATCAGGATCCTGTGTTGCTGCTCCAGTGTCTCCATCCCCCCGATTCCGGCGCCGATGAGAACCCCTGTCCTTTCCTTGTTGATGTTGTCCATGTCCAAGCCGGATGCCTGCACGGCGTTGATGCTTGCCGCAAGGGCGAACTGGCAGTACCGGTCCATCCTCCTGGCATCTTTTCTTGCAATGTATTTCTCCGGCTCGAAATTCCTGACTTCCGCCGCCAGGGTTGTGATAAAAGGGTCGACCTCGAAACGGGTGACTTTTCTTATGCCGGAAACCCCGTTCCTGATGTTTTCCCAGAACTCCTCCACGGTTTCCCCAATGGAAGTGATTACCCCCAGCCCGGTCACCGCCACTCTTTTTTGATGCATCATTTGTTTGTCTCCTTCATTGTTCCTCTCATTGCCACTCAACATAAGCGCTGGCCCAGGTCAGTCCTCCCCCGAAGCTGCACATGATCAGCCTTTCTCCTGCACGGATCAGGTTCTTTTCCTTTTCCATGGCCAGCGCAATGGGAATGCTGGCCGAGGACATGTTTCCATAATTCTCGATGATCTTCACCATTCTCTCATTGGGAATCCCCAATTTCTTGGCAGAAGCCTCAATGATCCGGCTGTTGGCCTGATGGGGGATGATCATGTCCACATCCTGGATGCCGATGCCGGCTTCACGGACGCATCGTTCAATGGATTCGGTGAGCTTTCCCACTGCAAACTTAAAAACTTCCTTGCCTTCCATGCGAAGATAATTCTTGATTTTCCCGTTCCTTTTCCGGATGTCCTCGATGGAATGGAACAGGCATGGTGCGGTGATCAATTCCGCGCCATTCCCATCGGCGCCCATGTCGGTGAACAGGATCCCTCCTTTTTCCACTCTCCCCACCACGACAGCACCCGCACCGTCACCGAAAAGCACGCAGGTGTTTCGGTCGTTCCAGTCGGTGATCCTGGACAGGGCCTCACAGGCAATCACCAGGATGTTCTTGTATATCCCTGTGGATATGAAACAACGGGCGGTATTCAATGCATAGATGAAGCCTGAACAGGCTGCATTCATGTCGAAGGCGGCGGCATTCCGGAGGGAAAGCATCCCTTGTATCCTGCAGGACATTGACGGCACAAAGCTGTCGGGGGTCTCCGTGGCGACAATCACCAGGTCGATGTCCTCTTTTTTCAATCCTGCATTTTTAATGGCCGTCTTTCCTGCCGCAGCGCCCAGTTCATACAGCGGCATATCTATGTCAATGATTCTTCTGTTCTCAATCCCTGTTCTTTCCACAATCCAGTCATTGCTGGTCTCCACCATCTTCATCAGGTCGTAGTTGGTGACGTTCTTTTCTGGCAGGGCATATCCGGTCCCGGTAATTCCGGCATGGTACAATGAGGATCACCTCCAGTTTTTATTACCAGGTCATAAATACCTAATGTGTCCATTCTACTACCTGACCATTTCCTTGTCAATAAAAAATCACCCAACCGATTGGGTTGCCGTACTGGCTTACACGTCTCCAAAGGGCACCTTGGATGAATCGATGCCGTCCACCTTCCACACATGGCGTCCCTTGGGCCTTTTGTTCACCGTATCCACCTGGATGCCTTCGGATACGGGGCTGTAGATGAAGCAGAACTCCGTGTCCTTGTTCCTGTATTTGATCCTCCTGGAATAGGCATAGGGGCTTTTTTCCATCACATCCGTCCATATGCCTTCCTCCACATGATCCATGAAGGCCTCCATATCGGGATATTCCTCCGTGGTCCCGCAGTGGCAGACGAACCCCGCCTTGGTCAGGAATGTTTCCAGGATGCCGAAGCTCCTTTCCGGGCCCTGATAGTTATAGAAGGAAATCATGATGTGTTTCCCTGCTCTTTCGATCCTCAGCCCGTCCTTACGCCCGTGATCCGTGAAATCCAAAGGGCTGAAGGCAAACAGGCAGCGGTTGGCCCTGACATATACGGGTTCCATGTCTTTTGAACGATATGGCAGGTCACCCACTTTCTTTCTTCCGGCATACATTTCAAAATCATCGAAAAAGTGGGACGGGATCATGACGGAAAGCTTCCCGCTGTTCACCTTGCTTCGTTCATAGTGCTTGGGTTTGTAGACCACCAATGCAGTGCCTTTGTCCTGGGAGCAGAATTTCCTGCCCTCATCACGGAATCCCATGTAATTCACTTCCCCGTAGACCTGATAGGTATTGGCCTGCCCGGGAAGTTTCTCATTGAAAATATACCGCGAGTAGATGACCCCGGTGTCCATCAGGCGTTTCGCCTCGTCCTTGTTCTTGTAAGTGATGTAGAAGGATTCGGTCATGGCCCCTTCATGGAACTGGCTTTGTGAGCAGCCCAGGGAATATTCCTCTGTCATATAGGTGGTGTTGGTACAACGGAATCCGCTGTACTCATGGAGGCAGTCGTCCGTCAGCATCGTGCCATTCGCGTTGGACGGGGTGCATTCCGTGATGAACTCTGTTTTGAATGGGAAGGCTTTTTGAAAGACCAGGTCTGAAAGATGGTCCGGGCAATGGTAGTCCACGGTGGTGATGAAAGCGATGTTGGGAAGGGTCAGTTCCTCCAGGCCGCCATGCATGACCTGGTCTTCATGGGGTTCGAAGAGGTCCAGGATCGGATTGATGAAGATGCCCTCCCCGAACACCTTCCACAACAGTCCGCTGACAAGATGCGCGTGTCCCACGGAGTCGATGCTGTACGCCCTGGAATAGGGTCCCGCCATGTGCCCGCTGGGGGCATGGTACTGGGCTGTGACTTCCAGGAACATCCTCTCCTCACACATCAGCGCCATGCTCCTGGCTTCCTCGTCCTGGACGTGGTTGACGATTTCAGCGAAACACAGGGTGTCGATGGGGGTGTAGGTGGGGCTGTTGTATTCCATGAGGACCCCGCACCTTGTGAAAAGGTCACAGACCTCGCTGAGTTTCTGCTTGCCGATCTCCACATACTTCCGAAGCCCGAGCATCTCCCCGGCCACCAGCAGGTTGTATATGGCCATGTTGGCGAAATTGTCATTGTACATCGAAATGTGTATCCTGTCCCCGGCCTGGAATTCCAGGGCATCCCTGATGTAGCCCTCCATCCTTTCCCGGGTTTTTGGTTCCACCAGGTCCTTGTAGCGCATCAGAATCTCCGTGAACTGCACGGGCATGAAATGGCACTTCTGCAGCTGTACATGCCTCAGGATGGAATTGGCCAGTTTCTCGTGCCCGGTCTCGAACAAGGGCATGCAGTGCCATACCGCTTCCCTGGGATTCAGCTTTCCGTTGGCCTTCTCATCCACGACATGGAGCATCTTCTGCACATACAGTTGGTTGTACAGGGCCCTCCTTTTGTTCTGGTTCTCAATGGAGTGTCTTTTCATGGCCGTTCCTTTCCGAAGCATTGCATGCCTCATGGTAAGCAATTCTATATCAGTCTATCAGTCTCAAAAAAAAATATCTATTGTTTTGTGGAATATTTTGTGGTTATAATAATGCATACATGCGGAAAATACCAGGCAGAGTAGGTCTTTACACGTAAAGTGCCCCGGGAACGGGAAGTTGTCCCGGGGACGAAGGGTTTTAAAAGCAACCCGCGGTGCATGGATCGCATTCCGCTGCCACCTAAAGAGCAACCTCTTTATGTGGTCTTGCATAGACAGAGGTTTTTTTATGAGCAAAACTCAGACGATTGTTTTCACTGGCTTTCTTGTCAGCCTTACCGTATTGCTGGCCAGGATTCTAGCCATCCAATTGCCGTTTATCCGCATCAGCTTCGAGTTTTTCCCCATTGCGATAGCTGCCTTGCTGATGGGGCCGGTCATCGGTGGGATCACCGGGGCAGTGGCTGATGTCATCGGCGCCAGTCTGTTTGCCAGCGGAAGGTTTTTCCCAGGCTTCACCATCAGCGCCTTCCTGACAGGAATCATCTACGGGCTGATGCTCCATGGTCGGCCAATGAGCAAGAAACGGGCTTTCGTGACAGCGCTCATCAAGACAGTGGTCGTGGACCTTGTTCTGGTCACGGCATGGCTGTTCATCATGTACCGGACGCCATTTCCGGTACTTCTGTGGCAAAGGCTTGCCAAGTTCGCCGTCATCCTTCCGCTGGAAACCATTTTCCTGTATTTGGTTGCCGGGCCCCTCCTGAAAGTCCTTCAGAAAAGGTTGTCATCCTCTCCGTAGGATCTCCCCGGTTTCCGAATCCATCAACAGGGTTTCCGAAGGCATGAGATCCAGGGAAACTGTTTTGCCGTTCTTCAGGTTGATCTCCCTGAGTCCTCCCTCTTTCGTATGGAAGGCCAGGATCCCCGCACCTTCCAACAAGGCGTCATCGTTTTCATTGTAGATGTGAACGCCGGATTTTTTGAAAAAGAAGCGGAATGCATCCGGGGTTGTCAATGGAAGGGAGAAAAACCAGGAAACATGGTCCTTGCCTTTTTTCATGCCGATGGCTGTCTTTCCCGATGCAGTGTATCTTCCAAATTCTTGGTCATGGTCCTTAGGGCACAGCACCCATTCCAGTCGGGAACCCCTCCCGATGTTTCCCATGCCGTAGAACCCTTCCTCCGTATCCACATTATATGATGTTTCGGTGGCCTTCTCCAGAACCATGCCTGTGAGGCTCTCCACGAAATCCAGGCTGTTTCTCTGAAGGTTGGAATACCCCGGTGCGAAAAACCACCAGATGCTCCTGCCTCCTTTGAGGACATGGCTCAGGATGAATGCTTTTTTTTCTTCCCCGATGGCAAAGGTGTTCATGAAGACAATGCAGGCATACCGGTCCAGGTCCGCCCTCTCCAGATCGCTTAGATAAATGGCGTCGAAGGCAGCTCCGCTTTTGAAGGCTTCGGGATAGGAAACGCCCAGGCAGGTCAAGTCCGTGACCGGGTCCTGATCCTCATTGTGGGCGGTGACCAGGAAGGTCTTGGTGTCGAAGACAAGCAGGACGTCGCTGTTATTGGCATATGGTCTCTGGAACCGTTGTTCCAGCAGTTTTTTCATCTCCCTGATTTCCCCGATGTATTTGGGATGGTTCCACCATCCCGAGAAATTATGGACGCCGAAATCATAGAACCAAAGCCCCTGCCCTTTTACATAAGAAGACAAAATGTTCCTGCGCAGGATTTGCAGGGATTTTTCCATATCATATACCGGCATGCCTCCCAGCAGGGTCCCCCTGTGTGTGGGCTGGTCCATCTCGTCCAGCCACAGTTTGCCATTGAGCCGTGCAGAATCCAGCAACCCTCTTGCCGCCCCTGCGCCGCCAATCTCCCGGAATCTCCGGGTATATGCCTGGGGGGCGGACAGGTAATCCACCCAAGGGCTTTGCAGGACGATTTCTTCCGCCAGATGGCCCCCCGTGGCTGACCTGCCGAACAGGGAGAAATAGTAGCCGTAAAAAGCTCCCGTGACGATTGGTCTCGGCCAGTTTTCTTTCACAAGCCTGCAGAAATGCACGACGCTCTCCGCCACCAGCTGGTTCTGGAATGCATAATAGTCCACCGTGAGCCGCTCTTTCTCCGGATCCCTGAAAATGCTGTCGGATGTCCGTTTCCGCTCTTCCATGCCCGGTACCCGGGCCTCCGGGAAATCCCTCCCGTATTTTTCCTTCAAATGACTCCTAAAGGCACGGTTCATCACTTCCGACACATCGGGTTCGTTGTTCACAAAAGACCAGTAGTGGTTTTCGCCATAGACTCCTGTGGCAGGCTGGATTCCCGCGAGGTGGTCCCCTTCCGGGCAGGCAGACAATTCCCGGAGAAACTGCACCAGTTTTCCGGAGATTTCCTCCATCCACTTTTCGGATGCATAACTGTGCCTCTTCACCGGAAAATTGTCTTTTTCCAGATACCGTTCCAGGTCATGGGATGTTTCTTCGAAGGTCCCTGGCACATCAGCATATTCCACGCACTCCAGGGGGTTCACATGGTTCCACCACTTCGGTGGAGTGGTGTGGAACCTGAAAAAGACAACGCCTTCCGGACAGATGTCCGTGATTCCACGGATCTGCTTTCTGGCCATTCCTATGTCAAATGATCCATCTTCCTTCCACATGTCGTCCAGCCAGATATCAAGCTGGAAAAGTCGTACGCCTGCGTCAGCGAATTTCCTGATGCTGTGGGCAGGATACTCCTCATAGGACAGCCTGCCCCCGGGACAATCGGTGAGGGAATAAAAATATGGGAGCACAGGCTGATCATTGATAACCAAAACAGGCCTTTGGCCATGTTCCTTAACGATTGCTACAACTGGTTTCATCATCTCTCCTTTTTAAAAACGGCTTTGGACGTCATAATTTCTTTTTCTGTCGGCAGACAGATGGAACCCATGCATCAGTTCCAGTACATGGCAGGCCATTCTGCCGTTGCAAGGATGGGATTCATTCCGTCCCAAGGCATCGGCCATCCGCGAGACACCAATGCCCCGCATGTTTTCCGAAGGGGCATCCACATGAGGTACCTCCACCCATTCCCGGGAGTCCTTCTTCTTCAACAGGACCTGGCCGCCGAAACCATTGGGATCGGGTACGGACAGGGACCCTTCCGAGCCATGGATCTCCATGCAGGGCGTCCGGGTCCCCCAGACATCAAAGGAAGTGATCAGGGTTCCAATGGCTCCGTTTTCGAACTCCATGATTCCATTGACATGGGTGGGCACTTCCACCTCCACGATCTTTCCATATTTCTTGCTGCTGGTGATGGTCCTTTGGGGGAATGTGATTCTTGCCATGGCCGCGATGCCCGCCACCGGTCCGATGAGATTCACCAGGGCCGTCAGATAATAGGGTCCCATGTCGAACATGGGTCCCCCACCCTTGCAATAGTAGAATTCAGGATCGGGATGCCAGCTTTCATGGCCATGTCCCATCATGAAGGCATTCGCTGCCACCGGTCTTCCGATTTCCCCTTTCGATATGAGCTCCATGGCGGTCTGTATGCCGGCGCCCAGAAAAGTATCCGGAGCGGATCCGATATACAGGTTGTTTTTTCCCGCCAGCTCCAGGAGTTCCCTGCCTTCGTCCAACTCTATGCACAGGGGTTTTTCCACATAAACATGCTTATGGTGCAGCAATGCGGCTTTGTTCAGGTTGAAGTGGGAGTGAGGTGTCGTCAGGTTCAAGACAATTTTCACTTCCGGATCCTCAAGCATCTCCTCATAGGAATACACTTTCCCGATACCGAATTCCCTTGCTTTTTCCTGAGCCTTTACCGGTTCCAGGTCGCAGACCGCAACAACCGCTGTGTTCCCGAAAACCGATGTCAGATTTTTCAGGTAGATTCCACTGATGGATCCGCATCCAACCACGCCGATCTTTGTCTTTTCCATAGCCTCTCCCCTAAAACATTTTCGCGTTGTTTTTGAAATCGTCGCCGGACAGATTCCGGCTCAGTGCGATGTCCTTCCCTTCAGAGACCCAGAGAAATCCCCTCCGCATCAGTCTCAGGGGCTCTTCCGACCTGAATACGTCAGCCACGTGCCCCAGAGAGGAATAGAAAACCCTTCCGTGTCCCCATCTTTTGGTCCAGACCACCGGTACATCCACTTCCCGGTTGGAGGAATGATACCAGTGAACCGTGGGGAAACGGGTGGAAGCCAATACCTCGATGCAGGGATCCACGTGGACATAGTATTGCTCGCTGGTCACCTTGAAATCCTTCAGCCCATCCGTAATGGGACTGGAGGAATTCCGGATGTTGACCATGTACTCCACCTGGTCTCCTCCCGGATGCGAGACCCATTGCCCTCCCGTCAGAAACTGCCATTCGGTGTTGCTCCTAAAGGAATCGCACATGCCCCCGTGGCAGCCTGCGATCCCTGTCCCGTTGGCCACGGCCCGGGAGATGTTTTCCATCTGGCTGCCGGTGATTTCCCCCATGGTCCAAACGGGCACCAGCAGATGCAGGGCGTTCACTTTCTCAAAATCATCCAGGGAATCCAAGGTATCAGATACTTCCGTCTCAAATCCTTGTTCCAGAAGAATGTCCTTGAATATATCTGCAACCTTGTCGGGCTCATGCCCCATCCATCCTCCCCAGACAACCAATGCTCTTTTTTTCATGGGATCCTCCTCTATTTCACTGCCTTCCTGCAGTATTCCTCCAGCAGTACAAGGTACAGCCTGTAATCCTCCAAGGAAACGCCCGGCGGAGTCTGATGGTCGCAGGAAGGGATAAACCCCCCGCTTTTCATGACGGGCAGGATCCGCTCGAATTCCTCCCGCATGGCACTTTCCCCTTTGTTCATCACCATCTTGTCATATGCTCCGATGATTTTGAAGGAGGGATACTCCCTGCGTATTCTGTTGACATCCACCCCGGCCTGTCTTTCCAGTGGCAAGGCGCCCTCGATACCGGCTTCCATGAGCCAGGGGATCATGGGTTCCAGCTGGCCGTCGGTATCCACGATGGGGATGATCCCATGTTTTTTAAGGACGGGGATGATTTCCTTGTAATATGGCAGGAGGAATTCCCTGAACATGTCATAGGAGAGCATGGGACCCAGATTGTAGGACATGTCCTCCGCGAAGGTCATGAACTCCGGCTTGATGATCTGGCAGAATTCCTCCACCACCCGGATGTTGTAGGCCAGCAGGTCCTTGTTCATCCTGTGCATGAGTTCGGGTTCGTCATAAAAGGCATAGAGATGGTCCTCAATGCCGAACAGGGTCCTGGGAAACCAGAAAAAGCCCTCCAGGGTGAGCCATACCACCAGATCGTTTTGTTCATGGGCTTCCTGCAGGGACAAAAGTGTGTCCTTTCTGGACGAAACCGCATCTTCCGGATATAAAAGGGGCTTCAATTGAATGTATGCGGCCATGTCCCTGGCATATCCTTTGGAAAGTGCTTCCCGGGCCTCCCTTGATTTCGGACCGATCCAAAACTGCCTGTGGGCATCCAGCCCGAGATGCCCGTGGATTTCATCCCCGGACAGCTCCATGGGAAGTCCTTCCCCCCGCCAGCGTTCAATGGTCTTGTCCCACCAGCCGGCCCATTCCATCATGGGCAAGCGGTCCGCCGGTTTCCTGAAATTCAAGGTGTCCAGCATCCTTGTCCTGTTTTTCAAACCCTTCACCTCCATATGCATACAGTATAATCAATATGCCTGTCACAGGCAATAAAAAACCCTGCGTTTTCCGCAGGGTCTTTCATATAAATCCGGCAGCGACCTATTTTCCCAGGACGTTACCATCCAAGTATCTTCGGCACCAGGAAGCTTAACTGCCGTGTTCGGGATGGGTACGGGTGTGCCCTTCCTGTCATAACCACCGGATATACTCTCAAAATCATATAATGTCCGAAGTTGTCTCATCTTTGAACCGCTACACTTCTCTTTGGTCAAGCC
>JAWOHX010000062.1:0-21990 GCA_046484975.1 Clostridia bacterium
CCGTCCGAGAGCGACCGGGGAATCCCCTGTGTTGCTGATCTTCACATGGAGGTGCAGGGCACCATCCCGGACTTCAAAAAACGTCTGCAGCAGCAAGCCCATCCGCCGGGTCTCCACCATTGTGGTCTCCCCGGAATAATCTGTAGCGTCTTCCAGAAGGTCCACTGGAGCACCATTGACCTGGAGGGTGATTCCCGCCCCCCGTATTCCATCGCGACTTTTCCCGGGCCAGTCCCAGCGATGTGACAGGATTTTCACATTCATCACACACCTGCCTTCATTCTAAATATCTTCATGGTATACCCATCCCGTTTCTCCGGATTTCTCATCCTGAAAATCATCCTGTACACCCGTTCGTTCCAGCTCTGCCTCAACAAGGGGTCGTCCACGGGAACAGCCTCGATCAAAACATCAAAACGTTCCCGCTCATACTCCAGGCAGGCCGTCTCGCCCAACAGGATCAATCCTTCCTTGTGGTCACGGGGTTCCTTGTATGCCATCAGATGCAGGGTGACTTCCGGGGATGCATGCCGGAATGTGAAATCCTCGCGAAGGATGACGCTGGCATTCTGTGTCCTTTCCAAGGATACCGTCCTTATCCAGGATGCAATGCCCGCCTCTTCCGGGTAAGCCCCGGCGATTTCCATCCTCATCCAGGCACCGCTGTCATCCGCCCGGTAACGGACATCCTCAGCTTTATGGGTCCTGCCGGGAACCTGCATATGCCCGTTTAGCAGGGGAAGGTTGTGATAGGCGGACTGCATGGTCCACAGGTTGTATCTTTTCTCGCTGAAGGTATCCCCGACATAAGTCCCCACCCCGGGGTCCAACAGCAGGGGCACTGCGTCCAGATGGACAATGAACTGGCCCACGTCGTTGTGGTTGTGGCTCTCCCCGTTGTGTCCCGCCTTGGCGGAAAGGTGGAAGCCTTCTTCCGAGCCCTGCCTCTCCCGGGCTGCCATCACCTGGATGGCCGGCCACCAGACATCCCGGGGATGGTAGTCCGCTGTTTTTTCAAATTCCTCGTTGGCGTATCCGAAGAGCATGGCAAGTTTTCGGGTGAGGCCATCCGTCCGGAGCACCTTCTCGAAATATCCCTCCTTCACCAGATCCACCCCCATGGAATACATCATGGGGTCTTTCAGTTTTTTCCCGTAGCGCATCACGATGTCACTGGTGATTTCCATCCTGCTTCTGGCGTCGGCATAATTGATGAAGCGGCCTTTTCCCACATAGGCTTTGTAGATGTATGAGGCCATGCTCCGTATCTTCGGATGGGCGAACAAGTCGATTTCCCCATCCGTCGCAATATACAGGAGGTCGAGGATCTCCAGGACAGCCCCGGTGGCCATGGTCCAGTATCCCGGTCCCTCATCGCACCCCCCGTCATCGGGAAGATTATCCAGGTAGATATCCAGACTTTTCATCACCTTGAGGACACCGGCATGGCGTTTCCTCCAGTCATCCTCCAGGATGAGCAGACAGATAAGGCAATGCAGGTTGCACCAGGGATTCCAGTTGTTGATGGGATGCACCATGTTCATCCTTGGGTTCATTTCCCTGCGGAATCCCATCCACCAGAACTCATCGCTTTCGAGGAAAGGGACCAGGATGCGGGTTTTGACCTCGGTACGGATTCGTTTGCTGATATTGACGCTGACAGAGTCCAGCCTTTTTTTCAACAGGGCATGGGTCCAGGCCAGCAGGCCTGCGGTATGCCCCGAGAAAAGGTCCACCACGGGGTCTTTGGTGTCGCAGAGCTTATCCGGCCAGGAATGCTGCATGTAGGTGTTGGCGGGATGGATCCAGGACGATTCCTCGCATATGCTCCATATGCCGTTTTGGATGGCATCCAGATACCTTCCTTCGTCCTGCACACACTCAGCCACCACAAGGGCGCCAAGGACCTTGCGTTTTTCCTCCATCCTCAGACATGCGCTGTTGCGTTCATTCCTGATGCTGGCATCCATATATGCGGTCAGGGAGAGGGAAGGCCATTCAAACCCCAGGCACTCCTCTCCCCCGGTGATGAGCAGCGACCGTTGCTCCTCCTCCAGGGCTTCCCATTTTTTTCTGTCATCGATGGGTGGATAGGGCACGAATCCCTCGGGAGGAAGCAGGATGGCTGACAGTCTGTCTTTATGGATATCGGCAAGCATTGTTCTCTCCTTGGCTGTTTTTTCCCTATCATTATACCACAGGAAAGACCCCTTGCACCAAGGCCCGGAGGTCAGGAACAGTGTACTGTGATCCTGCTGCCGGCATCAAGCATCAACGCGGTTTTCAGCCTGCTCTTTTCCCGGGGAACAAAGCGTTGGCACACAAAAACCTCAGGTTGATGATAAACAGGATGATCCTGGCCGTTTTCTCCGTGAACCGCCCCTGGCTGAGCATGACGAGTCCCCGAAGCGGCATGTCATGGATCATGTGCCGGCTCATCTTCGACAATACCTCGTCCTTTTTTCCGTCGGAGAAGGATTGATACACCTTTCGGACGAGGAAATGGTAGAGAATCCCACCTGCCAGAGTCCTTTTGATCTCTCCGATGGTTGAATTGAAGTGGTACCTTGCATGTGGATGGTGTTCCTGCGGGGGCGGCATCCTGCCCAGGAGCATTGCAAACTCCTCGTCGGAGCTTCCGAAGCCTTCCTCCCCCGGATTGTCATATGTGCCGGCATCTTTCCTTAGATCAGGAAGGAACCGGCCGGATTCAACATTGATCGTGGCGGACAACCGGATGTCCCTGCTGGAGGACCCGGCCAGGATGTCGAAGTCCCCGTCCTCGATCCTCCAGTCCTTCAGCTCCACGTCATAAAAGGAAAAGGATCGTTCATCCAGGTGGAATTCCAGGTGTTTCTCCTCCCCGGGCTCCAGGAATACCTTGCCGAAGGCTTTGAGTTCCTTGTCCGGGCGGAACAGGGTGGATACTCTGTCCCGGACATATACCTGGACAACCTCTCCCCCTTGGACTCCTCCGTTGTTCCGAACCGTCAGGCTGACTTTCCATTCCTTTCCGGAGGAATCATCCTCCGGGGTGACTTTCATCCCGATGTATTCAAACGTTGTATAGCTCAACCCGTGGCCGAAGGGGAACAGGACATCCTTTCCGGCCTTGTCATAATACCGGTAACCCACATAGATGCTTTCCCGGTATTCCACCGTTCTTTGTCCTCCCGGGAACCATTGGTGCACGGGATGGTCGGACAGTGCCACCGGGAAGGTCTCTGCCAGCTTTCCAGAAGGGTTCACCTTTCCATAGATCACATCCACCACGGCCTGTCCTCCCGCCTGGCCTCCGAGGTAGCATTCCACCACGGCCTTCACGTCATTGATCCATGGCATGGCGACAGGGGATCCGTTCTGCAGGACCACGATGAGGTTTTCGTTGACCTTTGCGACCTCGGCGATGAGCTCGTTGTGGCTGGCCGGCATGTCCAGATGGGTCCTGTCGAACCCTTCAGACTCATAGACCTCGGGAAGGCCGGCAAACACCACCACCACGCGGGCTTTTTTCGCCTGGGCCACAGCCTGGGCAAGGAGGGCGGGATCCGTGCGGTCGCTCTTCCTGTGATATCCCTGGCTGTAGGTGAAGGGAATGCCCAGGTTTTCCCACTCGCCCAGGGCATCCTTCAGGTTCTTTGGATTGATCAGGGAAGACCCATGGCCCTGGTATCGGGGTTTCCTGGCGAATTCCCCGATGACAGCCACAGGATCCGTCTCCTTCAGTGGCAGGATCCTGCACTCATTCTTCAATAACACGATGGATTGGCCTGCCGCCTTTCTGGCCAGCCAATGATGGTCAGAGGCATCCTTTCCCACCCATTCCTTGCCCGCGGTTGCTGCCTTCTGAATCATGTCCAGCAAATCCTTCGCGCTCCTGTCCAATGTATCCATGCCAAGGGTGCCGTCATTGACAGCCTCCACCAGTCTCCTGTCGTTGATTCCGCAGTTGCCGGGCATTTCCAGGTCCTGACCTGCCTTGAGTCCTTCCACCCGGTCGTTGGCGGCTCCCCAGTCGGTGACCACCACCCCTTTGAAATGCCATTCCTCCCGCAGGATCTCCGTGAGCAATCGCCTGTTCTCGCTGCAGTGGATGCCGTCAAGCTTGTTGTAGGCGCACATCACCGTCCAGGGTGAGGAGGTTTTCACAGCCTTCTCGAAGCCAGCCAGGTAAATCTCACGGAGGGCCCGTTCATCCACCACCGCATCGATGGTCATGCGCAGATGCTCCTGGTTGTTCACGGCGAAATGCTTGAGTGAGGCACCGATCCCCATGCTCTGCACCCCTTTGATGAAGGCCGCTGCCATTTCCCCTGTGAAGAAGGGGTCTTCCGAGAAATATTCAAAATTCCTTCCACACAGGGGGGATCGCTTGATGTTGGCCCCGGGACCGAGCAGTATGGACACGCCCTCTTCCAGGCATTCCACCGCCAATGCCCTGCCCACCTCCTCCACCAGGCCAAGGTCCCAGGAACTTGCCATGGCGCTTGCGGTGGGGAAACAGGTGGCGGGGTGGCTGGCATCCATGCTGATGCGGGCTTCCATCTCTTTTTTCTGCTTCCGCAATCCGTGGGGGCCGTCGGACATGCGAATGGAAGGGATCCCCAACCGGGGGATCCCCTTCAGGCACCAGAAATTGAGGCCTGAGCAAAGGGAAGCCTTTTCCTCCAGAGTCATTTCCCGGATCAATGTGCCGGTTGTCTTGTCCATCACATCATCCTCCGGATGATTGGGATCAATGTCCGGGGCTTTCTCTCACAGGGAAAGTGCCCCGATGATGAGAAATCCCGCCAGCGAGGTCAGGGAGGACAGGGTCGTCCCCCAAACTAGGTCCACCACGGTGATTTTCAAAGGCCAGTCCCTGATGGTGGACAGGTTGGTCAGGTCATAGGTGGAATAGGTCACCAGGCCGAAAAGGGCACCATAGAGCACTGCAGCCCATATGCTGTTGTCCGCCACAGCCCTGTTGACCACGAATACCAGCAGCCCCAGGATGAACAGCAGGTAAAAAAGAATGGCCGCCACCCAGTTCACATTCTTTTTCATCAGGAACCCCAGTTGCTGCCTGTAGAAATTTTTGGCAACGAACCCCAGCCAGACCATGTCAATGGCCAGGAAAGCACCCAGCAATATCAGGTATCTCAGTATCATGTTCACCATGGCTCAATTCCTCCCCGTCAATAGTTGATTCATGTCCCCCCGGCTTTTTCGCAAAGCAATAAAAAGGTAGAGGCAGATGGACAGGCTGCCTCCTCCCATGATCAGCACGAACCACAGGATTCTCCCCCACCAGGAGGTCTCCTTGTAGAAGACCCACAGGTAAAAGACAATGAAAGCCGCATAGATGTCCACGAAGGTGAATTTCCCCCAGAACACGCCAAGCATCAGGCTTCCCTCGGCGCTGATGTCCGCGGCAATCAAACCATATGCGACCAGCGCCGCAAACCCCAGGAAACCAGCCAGGGCCAAGCCCTGTGCGATGATGAAGGCGGGCTTTCTCATGTCAGCGTCCCTTCTTCGGGAACCAGGGAATGAAAATGCTGGTTTTCCTTTTGTATTCCTCGAAGCCCTCATACTTCGCCAGCCCTTTTTCCAGCATGGGCACCCCGGAGACAAACCGCACCAGGATGGTGATGGTCAGGGGTCCGATGATGGCCCACCAGGGCGCACCTGCCGCCAGGGCGATGAGGAATATCCCCCACCAGAGGAGGGCTTCCCCGAAATAGTTGGGATGGCGGGTGTATTTCCATAAGCCCCTATCGATGAGTTTTCC
Source organism: Clostridia bacterium (assembly GCA_046484975.1). GTDB lineage: Bacteria > Bacillota > Clostridia > DUPQ01 > DUPQ01 > JAWOHX01. The sequence continues at coordinate 5,774 of JAWOHX010000062.1, forward strand.
CTTGTTCAAAGGATTCCTGATGAAGACTTTCAGCTGGCGGTCACCGACGGCTTCCAGTGTGAATCCGATGATCCATACCAGCATGCCAAGGACCATCAGCCATACCACCCGGACCGTTCCGGATCCATGGATGGCAACAATGGGCAGGGAGATGAGAAACATCAACACCCCCTGGAAAAGGAACAGCTGGAAATATGCCCGGATGTAGAATGTCTTTCCCCAGGCTTTTCGAAAATTCGCATACCGGAAGTCCTCGGGTTTTTTATAGTTTCTCCGAAAGATGTGAATGGCCAATCGAAGGCCCCAGAGGCTCACCAGAACTGTCGTTATCCAACCCGGAAGGGATGGATCCTTTAAAAGCAGGATCCAGGTGACCAGGACAAACCCGGGCCCCCATCCGATGTCCACAATCGCACTGTTCTTCAGGACGACGGACAAGAGGAACCATACGCTGAAATATATGCCGATGATGATCAAAATATCAGTCATCTGCCCCTTACCTTCCTTTGATGTATGCCACGGCATAGGACCCTTTTCCCGCGTTCAATCCCACAACCGGGGAAATGGATTCGACAAATGCAGGCTCCATGCCTGTCAGCCCGAGCATTTTCCTTCGGATGTCTTCCACCAGGCCAGGCGAATCGGAGTAGACCAGCCCATATTTGCGGATACCTGTCTCCGCCAGGTCGCTTTTCACTTTCTCCAGGATGCCCTTCAATGCCTGTTTCCGGGACAAGGTCTTTTTGTAGATGATTCCTTTTCCCTCCTCATCGATGGAAATCACGGGTTTTAGGTTGATTCTCCGTAGAATGAAACCGGTTGTCCTGGATATGCGGCCACCCCGGATCATGGATCTTAAGTCGTCAACACCGACATAGATGTGGATGTCCTTTTTGATTTTTTCCAGGGCGTCCACGATTTCCTCGTGGGAGAGGCCCTTTCCGATGAGTTCCACCGCCTCGGTGACCAGGAGCCCCTGTGCCGCCGAGTTGAGGCCGGAATCGATGACGGAGATTTTCTTGCGTTTGTCCATGGATGCCGCTGCTTTCGTGGCGTTGCCGTGGATCCCGCTCATCTTGCCTGACACGAAGATGCCGATGACAGAATCGAAATGCTCCAACAGGTTGGCATAGGCCTTTTCGAAAGAAGCCACCGTAGGCTGGGCGGTGGTGGGATTCATCCGGAACGAATCCAGCCTGTCATAAAAGATCCCGGAGGTCATGGTCAGTTTGTCCAGGTATACCCTGGAATCGCAGATGAGATTCACGGGAATCACGGTGATCTGTTCTTTCCTGATAAAGTCCATGGGGATGTCCGCAATGGAGTCCGTCACGACGGCAATGCCGTGCTTCCTGTGGTGAAGGATGCCGTTCTGGATGACCATGTCCTCCACCCTTTGGGAGAGGACCTCATCCTCCCCGTCAAACAGGTCCATGACTTTTTCCGGATGGTCCGTATGCACATGAATCCGCATGACTCCCTCTGACTTTGAAAGAACCAGGGAATCCCCGAGTCCTGAGACCTGACGCTTCAAATGCTCTGCGTCTTTTTCTGTCTTTACGCTGAATTGGGTGCAATAGGTGTTCTTTGTGACCTCGGGGACGTCGATGAGATGGACATGGCTTTCCTGGATCTCCGCCTTCAATCCTTCCGAGGCATGCACCCTTCCGTGCTTGATGAACTCCAGGATGCCTTCCAGGAACAGGAGAAAGCCCTTGGCTCCGGCATCCACCACATTGTTCCTGATCAGCACTTTCAACATGGTCTTGGTCTGGTCCACCTTGGCTTTGGACCATTCCACGGAATGCTCGAAGAGCCGTTCAAAGTCTGCGATATGAAGGTTGTCCCTCAGGTCATGGGCCCATTCCCGCATGATGGTCAGGATGGTCCCTTCCTTGGGGTTAGCAACCGCTTCATAGGCATATCGGGAGGCCTTCTCGGCGATCTCCGCGAATTCCCGGATGCTCAACTTGTGCCTTTCCCCCGTCTCGATGGAAAACCCGTTGAAATACTGGGCGAAGATGATCCCTGAATTGCCGTAGGCGTTTTCCAGGGCCACTTTGGAAATGGACGCCATGGTGTGAAACACCTTTTCATCCTTTTCCGACTGGTTGATGATGGTCCGCATGGTCAATGCCAGATTGGTGCCTGTGTCCCCATCGGCAACGGGGAAAACATTGATGCTGTTGAGCATGTGTTCATTGTAAATCAGGTTGCTTGCGCCGGATATGATGAAATGATACAGGCTGTGTCCGTCGATTTCACGTATCCCCATAAGAAATTGCCCCCGCTTTCCTTGATTTTCAATCATTGAATACCCGGATGTGCCAGGGTTGAAACACGCCTTATTCTCCCACTGCCCCCCAGGTGTAGACATTCCTGGCATTCCACAGCATGTACTCGTTGATGCCCAGGTCCTTCAGTGCCTGTATCTGGGCCCGGACCTCCGCTTCCCGGTAAGGAATGTACCCCTTCACCCAGGTGGCGGTGAAATCCTGTATCCAGGGCCGGATGGCTGCGGGGGTGGCGATGTTGTTGTTCCGCAGGATGGAATCCCTCGTGGAATGGTAGATGGTCTCATAGGGAAAGGCATCCGGCACGGAAAGGCCGTAGGTGTTGTTGGCGTAATGACTGGGGTACTTCATGGGGGAGATATAGTCCACTTCGTTGCTGACACTCTCCCAATACTGGCCGATTCCCATGTCATCCGACACCGTGCCCACCAGGCCGTATACATCCGCGGACACATACGTCTGGGCTTCGGACAGGACTCCGTAAGCGGTCCTGAGGAACTTCTGTATGGCATCGGGACGGGTCTCACCCAGTGTGTTCTTGAAATCCACCACGTCCTCTCCTCCTTGGGAAAGCACAGGGAACCGTACATAATCGAACTGTATCTCATTGAAACCGGCCTCTGCGGCTTCCAGTGCAACCTCCAGGATGTAGTCCCACATCTGCCTGTCGTACGGGCTTCCCCACACCAGTCCGTCCCCCTCATGGTGGAACCTGTCCTTCTCCATGTTGTAGAGGGCCCTTTCCGGGTAGAGTTTGACATAATTGGGATCCTTGAAGCATACGATCCTGGCAATGGCATAGATGCCGTTGTCCTTCAGTTTCTTCATCAGTGGAGCCACATCCCGGTACTTGTAATGGAGGTTGGCCTCCGGCACATATTTCTCTGCGGCGCTGGAATAGAACAGCATGTCCCCAAGATCATCCTTGACGTCGATGACAAAGGCATTGATTCCCGTCTCCAGTGCCATGGAAATCAGGTAGTCCAGCTTGTCTCCGACAGCGGAGCCGGCAGTGAGGAATATCCCCCGGGCCTCCACCCTCGGATTATCCTGGTATTCCCCGGCTTTTTCCCGGGGGGAATAGTCCAGGACCTTCAGGTCGTCCCGGAGCAGGTCCCTCCTGTCCTGGATGGTATGTCCCGTCTCCACCCAGCCGGATGCGATTTCAGACCCGATATCCACCGTGACCTTCGTCCATTGCCCGGTGGTTTCCAGGACCGTCAGGCCGGTTCCCCTGTTCACAGAGGTCACCACCCGGGCGTCCCGGGCCGGGGTTTCATAAAGCGACAGCCTGTATTCATTGGCATAGATCTTCTCATCCTCATATTCAATATCAGGTGTGGGTGTGGGTGTGGGTTCCGGCTCAGGTTCCGGCTCAGGTTCCGGTTCAGGTTCCGGTTGAGGCTCGGGGTCTTCTGGTTCCTGCGACGCGGGTGCTTCCGAGGGCGGGGGTGTTGCCGTGAAAGAAGGCAATGGCTCGTTCACCAGGGCGCATCCGGAAGATATGGCCAATACCATGGCGAATATGATGCAAAGGGACAGTAACTTTTTCAAAAATGCTCCTCCTCTCGGTATACAGCTGGATTGGTTATTCCGGATTTTGGGCCGTCAGTTTCCTCAGGGCAACTTCGAAACAGGCATTGTCCCCGGTTTTTCTCTTTCCCGGGCCTGCCGTTCTCAAGCCCGCCTTGCGCATCCTCAGGGACAGATGTCGTTCAAACAGCAGGCCGTCGATGTTTTCATCAGTGAAGACCAGCCCGTTCTGGTTCAGGGCCTTTGCGCCTTTGGCGATGGCCATGGCTGCCACCCCGTAATCCTGGGTCACCACCACATCCCCCCGTACCGCCCTGTTGGCCAGGGCGATGTCCACGGCGTCTTTCGCCTTGTCCACGGTAACGGTTTCCGAATAGCCGTCATGGATCACATGGCTGGTGTCGGCGAACATGACAACCGGGATTTTTTTCTCCCGGGCGACCCGGAGAACGATATCTTTAACGGGACATGCGTCCGCGTCCACGAGGATGTTCATGGGCTTATCTCTCCTTGTCTTTTCCATTCCATTATACAACAACCACGGACATAACAGCGGTGTTTTTTATATCAGACAACCTTCGTTGTCCAGTCCTCCACGTTCCACAGGTCGGTGATCCAACCCTCATAGAAGGCCGGGTCGTGGCTGACCAGGATGATTGTGCCTTTGAAGTCCTTCAGGGCTCTTTTCAGCTCTTCTTTGGCATCCGCATCCAGGTGGTTGGTGGGTTCGTCCAGGACCAGCCAGTTCACGGGCTTTAGCATCAGCTTGCACAGTCTGACCTTGGCATTCTCCCCGCCGCTCAACACCATCATCTGGTTGGTGATGTTCTCGTAATCCAGTCCGCACCTTGCCAAGGCCGAACGCACCTCCCCGTTGGTCAGGCCGGGGAATTCGCTCCACACCTCTTCCATGGCCGTGTTGGTATTGTATCTTCCCGCTTCCTGTTCAAAGTAGCCTGGATGGAGGAAGGGATCCAGCTCCACCATGCCGGATACCGGCTGCTGGATGCCCAGGATGGTCTTGAGCAATGTGGATTTCCCCAGTCCGTTCACCCCTTTGATGGCGACTTTCTGCCCTCTTTCCAGCAGGATGTCCAAAGGCCTGGTCAGGGGCTCCCCGTATCCGATGACAAGATGCTTCGCCTGGAAAATGATTTTCCCGGGAGTCCTTGCCTCCGTGAACCGGAAAACGGGCTTTGTCTTGTCCCTGGTTTTCTCCACCTTGTCCATCTTGTCCAGTTTCTTCTGCCTGCTCCTTGCCAGGGTGGCCGTGGCCGCCCTGGCCTTGTTCCGTGCGATGAAATCCTCCAGCCGGTCGATCTCCTTTTGCTGTTTCTCATATGCCTGCAGGTGCTGTTGCTTCTTGAGCTGGTGCATCTGCTGGAACTGGTGGTAGTTTCCTGTGTACCGGGTGATGGTGGCGTTCTCCACATGGTAGACCACGTTCACCACCTCATCGAGGAAACCGGTGTCATGGGACACCAGGATGAAGCTGTGCTCGTATTCCTGGAGGAATTGCCTCAACCACCGGATATGGTCGGGATCAAGAAAATTGGTTGGTTCGTCCAGGATGAGGATCATGGGATTCTCCAGCAGCAGCTTGGTGAGCAGCACCTTGCTCCGCTGTCCGCCGCTGAGCTCCCCCACCAGCCGGTCCAGACCGATTTCCCGCAGACCCAGTCCGTAAGCCACTTCCTCAATCCTTGCGTCGATGGTGTAAAAGCCATTGTGCTCCAGCATGTGCTGGATTTCGCCCACATCCTCCATGATCTCCCCGTTCTCCTCGATGGAAAGATCCGCCATGCGTTCGTACAGGGCAAGCATTTCCTCCTCCAGCTCGAACATGTGAGAAAAAGCCCCCCGGAGGATGTCCCGGATGGTTTTTTTGTTATCCAGGCGGACATGCTGGTCCAGGACCCCGGTGGTGAAGCGCTTGCACCACTCCACCTTCCCTTCATCCGGCACCAGGTTGCCTGTGATGATATCCAGGAAGGTGGATTTCCCCTCCCCGTTTGCGCCAACCAGCCCCACATGCTCTCCCTGGAGCAGGCGGAAGGTGACGTTTTCCAATATTCTTCTTCCCCCGAAGACATGGCTTATGTTTTCAACCTGAAGGATGCTCATTCTTTTCCTTTCCCTCCCGGGATGGTCTTTCCGTCATCCATTGCCATTTTCCCATTTCATGGACAATGCCTGCGCAACTCCACCGGCCGGACCATGCGCGCCCCTGCCGTTGCATACACCAAACAACTGTCATCAAAGAGGTCAGATTCCTGCCTTCATCAGCAAACAGCTCCGGCCTTCCAGGATCTGCCCGTTTTCCACAGGCTGCCCCGTCATGAGGTCCACATGCTTCCCCGGGGCAAGCACAATCATCTCAGGCTTGTGGCCCGCATTCACGGCGACGGTGAATTTCGCTCCCCTGGAATAGAGTATAAGGCCCTTTTCGGCATGATGCACGGTCATGCTCTCTGAAAAATCCCCAGGATGCTCCTTCCGGATCCATCCCAGTCTCCTGTACCATTCCAACAGCTCTTTGTTCTCTTTTCCCCAAGGGTAGCAACCCCGGTTGAGGGGATCCCCGTATCCCTGCATGCCGGCTTCGTCCCCATAGTACAGGCAAGGCACGCCTGGCAGGGTGAACTGCAGTGCGGATGCCAGTTTCATGGATTGTATGGCCTGCGTGAGAGCATCGCCATCCATCCGGTGCTTCGCCTGCTCCCGGATATCCATCCCGGCCTGGTTCACCGGGGACAGGGCAGTGAGGATCCGTACCGTGTCGTGGGTACCGATGATGTTCATCAGGCACTTGACAGCGGGTTTCGGATAATGCTCCAGCACATCCATGATTCTTTTCCCGAACAAGGATGCATCCCCGGACTGCACGAAACCAATGATTGCTTCACGGAAGGGATAGTTCATCACAGAATCCAGCTGGGATCCCAGCAGGTATCTGCGCCGTTTCCCATAGCTCTCCTTGTTGGATGCGTCTTCCCAGACCTCCCCGATGATGACACCGTCCCCATCCTCCGTTTTCACCGCTGTGCGCAGATGATCCAGGAACACATCCGGCAGTTCATCCGCCACATCAAGCCGCCAGCCGGATGCGCCGTTTTTCATCCAGTGCCGGAGAACCCCGTCCTCGCCGGTGATGAACCGCAGGAAGGAGGGTGTATGCTCCCTCACGGCAGGAAGGATGCTCACCCCCCACCAGCTCTCGTAGGCATGGGGCCATTCCGTGAAATTGTACCACTCATAATATGGGGAATCCTTGCTCTGGAAGGCCCCGCCCTCCCCGTAGGTACCCTTCTTGTTGAAATAGATGCTGTCGCTGCCGGTATGGGAGAACACCCCGTCGAGGATGATCCTGATCCCCTTCCTTCGAGCCTGCGTGCACAACTCCCGGAAAATATCCTTGTCCCCGAACATGGGGTCGATGGACAGATAGTCCGCCGTGTCGTATTTATGGTTTGTATATGCTTCAAAGATCGGATTGAGGTAAATGCAGGTCACCCCCAGGGAGACCAGATGGTCCAGTTTCTCCTGGATTCCCTTCAGGTTTCCGCCGAAGAAATCATCGGTTGCCATATCCCCGGAGGCATCCCTCTCATAATGGGGGATGCCTCCCCAGTCCTCACGGAGAACCCTGCCGCGCAGGACATCCTCTCCCGGAGGTGCCCCGCTCCCGAAGAAGCGGTCCGTGAAAATCTGGTAAACCACTCCCTGACCGAACCAGTCCGGGGTGGTGAAATCACTTTGGTATGCCGTCAGCTGCCACTCAGGAAGCCAATCCCCGATGGCTGCCATGCCATTGCTCATGCTTTTTCCGCAGAAATGGAAGGCCTCGCCCCTGAGGATCTCGAAACGGTAGAAATACAAACCAGGTTTCTCAGGAATGAATACACCGGCATGGACCTCGTATTGGCCTTGTGTCCCGGTGTGCTGCATCATGATCTTTCTCTGGTCGGTTTTCCCGTCCTGCCGTACCACCAGGTGCACCTCCCGGGCGCAAAACGCTTTTTTTACATGGAAATGAAAAACCACCCTCTCCCCGATACTGCATCCGCCAAAGGGTGTCTTGTGTTTTTCATTCTTTGGATCAAATAAAACCATGGGCCCGATGATGTTCCCTCCCGCCCTATACGATGGGCTTGATGTCCCAGATGTTTTCGGCATATTCCCGGATGGAGCGATCCGCGGCGAAAATACCCGCCTCCGCTATATTGCACAGGGATTTTTTGTTCCAGTCCAATGGACTGGCATAGGTACTGCCTGCGATTTTCTGGATATTCCGGTAACTTGCAAAATCCGCAAGGTTCATGTACGGATCCGCGGGGATGGTTCCCCCGATGAGCAGGCCATTCACGAGATCACGAAAACTGATGTTGTTGACCCCGTTTTTCATCATGTCCACCACCGCCCTGAGATGGGGGTCTTTTTTGTAAAAGGACATGGGGACATAGCCTTTTCTCCAGAGCTCTTCCACTTCCTCCATTTTCATGCCGAAAATGAAGATGTTCTCCTCCCCCACCGCTTCCAGAATCTCGATGTTGGCGCCATCCAGTGTGCCTACTGTCAATGCTCCGTTGAGCATGAGCTTCATATTGCCCGTTCCGGAGGCTTCCTTGCCGGCCAGGGAGATCTGTTCACTGATTTCCGCAGCGGGCATGATGATCTCCGCCAGGCTCACCTTGTAATCCTCGATGAACACGACCTTCAGCAGTTCCCTGGCGACAGGATCCCGATTGACCATAAGCGCCACCTCGCTGATGAGGCGGATGACTTCCTTGGCCGCATAATACCCCGGAGAGGCCTTTGCACCGAAGATGAAGGTGCGGGGATGGAACCCGTCGTACCGGTTTTCCTTGATCTCATGATATAAATGAAGGATGTGCATGACATTGAGGAGCTGTCTTTTGTATTCATGCAGCCTCTTCACCTGGACATCGAACAGGGATGTGGGATCCACCCGGATTCCGTTCGCCTCTTCAATGTATCCAGCCAGTCTTTTCTTGTTTTCCAGTTTGATCTGGGCGAGACGATCCAACACGCCCCGGTCATCCGCATGTTTTTTCAGGTCACGGAGTATTTCCGGCCGGGTCTCAAACCCTTCCCCCACCAGTTCCCGGACCAGGTCCGTGAGCAACGGGTTGGACTGGCACAGCCAGCGCCTGTGGGCGATGCCGTTGGTGACATTCGTAAACTTATCCGGCATGATGTGGTAAAAGTCATTGAAGACCTTGTCCTTGATGATCTCGCTGTGCAGCGCGGATACCCCGTTGACCGCATGGCAGGTTGCAACACACAGGTTGGACATCCGCACCTCATGGTGGGAAACGATTGCCATCCTTGCGATTCTTTCCCACTCACCCGGGAAGTGCCTCCATACGGAGTCGCAAAACCTCTCGTTGATCTCCTTGACGATCATGAATATCCTGGGGAGCCTTGTGGAAAACAGCTCTATGGGCCATGTCTCCAACCCCTCGGTCATGACCGTGTGGTTGGTGTATGCCATGGTCCGGGTGGTGATTTCCCATGCTTTGTCCCAGGAGTACATGTGCTCGTCCACCAGGATCCTCATCAGCTCGGGGATGCACAGGGCCGGATGGGTGTCATTGATGTGGATGGCCACTTTCTCATGCAGGTTGTCCAGCGTCCCGTATTGTTCCATATGCCTGTGGAGAATGCTCTGGATGGATGCACAGACGAAAAAGTACTGTTGCTTCAACCGCAGGGATTTGCCTTCATAATGGTTGTCCGCGGGATAAAGGATCTTGGAGATGGATTCTGCCATGGCGTTCTGCTCCATGGCTTTCACATATTCCCCTCTGGAGAACATCTCCATGTCGATGGCCTTTGGTGATTTCGCGCTCCAGAGGCGCAGGTTGGACACGGCTTTCGAACGGTAACCGGACACCGGCATGTCATAGGGGACAGCCAGTACCGTGATATAGTCGTTGTGTCGGATGACCAGGCCTTCAGATGTCCATTCCTCCGTGATGTTCCCGTCGAAATGCACCTCCACGGTCTCATCCATTTTCGGGGTCAGCCAGACGTGGCCGTTCTCCAGCCAGTCGTCCGGGAACTCCATCTGCCATCCATCCACGATCTTTTGCTTGAAGATGCCGAACTCATAACGGATGGAGAAGCCATACCCACCGTAACCCTGGCTGGTGATGCCGTCCATATAGCAGGCGGCCAGCCTTCCGAGGCCGCCGTTGCCCAGACCGGCATCAGGTTCCAGTTCATAGGCCTGATCGATCCGGTAGCCGTATTCCTGCAGGATTTCATCAAAACATTCTTCCATCCCCAGGTTGTAGAGATGGTTCTTCAGGGAGCGTCCCACCAGGAACTCCGCGCTCATATAGTATACCTGCTTGGCTTGTTTGTCTTCCGCGACATCGTCGAACTCGTGTTTTTTGTTGGCCAGGATGTCCACCACCACGTGGGCGATGGCCATGTACAGCTGGGTCAGGGTTCCCTCCTCGGGGTCAATTCCGAAATGCCTCGCCATCTTGTCGTGTATCTTTCCCCTGATGTCCCGGCAGAATTCTTCATTGTTCATTCATCTCTCCTGTTTCTTGAGCAGATCCGTGTATGCTTTCTTGTATTCCTTGGCGGATGATTTCCAGCTGGAATCCGATGAAAAGGCGTTCTGCATGACGGCCTGCCAGTTTTCTTTGTCCTCATATAGGGCAAGGGCCCTTTTGACAGCATCCATCATATCATATGCATCATAACTAAAAAAGGTAAAACCGTTCCCTTTTTTTGTCTTTGGGTTATATGGGGCAACCGTGTCCTTCAATCCGCCGGTTTCCCGGACGATGGGGACGGTGCCGTAACGCATGGCGATCATCTGGGCCAATCCGCATGGTTCGCTCCTGGAAGGCATGAGGAACATGTCCGCTCCCGCGTAGATCTGCGAGGCCAGGTCCGGGGAAAAGGTGATGGCCGCTTTGAACTTGGTGGGATACTTCTTTTCCAAATCCTTGAACCGTGTCTCATATAGCCATTCCCCCTGTCCCAGGACGACCATCTGGATGTCGTTGCTCAGGATTTGCTCCACGACGGTGTTCACCAGGTCGATGCCCTTGTGTCCCGTGAGCCTTGTGATCATGGCCAGCAAGGGGATGTCCGGGGTCTCCGGGAGGCAGAAGAGCTTTTGGAGGCCGGCCTTGTTCTTTGCCTTCCCTGCCGGGTTTTCCTTGTCGTATGGCGCGAACAGGTGCTTGTCCGTAGCCGGGTCATAAGTCCTTGTGTCGATGCCATTGACGATGCCCTTGATTTTCCAGGCGTTCTCCTTGAGGATGTGCTCCAGTCGGTTGGCATAGAAGGGGTGCAGGATCTCCTCCGCATATGTCCTGCTGACGGTGGTGATGGCATCAGATGTCTGCAATGCTCCCTTCATGACATTGTATGTCTGGTTATACTCCAGGTGATGGGCATGCTTTTCAGGGATGCCAAAGACATCATACAGGGTATCCCTTCCGTAAATCCCCTGGTACTCGATATTGTGGATGGTGAACATGGTTTTGATCCCGGCATACATTGGGTCATCCTGATAAAAAATCCTCAGGTACACCGGGATCAGTCCGGTGTGCCAGTCGTTGCAGTGGATGATGTCAGGGAGAAAATCAAGGTGTCGGATCATTTCCAGGCAGGCCATGGAAAAATATGCGAATCGTTCCCCGTCGTCGTACTGGCCGTAGGTGCCCTTCCTCTTGAAATAGTATTCATTGTCGATGAGATAGCAGGTCAGGCCGTCAATCACAATCCGATACACCCCGCAGTACTGGTGTCTCCAGGCCAGGGGAACGGTGAACTCCTTGATCAGTGTTGCCTCTTCCCGAAGGGATTCGGGTATTCCGCTGTAGAAGGGAATGACCAGCCTGGCATCGATTTTAAGTTTCTTCAGTTCACCGGGGAGCGCTCCGGCCACATCCCCCAGCCCTCCCGACTTGATGAAGGGCATGGCCTCACTGGCCGCAAACAGAACTTTCATACTGCTTTTCTCCTTTACATGTCGCTTCTCATACCACCCGGTCCTTGATGATGACCAAAGGATAATTCTCCAACCCGGCCAGGGTGTTTCCCCGGGTGATGATGACATTCTTGTCGGTGATCACATAATTAAGGCGGGCATTTTCCTGGATGACGGATGCCTGCATCACGATGGAGTTTTGGACATGTGCCCCTTTTTCGATATGGACACCCCGGAATATGATGCTGTTCTCCACAGTGCCGTCAATCACCGTTCCGTCCGCGATGAAGGAGTTGCTGACGCTTGCATGGGTTCCGTACTTGGCAGGGGGCGTGTCCTTTACCTTCGTATAGATGTTCTCCGTGTAAAAGAGCTCTTCCCTGACGTTCCTGTCCAGCAGGTCCATGCTGGCGCTGTAGTAGTCTTCCACGGATTTGATGACGGCGGTATACCCTCGGCTCTCATACGCCCAGACTTTCATCCTGCTGAGGTATTTGGGAAGGTACTCCCTTTCAAAATGGATGAGGCCCTGTCCGTAAGCATCCTCGATGATATGGATCAGCAGCTCTTTTTTCATCACATATATCCCCAGGCTGACCGGGCAGGGGCGATCACCTTTCCTGATGGCAACGGCGGCGCTGGTTACGAAGCTGTTGCCGTCTATCTGCAGGACCAGGTCCTGTTCCCGTACCGTTTTGCTGTTTTGATAGACCATTGTGATATCGTTTTCCATCTCCTGGTGTTTTGCCAGGACATCCTTCATGTTAAGGGCGCAGACCAGGTTGCAGTCGCTTAAGACCACGAAATCCTCCTTTGTGTTTTCCAGGAATTTCTTCAATCCGATCAACGCCTCCAGTTTTCCCCTGTATACACTTTTTTGTGTGTTGGTGGCGAAGGGTGGGAAAATGGAAAGGCCTCCGTTTTTCCTGTTCAGGTCCCAGGCTTTTCCCGATTCGATATGATCCATCAGAGAATGGTAGTTGGTCTTTGTGATGATGGCGATATTGAAAATATCCGCGTTGACAAGATTGGACAGGGTGAAGTCAATGAGACGGTATCTTCCGCCGTAAGGCACAGAGGCCGTGGACCTGTTGTTTGTCAGTCCGTCCAGGTCCTCGTCGTGGATATTTGAAAACAAGACTCCCAATGCATTCATGTTCCTCTCCTTTCACGGACTTTTCCGGTCATGTTCAATCATTTCATCCGGCTTGACAATCTGTCCTTTTCCTATCGTGACCCCTTTTCCGATTACCGCGATGCCACAGGGACCGTGTTTCCCATAATGCCCCATATTGCATCCCACCGTTGCATTCTCTTCAATGACAGCATCCTCCGCCACGATGGAGGATTTCACCACGGCCCCTTTTTTGATCCAGGCGCCCGGCATGATGACGCTGTCCTGTACAAGGGCGCCCTCCTCGATTTCCACACAACGGAAGATGACGGATGATATGACTTCCCCGTCGATGGTGCAGCCTTCCGTCACGATGGAATTACGCACTTTCCCATGGTAGCCGATATAGTGGGGAGGCAGGACAAAATTGCGGGAATAGATTTTCCAGTCGCTGTCGCTGAGGTTCAGGGAGGATGATTCATCCAGGATGTCCATGTTGGACTGCCAGAGGCTCTCGATGGTGCCAACATCCTTCCAGTACCCGTTGTAGCTATAGCCGAACATTCGACGCCCATCAAGAAGCATGCCCGGGATGACATCCTTTCCGAAATCATTGGAGGACCCGGGGTCCTTCTCGTCCTTTTCAAGGTATTGCCTCAGGACATCCCATTTGAAGATATAGATGCCCATGGACGCCTTGGTGCTTTTGGGTTCCCTGGGCTTCTCCTGGAATGCGGTGATGGAATCGTCCGGTGCCAGTTCCATGATGCCGAACCGACTGGCTTCCTCCAGGGGCACATCGATGACCGCGATGGTGCAGTCCGCCCCCTTCTCCTTGTGAAAGGCCAGCATCCTGCTGTAATCCATCTTGTAGATATGGTCGCCGGAAAGGATCAGCACGTGGTCCGGGTCGTACTGCCCGATGAAGGTCTGGTTCTGGTAGATGGCATTGGCCGTCCCCTTGTACCATTCCCCCGCTTTCTCACTGACATAGGGGGGCAGGATGAAGACACCGCCATTGAGCCTGTCCAGGTCCCATGGCTGGCCGCTCCCGATGTATGCGTTCAGCTCCATCGGTTTGTACTGGGTCAGGACCCCCACCGTGTCGATGCCTGAATTGATGCAATTGGACAGGGGGAAATCAATGATTCTGTATTTCCCGCCAAAGGGAACAGCGGGCTTCGCCATGTTTTTTGTCAGCAGGTACAGTCGGCTTCCCTGTCCACCTGCCAGCAGCATGGCCATGCATTCCTTCTTCTGTGCAATCACTGCTTCATCTCTCCTCTCAATCCTCATTCTCCTGCTCTCTGATCCAGAACCCCGTGGACAATGCAGGGATGTCCATTTCCATGGAATGGCTGAATCCATGTCTGGCAACGGGCCGGCTCACCAATGCCTGGCTTCCTTTTCCGCTGCCTCCATACTCAACCCGGTCGCTGCAAAACACCTTGGTGTATCTTCCTGCTTTTTCCACTCCTACGGAAAATCCCTTCCATTCCCTGGCGGCAAAGTTGCATGCCACCAGCATTTCCTGTCCTTTCCGGTCCATGCGCCGGAAAACGATGACGTTTTCCAACCTGGCATCGGCACATATCCATCCAAATCCTTCCCATCCGTTGTCCTGCTCCCAAAGGGGAGGGGTATTCAGATAGAAAGCATTGAGGTCCCGCACATAATCCCGGCATCGTCTGTGCATGTCATAATCCAGAAGAATCCAGTCCAGTTCCTTTCCGTGGTCCCACTCGATGAACTGTCCGAACTCTCCTCCCATGAACAGTAGCTTTTTACCCGGATGTCCCATCATGTAACCATAGAACGCCCGCAGGGAGGAAAACTTTTCCCCATATCCGCCATGCATCTTGTTGACCAGGGACAGCTTCCCATGGACCACCTCATCATGGGAGAGGGGAAGGATGAAATTCTCTGAAAACGCATAGGTAAGGGAAAAGGTCAGCTTGTCATGCCGGCCGGCCCTCATCAATGGATCCGTCTCCATATACACCAGCATGTCGTTCATCCAGCCCATGTTCCATTTGAAATTGAATCCCAGGCCTCCCTCATGGACAGGCCAGCTGACCAGTGGCCAGGCGGTGGACTCCTCCGCGATCATCAGCACTCCCGGAAACCTTGAAAAAACCCATTGGTTGAGTTTCCGGATGAATGCCACGGCTTCCAGGTTCTCGTTCCCCCCGGATGCATTGGGCGTCCACTCCCCCTCTTTTTTCCCGTAGTCCAGATATAGCATGGATGCCACCGCATCCACCCGCATCCCGTCGATGTGGTATTTCTCAAACCAGTAGTCCGCATTGGAGATTAAAAAACTCCGCACCTCATTCTTGCCGAAGTCAAAGACCCGTGTCCCCCAGTTTGGATGTTCCCTCTTCACCGGGTCCCCGTATTCATAGCAACAGCTTCCATCGAATTCATACAGGCCGTGGGCATCCTTTGGAAAATGGGCGGGCACCCAGTCCATGATGATCCCGATGCCCGCGGCATGGCAGCGGTCCACGAAAGTCATCAGGTCCTTCGGATTGCCGAAACGGGACGTGGGGGCATAATATCCGGCTACCTGGTAGCCCCAGGAACCGTCGTAGGGATACTCCGTCACGGGCATCAGCTCAATGTGGGTATATCCCATCTCCAGTACATATGGAATGAGCTCCTCCGCCAGTTTCCCGTAACTGAAAAATTCGCCGTTTGGATAACGGCGCCAGGAACCAGCATGGATTTCATATATATTGAGGGGCTTGTCATACAGGTTCGTGGCATCCCTCTTCTTCATCCACTCCCCGTCAGACCATGAAAACCCTTCCAGGTCATACACCTTGGATGCGGTCTGGGGCCGGGTTTCCATGTGGAAACCATAGGGATCGGCCTTGATGTGTTCCCTTCCGTCGGGGGAGAGGATCACATATTTATACAGGGTATATACGGGGATGTCCGGCAGGAAAAGCTCCCACAGGCCCTGTGGGGTGATTTTAGCCATGGGATGGGTGTGGTTGTCCCAATCACAGAAATCCCCTGTCACATGGACAGAGAGGGCCACTGGCGCCCACACCCGGAACCAGACCCCTTCCAGATTCCCATGCACGCCGGGATGGGCCCCCAGAAACTCATACGCCTGGTAATTGGTCCCTTCGTGGAACAGATAGGCCGGCAATGTTTTATTCTTCTGTTGTCTGTCCTGCCCTTTTTTCATGTGCAATCCTTCTGAAGCGAGCCGTCTTTTCCCGACGGATCTGGCATTTTCATTATATCATTTTTTACAGCGCGGTTGTTGCCATATGAAAACATG
>JAWOHX010000069.1:0-12344 GCA_046484975.1 Clostridia bacterium
CAACCGTAGGCTTTGCCAACAACCCAGGAACGGCGGTGCTGCCGACATGCAGTATTCGTACGATGTTTTCCGTTCCTATAAATCGTTCTAAATTCTTCTTTTCTTCAGCAAACCATTCCGGCCATGCAGGATTATATTCACTTAAGACAATGGGATATATTTTAGCTTGCCGTTCTTGGGCAATATTCTTGTTTCCCATTTCAGACATAGCAGACATCTTTCCATCAACTTCTTTCATAATTCATTACTTTACTCATATTTCTTCTTACAGTTAATCCATATTGAAAACATCAGTGTATCGTTTATAAACAAATGCCTTCTTCCGTTTGCGGTTGTCAAGATTCCTTAAAAATTCCATTTTAAGTGTTGTGCGATTTCCTTCTCGATATCCTGACTCCGCTTTGACTGGCTTATCTTGGCGAGTATGGGTCGGAGTTTTCCATTACGGTCAAAGACAATCTTGTATTCGAAATAGGGAATCTGTTCCAAGACATATTATAATTGGCTGAAAATGATGTCTTTCTCCAGCCCGATCGGTGGGAACTGAGACTTGCCGTAGAGTGAAACAATCATCTTGCAGTGTTCCCAGCCCCCTTCCAGAAAATAAATAGGTTCCCCCACAGATGATATCAACTGATGCCGTAATGCGAAAGTCTCACTGAAAGCCTCAGCGCGGTTGTTCGCAAGATTTTAGTTCTCGATTTTGAGTAAGGGTTACTTTTTGGGATTTCCCTTCATTCCTTTCTTTCCTCCAGTCATAGGTCCTTGACCAGGGCTTTTTCCCTTGCCCTTGCCCTTACCCTTACCATGACCGTCTTTCGGTCCCTGACCTTTTGGTCCAGTTCCATCTTTATTTGGCATATTAATCACCTCCTTCCTTCTGTAAAAACGATAGCTCGTCACTCTCATAAATTCTACAAAAAAACCTAGTCTTTTAAACAACCAATAGGAACAATAAGAACACCATCATTCCGTTTATACCCTAGCTTTGTACCTGTCAGAATCATAAGAAACGATGGTTTATTCATTTTCTTAGTATCAATTATCTCTGAAAACTTTCTTAAGTTCTCAGCTGCTTTATCAAATTCATTCGACCCGAGTTTAATCTCTACTGCACCCCATCGTCCATCCCTTAGCACAACCACTGCATCACATTCTAAACCACTTTTGTCTCGGTAATGATAAACCTTCCCCCCCAATGCTTCAGTATAGATTCTCATATCTCTTATGCAAAGAGATTCAAAGAAATAGCCAAATGTTTTGAAATCTAATAATAGCCGCTCTGGATCAATGCTTAAAGCAGCTGCAGCAATTGAAGGGTCAACAAATTGTCTCTTTGGTGATACCCTTATTGGAGTAGCCGAACGAATAGACGGATTCCAAGCCTCTACATCCTCCACAACAAATAATCTTTGCAGCACATTCATATATGATAGAATCGTTGGTCTGGAGATTGATTCATTCTCACCACCTTCCATATCTTTTATTAACACTGAATAATTAGCCTCTGTTGCAATATTGCGGGATAAGGATCGTAGCAAAGCAAACATCTTATTTGGATTTTTCTCTATACCATCAACTCGTGAGACATCAAACTGAACAATGGAGTCGACATAGTCTTGTGCTCTCTTATATGATGATTCCAGTTTTGATGTGACTGAGGCGGGCCATCCCCCCCTAACAATGGACTTCGCAATTCCTTCAATCTCAAGATGGCTTATTGAGTCAATATTATATTCCTGTTCAAAAAGTGCTTTAAGACTTATTTCTCCTGAGGATTCATTAGACTCAAAAAGGCTCATAGGACGCATCTTCATTCTTGAAATCCTTCCAGTTCCGGAATGTGAAATTTGTTCATCTAAGACAGGAGTGGCTGAACCAGTTAAAATGAACTGCCCCTCCTCACCTCTGATATCAACTTCATGTCTTACTGAATCCCATAGGACTGGAGCAACTTGCCATTCATCGAGTAACCTTGGGGTTTCTCCTTTCAATAGCAATGACGGCTTTACGCTAGATGCCAGAATATTACTTCCTCTTGTATCTGGGTCCTGCATATATAGGATGCTTTTTGACTTCTTTGCAGCAGTCCATGTTTTTCCACACCATTTAGGCCCTTCAATCAATACTGCACCAGCAGATTCCAATGCTTCATCTAATATTTTATCTGCTATTCTCGGATAATATTTTTTCGTGATATCACACCTCGTATAATATATTTGATCACATTTAAATTGTTTGTGTTTTTATAGGAATATCTTAATGCAAGAATAACCCATTTTGCACTTCGGCGCAATATCATTTTGCTTTTTGGCATCTTTTTGTTTTACATTTTGGCTTTTATGGTTTTGCAGTTTGGATTTATTTCATTCAATCTTTGGTGTTGAGCTCATCTTATCATGTCCAAGAGGGGCTAGCATGCTAAAGATTGACCAAGAGCTTAAGACTGATGACATCAAGAATGGATCTGGACGTCCCATTCAATGATTCAATCAGTCCATAATCAAAATACAAGCGGGATGATTCGGCATATATTGAGATCAATCGTCATGAGGTGTTTGATATCCATAATAGACAAACAGAAGACATTTTCTAAAAACTGATTTTATTAATATCAAGCGTTTGAGCTGCAAAAAAGAAAAACCTCGATATATTAATACTTTCGAGGTTTTCATTTTGGAGCTGGTGGACGGATTTGAACCCCCGACCTGCTGATTACAAATCAGCTGCTCTACCAGCTGAGCTACACCAGCGTATGATGGTGGGCACAATAGGGCTCGAACCTATGACCCCCTGCGTGTGGAGCAGGTGCTCTGCCAGCTGAGCTATGCGCCCTCATTACGCGGCAAATGATATTATAAACTGAGGGCCCGGGGATTGTCAATCTCTTTTCATCTCTCAGGCTCTTCCATGCGGGTCACTTTCTTGATGCTTTTTTCCAACTTTGTCCGGGGCACCATGACTTTGTGACCGCAGAGAGTGCATTGCAACCTGAAATCCGCCCCCGTACGGAGGATTTTCCAGCTTTTGCTTCCGCAGGGATGCTGTTTTTTCAGTTCCACCACATCGTTCAGTCGCAGGTCCATGGGCATGTCGGTCACCTGTCAGTATTTCGTCAGATATTTGTCGATTTCCCATTTGGAAACCATTGTCCTGTATTCGTTCCATTCCTCTGTCAAGGCATCAATGTATTTTGCATAGACATGGTCGCCGAGGATCTTCCGGACCAGGGTGCTTTTCTTCATTTCCTCCACAGCCTCATTCAGGTCGGCTGGCAAGGCCTTGATGTGCAGTTTCCGCCTTTCTTTTTCAGAAAGCTCATAAATGTTAAAATTTGCGGCGGGGGGAGGAGTCATTTCCTTTTCTATTCCCTCCAGGCCAGCCATGAGGATAGCGGCCAGAGCCAGATAAGGATTGCAGGAAGGATCGGGGTTCCTGAGCTCGATTCTTGTCTGTTCCCCATTCGCTGTGGGTATGCGGATCAGGGGGCTTCTGTTTTTGGCGGACCAGGCGATGTGGACGGGGGCTTCATATCCAGGCACCAGCCTTTTGTATGAATTCACCGTTGAATTGGTGATGCCTGTGATGGCCGGACTGTTTTTCAAAAGGCCTGCGATAAACTGGTAAGCTGTTTTGCTGAGACGATAAGGATCGGTCTCGTCACAGAATGCGTTCTGCCCGTTCCTGTACAGGGACAGGTTGGTGTGCATCCCGGAGCCGTTGATGCCATGGACGGGCTTGGGCATAAAGGTGGCATGAAGTCCGTGCCTCTGGGCAATGACCTTCACCACCAGCTTGAAGGTCAGAATGGCATCCGCCGCGGTCAGAGCGTCTGCGTATTTGAAATCAATCTCATGTTGTCCCGGTGCCACCTCATGATGACTGGCTTCGATTTCAAAACCCATCTCCTCCAGGGCCATACACATGTCCCGCCTTGCATTTTCCCCGAGGTCGATGGGTCCCAAATCAAAATATCCCGCATTGTCATGGGTTTTTGTGGTTGGGTTCCCCTCGCTGTCAGTAAGGAAAAGAAAAAACTCGCACTCGGGACCCACGCAATAATTGTCAAATCCCATGTCATACGCCTTTTGGATGGCCTTTTTCAGGACATACCGCGGATCCCCCTCGAAGGGCTTCCCTTCGGAGGTATAGACATCGCAGATCAGCCTGGCCACCTTGCCGACCTGAGGTCTCCATGGGTATACCACAAAAGTGTCCGGATCGGGATGCAGGTACATGTCCGATTCCTCGATTCTGACAAATCCCTCGATGGATGACCCGTCAAACATGCACTCGTTGTCAAGGGCCTTCCCCAGCTGTTCGGCCGTGATGGCCACGTTTTTCAGGGATCCCATGATGTCCGTGAACTGCAGCCTGATGAACTTGACATTCTGCTCCCTGACCATTTCCATGATTGCTTCCCTGGTCATGCTCTTTTTCATTCTTTCTCCCTTCAATGAAAACGGCGTATCATTCTTTCTAAGTCCGGGCTTAAAAACATATGAAACGCCGTTGTCTCAATATATTCGATTTCAAAATCCCAATCAGTCCGATTCCAGTTCAAACATGTCTTTGTCGGCACCGCACTCGGGGCATACCCAGTTGTCAGGCAGGTCCTCGAACTCTGTGCCGGGAGATATGCCGTTTTCCTCATCTCCGATGGCAGGATCATAGATGTAACCACAGATGGTACAAGCATATTTGTTCATTTTCTCACCTCATTGAAATTTTGTTCAATCGCCTTAATGTGTTTTATGTTTACATTTTGATATATAATAAAGAAAAAATCAAGTGGGAGAGCCAAAAAAAATGCAAAGCAGGGAAATAATAGGAAAAGTGCTGTCATACGGGCATCCTCCGCGCATCGGCTGGGGCCTGAAGGACCCTCGTTACAATGACTTCACCGGAGACGGAACCGACAATCTGGAGGATTTTGATTATGCCTGGCATCCCTCCCGTGAGTTCGAGGACTTCTATCCTATCCTGAAAGGGTTCAAAGGCTATGCACGGCATGATGAATTCGGCAACCTTTGGGGAAAAGTCGAGACAGATCCCTCAGTCATGGGGGAAGTCCTCAAGGGAGCCATGGATGACTGGGATCAGCTGGACTCATATCGGCTTCCTGATTTCACCTCGGCAGACAGATACCGGTCTGCTGAAAAATCAATCCGGGACAACCCCGGAAAGTACAGGATTGGTTACCTGCCCGGTTTTCCTTTCTCCATCATGAGAAAAATCAGAAAAATGGAGTACTTCCTCTCCGATCTGATTCTTGAAAAAGACAATGTCATGGCGCTGAACAGCCGGGTCCTCGGGATGCTTTCGGACATGATCAGCCATTTCGGAGAAATGGGGATGGATGCAGTGATGTTCTGTGAAGACTGGGGGACCCAGCACAGCCTGCTCATCAGTCCCGGACTCTGGAGGGAGATCTTCAAGCCTGGTTTTGCCATCCTTTGCACGCATGCCAAAGAGTACGGAATGAAAATATTCATGCATTCCTGCGGATACATCTATGAGATCCTGGACGACCTCATCGAGGTGGGAATTGACGTCTTCCAGTTCGACCAGCCTACCCTGATGGGTATGGAAAAAGTGGCGGAGAAATTCAAAAAGGGCAAGGTCACTCTTTTTGCCTCCTGCGACATCCAGCGCATCCTTCCCTCCGGAGACAAGGAACTCATACAGCATCATGCCCGTGAGCTCATCAGGCTTTTTGCCTCTGGCGGAGGTGGATTCATCGCAAGGGATTACGGGGACTATCCCACCATACAGGTCTCAGGACATTCCGTCAGATGGATGCATGAGGTATTTGTGAAAGAGGGAGTTTTCTGAGCATGAGGATTTTCATCGGCATTGATCTGCATGAAGCGGCAAAAGAATATTTTTCTGCTCTATCCGGAAAATTGAAAAAAAATATCACGGGACGTTTCACTTCTTCTGGCAATTTTCATGTCACCCTGAAGTTCATCGGGGATACAGGCAGAAACGACCTGATGAGAATCCAGGAATCGGTGGATGGTGCTGTTGAAGGACATGCTCCTTTTTCCATCAACGTTCTCCGTCTGTCAACCTTCCACCGGGCGGGCAGGCACATCATCTGGGCGGGGTTCAATCCATCACCCCCACTGGCTGCATTGTATGCTGATATGGAAAAGGAGCTTGCGAAAAGGGGTTTTTCAGAAGACAGGCAAGCGTTTTTACCCCATGTCACGCTGGCCAGGGAAGCGGTCATCGAGGATGTTGGTATGTTGGGCCTGTCCCTGGAACAGGAAATTCCGGTATCGGAGATTACGATTTTTGAAAGCGTCCGGATGGATTCCGGATTGGTTTATCTGCCGAAATACAAGAAAGAATTGAAAGGATGAGCCATGAAAAACAAAATCAGCATGGACCTGAACCTCCGCAAAGGAACAATCAGCAGGTACCTTCATGGGCATTTTGCAGAACATCTGGGCAGATGCATATATGGCGGCCTGTGGGTCGGCCAGGATTCCCCCGTTGAAAACACAGACGGTATCAGGACAGATGTCCTGGAGGCCTTAAAGAAGATCAACGTGCCGGTGATCCGTTGGCCGGGAGGCTGTTTCGCCGATGAGTACCATTGGAAGGATGGTATCGGCCATAGCCGAAAACGCCGGAAAAGCATCAACACCCATTGGGGGATGGTCACCGAGACCCACGCTTTCGGGACACATGAGTTCCTGAGATTGTGCGAGCTTCTTGGATGTGACGCCTACATCGCCGGAAACCTTGGAAGCGGAACCGTGCGGGAAATGCAGGAATGGGTGGAGTACATCACCTGCGGGAATGTTTCCAGCATGTCTGACCTTCGAAAACAAAACGGGAGAACCGAGCCCTGGTCATTGGATTTTTTTGGGATTGGAAACGAAAACTGGGCGTGCGGGGGAAACATGAGGCCAGAATATTATGCGGACCTCTACCGGCAGTACCAGACATATATAAAGAGCTATCCCGGGAACCATATCCAGAAAATCGCCTGTGGCCCCAATTCAGCCGATTACAACTGGACGGAAATCCTGATGAAAAACACCAGGGGAATTGAGATGTACGGACTGAGCCTCCATTATTACACCCTGTTGCACAATGATTGGCACAACATGGGCCATGCAACGGAATTCGACCGGGAGGAATGGTTTGACATCCTGAAAAATTCTTTTTTCATGGATGAGCTGATTACAAAACACAGCCTGATCATGGACAGATATGACCCGGATAAAAAAATCGCCCTTGTGGTGGATGAATGGGGTACCTGGTACAAAGCACAGGCCGGAGCCAACAAAAAATTCCTGTTTCAACAAAACACCATCAGGGACGCTTTGTCCGCCTCCATCCATCTGAACATTTTTCACAAGCACAACGAACGGGTGAAAATGGCGAATATCGCCCAATTGGTCAATGTGCTGCAGGCCCCGATTCTCATTGACGGGGATGTGATGATCAAAACCCCCACTTATCATGTTTTTGACTTGTATCAGGACCATCAGGAGAACACTTTTGTCCCTCTGGAAGAAACCGTGGAGGAATACGAAGGGCTTCCCATGATCTATTCCACTGCATCATACGATGAAGCAAAGGCAGTGCTTGTCCTTTCCCTGTCCAACCTGCATCCCGAAGAGGCAACCGATGTGGTCATCCAAGCCAGCCTTCCCTTGGACCAGACACGGATCCGGGGCAGGATCCTGCAGGGGAAGAGCATCACATCCCACAACACGAAAAACAACACGGAGGAAGCTTGCCTGCAGAATTTTTCAACATTCAAACAAGAGGGCAGCGGCATACATATAACCCTGCCCTCCAAAAGTGTTTGTACTCTGGTCTGTAAAATTTAGTTTTTCACCTTGATGGTCTGGACGAAGCTGTCCAGCTCCTGTCTTTCCTCTTCCGTGGCGTAGTTGATCATGGTCACCAGGGCTTGGTTTTTCCTGACGATGACAAATAGTTCCTGTACAATGACGACACCATCAAAATTCAGCGAGAGCCTGCCTTTCGCATACTCCCTGTCATTGATCCAGACTTTCTGGACCTTTTCAATGCTGACCAGATAATCAGTGCCCTGGAAAATCTGCCGGACATAATCCATTTTGGTGCTGGTATATGCCTCCTTGGTGGTCACGCCGGAAATAAAGTTCAGGTTCTCTGAAAAGAAGGACAGGTTTGCATTGACATCCTGCTCACTGTCCCTTGGATATTTAAAGGCATACAGGTAATAAAGGATGGGCTCCGACTTCATGTCCTCGATGTCATTGATGTCGAATGGCTCCCATTCTTCGTCTTCTTCATACGTGTCTGCGTCCATGTTGATGATTTCCTCAGGCGACAGGTAGTGGTAGCTCTCGTCGATATGTATGGAGTATCCGAAATATTCGTTGGTATACACCCCGTTTTTATATTCTCCCCAGCCCATTTCGGTTTCGGTTTTCCCGCAACCGGAAAGCATCAATGTCAATAACAAAACCGCTGCCACAACCAAGCTTGCCTTTTTCATTTTAAATCCTACTCTCCTATGATTTTTATCAGAACCCTTTTGTTTCTCCTGCCGTCAAATTCCCCGTAGAAAATCTGTTCCCATGGCCCAAAATCAAGCCGCCCCTCTGTCACAGCCACCACGACTTCTCTGCCCATGACACTGCGTTTCAGGTGTGCATCCGCATTGTCCTCATAAACATTGTGCAAGTACCTGCTGTAAGGTTTTTCCGGAGCCAGGTCATCCAGCCAGGCATCCAGGTCCCGGTGAAGCCCGGTCTCGTCATCATTGATGAAAATACTGGCGGTGATGTGCATGGCATTGCACAGCAGGATTCCCTCCCGGATTCCGCTCTCCTGCAGGCACTGCTCCACCTTCCGGGTGATGTTGATGAATTCTCTTCTTCCGGAAGTGTTGAAAACCAGTTCTTTTCTGAAATGCTTCATCTCTTCCTCGCAATCACAACAGCAATATCCCCAAAATGGCCGAAGCCATAATCAGAACCACCGGATGGGTCTTGAATTTATAATATACAACAAATACAACAAGAGCAATGGCGATGCTGAAAAAATCAAACAAATCAATAAAACGGCGGGTCTCCGAGAACAACGGCCAGTCAAAAAGGGTGATGGCAGCGATGTGCAGACAGATACCGACGATCATCCCGACGGCTGCGGGCCGAACGGTTCCCATGACTCCTTGGACATACTGGCTGTTTTTGAATTTCAGATACATGTGGGATATGACCACAATGATAATCAGCGATGGCATCATGATGCCAATGGTGGCCAGCAGGCCCCCAAGTATTCCGGCCGTCTGGAACCCGGCATATGTTGCCAGATTGATGCCGATAGGTCCCGGTGTGGCTTCGGATATGGCAATCATCTGGATAAACTGGTTCTGGGTCATCCATTCGTTGCCGACCACCAGGTCGTTCAGAAGGGGGATGATGGAAAGGCCTCCCCCGAAATTCACAAGGCCTATCAGAAAAAATGAAAAAAAGAGCTGAAGCAATATCATTGTTTTTTCCGCCTTTTCCACGCAGTCAGCATGATTCCTGCCAGTATGGCGGATAGGACGATATAGACCGGGGAAAGCTCAACCACCAGAAGCAACAGCAACCCGATGCCTGCAAAAATGAAATACTGCAGGGTCTTGTGGGATTTTCCTATCATCCGAATCACGCCTACCGCAATCAGGGAGACCACAGCGCCCCGTATGCCGGCCAGCGCTTTTTGCACATGGATGCTCCCACTGTATTCCTTTAGAAATGCGGCAATAAGGGTGATGATGATCAGGGAAGGCATGGCCACACCCAAGGTGGCAGCAAGGGCTCCCTTTATTTTCCCCACCTTGTAGCCGATGAATGTGGCCGTATTGATGGCTATGATACCGGGAGCCGACTGTCCGATGGCGAAGTAATCAAGGATTTCCTTGTCATCCGCCCATTGGTTTTTGTCCACGACCTCTTTCTGGAGCATGGGAAGCATGGCATAACCTCCGCCAAAAGTGAAAAGGCCGATTTTGAAAAAAGCAGTAAAAAGTCTGGTGTACTCTTTCATCTTCATAATAAAAGATATTATAACATTTTTCTCGTGGTTTTGTTTCATATAAATATTGACGGGTATAATATTATTAGAATAAAACCTACCAAAACACCAACCTTTTTCTGAGCCGCACTCTGCGGCTCTCCCCCTGTCTGAAGACTCTCATATGAGGACCATGTATCCGATGAAAGCAACCGTGGCAAAGAACAAGAGCATCGCTAGGGCAAGTCCATTGATACCGATTCTAAAATGCCTTTCCCTTTTGACAAGGGAACTTTTTCTGATGAACGCGAAATACAATAACCCTCCCAGGATCAGGCTGATGAAGAACACCGCCGTTTTCCTGATGTAGTCAACCATGTCAATGGACATGTTGAAATCAAAGATGCTCCGGATGACGAACACCCCGGCAAAGCCCATCACCAGACACATGATCCCCATGACGAGGACCGCGGCCTTTTTCGGAATATCCACATCCTCCGTTGGCATGGATATCCTTCCGATGAATATTCGGGAAAATCTGATGAAAGCCAGGATTGTGCCCAGGTTGATGAATATGATGGCATATTCTGCAATTTGTCCGGTGGCCCCTCCCTGGATCATATACTTGGACACACTGCCGTTGAAAAGAGGAGCGCCGATGATACCGAAGATGGCCATCACCGCGGCAGCGCTCACCACGGGCATGTCCCTGAAGACTCCGTGGATTCTTGTGATGTCCCGGGTATGATACCGCTCCACGATGATACCGGCACACAGGAACAATACGCTCTTGAAAATGGCATGGTTGAATATGTGGAGGATGCTTCCGTAATAGGAGTATTCACTTCCCAGACTCAATCCCGTGAGAATAAGTCCCATCTGGCTGATTGTGCTGTAAGCCAGTATGAGCTTGATATCTTTCTGGGAGAGCATGAACATGAATCCCGCAATTCCTGTGGCGATGCCGATGATCAGGAAGAAACTGTCCATGTTCAAAACCGGCCTGAACATCTGGTTGAAGACAATGAAGAGATAGATGCCAGTCTTCACATAAAGCCCGGAGAGGATCACCGAGACGATGGAGGGTGCGCTGGGTGTCCCGTGGGCCTTGGGAAGCCAGCTGAACAAAGGGATGAAAGCGCATTTGATGCTCAACCCTGTCATGATGAAGGCAAAAGGTATGGCCAGTTCCCATGTGTTCTGCATCATGGGGATTTTTTCAGCAATCAAATCGATATCCAAAACTCCGAATATCTTGTACAGGTATGCTGTTCCCATGAGATAGAAGGACATTCCGGCGATGCTGGAAATCAGGTAGAACATCCCGTCATACACCGACCTGCTTTCTTTTCTGAACATGATCAGGATTGCCACAAGGATGGTGGACACCTCTGTCACCACATAGATATTGAAGAGATCCCGGGACATGAAAACCGTCATCATCAGGGATTGGAGAAGGACAAACAGGAAGATGAAGAGGTGATTGATGAACTTGTCAAGAAGTCCGAACAGATAGCATACAAAGAATATGAAAGCGGTCAGTATCAGAAAGGCCGCGATAAGCTTGTCGCAATACAATGTGATGCCGGCAATGGAATTCTCTGCACCGAGCACATACCGTACCGGTCCGTTCTTATCAATCATGACATAGTTTGCGATGGTCAACCCAAGGAGTATGACCTGCAGTCCAAAGGCGATCCCTTTGATGGGTCTCTTGGGGAAGAGATACAGCAAAATGCCAGAGATGATGGGAATGATGATGAAAATATATAGCCTCATTCTTCTCCTTCTTTTCTTTTCTCCATGGCTTTGATCCAGTTGGTGGTCCCATACCTGTGGTAGAGGGCGATGAACATGATGAGCGCCACGGCTGTCACGGATATCCCCACCACTATGGCGGTGATGACCAGGGCTTGGGGAAGGGGATCCGCGAAGACACCTGTTCCGGTCCCGTGAATGGGAGGCATGCTTTCCGGTGTCCTGTTGATGGAAAGGAACAACAGGATAACCCCTCCTGCCATGATGCACAAGGACATGATGGTTTTAATGATATTCCTCCGGGCAATCAATCCATAGACACCGATGAAAAACAAAATGACGGCTGTGTTTTCCGCATTCAGCAGATTAATATTCCTCACCCCCCTCTATTTCAGCAAATGTGTAGAATATGACACTGAGCCCGCAGGCCACCTTGATCCCGATCATGGGCCATGGGTCAAAGTCGGGCGGTTGGTCATCAGTCCGAGCAAGGCGACGGCGGTAGCTTCCTTCGGGAACTTGTACTCGGGGTCGATTTCGGGAACATGCGCGGTGCGCTCGACAAAACC
>JAWOHX010000072.1:0-38009 GCA_046484975.1 Clostridia bacterium
GATGGGAACAAGCAGGAGTGGCTCATATTTCTTTTTTATGCCAAGGTAAAGAAGAAAACACGAGATGGCGATCATGATGAGGATCCGCCACCAGTCCGCGGAAGAAATCAGCAAGGCAATCCCGGAGTTCTTGATCAGTTGTTGCAGGGCGAATATAAAGTCATTCATTTCATTTTATCCTTTAGCTCAAATGGGATTGGACCAGTTCGTTTCTGCCGGCCTGGTTCCATACAGGGGAGTTGGATCCCGTCCTTTTGAAAGAACGGACCGTGATCTCGCACTCGGCTGCCAGATGGCCCGAATCAAGGAATGCACTCACAGCAGCCGCAATCACGGCGACCAGTTCATCCCCGGCCACATCCTGCTCCGGCTGGATTACCTCGGGCAAGGGTACAATGATCCTTTTCATTTTTTCCATGTTCATGATCCTGCCGAACAGGAATATGAAGAAAGACAGGACGATGAGTATGATGAAAACGATCGTAATGCCCACGATGGCGTCCGTCCACATGCTTGTTTCCTCCTCAAACGAATTCAGTTGGTAATTTACCATATAATATAGGTTCAAGTCAATGACCAGGGAGTGTTTCTTCAAAATCGAAGGAAAACAGCTGTTCCGTTTTCAAGTTGTAACGTACCATGGAATATGGTATATTATTGGTGTCGCTCGTTGACTGAATGAGGGGGATATATGGCACGAAAGAAAAAAAAACCTTTGAAAAAAACAAGGTCCAGATCATCCTTGAGAAATGAGATATCCGGCATACTGACCATCGCCTTCGGCATTCTGATTTTTTTTGGTGTTTTTTTCCAACGGTCCTCCGGGGTCTTTGGTGCTTTCGTGTCCTCGTTCTTATCCGGGATGCTGGGCTGGCCCTACCGGATCCTTCCTTTCCTCGTGATCATCCTGGGCTTGTTCCTGGTTTTTTCCAAGGTGACCGATTCCCTGAAAAAAAGGATATTCAACACCATCCTGTTGATTCTGTTCATCTCTTGTTTCTTCCATATCGCATATCTGGAAAAAAACCCGGAAGCATATGACGGAATAAGGTTTTTCAAAAAAATATCCGCATTCTATACGAACGGGCAGGAGGATCTGGGGGGGGGATTCCTGGGTGGTATCCTCGCCATGCCGGTCATTTCCCTTTTTGGCATCGCCGGGGCTTATGTGACCTTCGCCGCGTTCACCATCATCAACATCATCATCATCACCAATAAAAGCCTGAAAAATTTCTTCATCAACGTCCGGAAGGTCTTCATGGCAGTGTTCCGCTGGATGGCGGACAGCTTCAGGCCCCTAGAACAGCAAGCCCCGGCCAAAGGGCAGGTGCGTTCCTACGAACAGCAGAGATTTGACATCCGCAGGGAGAAAAAACCCATCGACTTCAGAGTGGGGGAAAAAAGACTGACGGCCCCCGATGAGGAAATCCGGATGGAGCAGACCCCCGAACCTGTGCCCAGGAGGTCCCAGGCAAAAAAGGCAAGACCTGCGGACAGGCGGGATGCACAGGAAGCGGATGCGATCGGTGAGGAGGCCAGGGAGCATCCCTCCGCATCCTCCCACCTGTATCGTTTCCCACCCATCTCCCTTCTGGAATATGCGACGGACCTGAACGCGGGCAGGGAGAACCCCAATGAAGTCGCCAGGAAACTGGAGGAGACATTGAGCAGCTTCGGAGTGGAAGCCAGGGTGGTCAACTACTTCAGGGGGCCCACGGTGACCCGGTACGAGCTACAGCCCCAATCGGGGGTGAAGGTCAGCAGGATCACCAGCCTGGCAGACGATATCGCCCTGAACCTCGCTTCCAGGGATGTTCGGATCGAAGCGCCGGTGCCGGGGAAATCGGTGGTGGGCATCGAGGTGCCCAACCGGGAGAAATCAACGGTCACCCTGAGAGAGATCATCGAATCCAACGATTTCAACGAATCGGACAGTCCCCTGACCATATCCATCGGAAAGGACATCGGCGGCAAAATCGTGGTGGCGGACATCAAGCGTATGCCTCATCTGCTGATTGCAGGCGCGACGGGTTCCGGGAAAAGCGTATGCCTCAACACCCTGATCACCAGCCTTTTGTACAAAGCCTCTCCCGACGAGGTCAAACTGCTGCTGATCGACCCGAAGAAGGTGGAGCTGGCCCAGTACAACGGCATCCCCCATTTGCTCATTCCCGTCATCAACAACGTGAAGAAAGCAGCCGGGGCACTGAACTGGGCGGTGGTGGAGATGACCCAGCGGTACGACAAGTTCAATGCCATGGGGGCAAAGGACATCTATACCTATAATGAAAAAGCGCATAACGACGACAAGGCGGAGAAAATTCCCCATATCGTCATTATCATCGATGAGCTGGCGGACCTGATGGTGGCAGCCCCCGGTGAAGTGGAGGATTCCATCATCCGCCTGGCCCAGCTGGCCAGGGCGGCGGGCATGCATTTGGTGATTGCCACCCAGCGGCCATCGGTGAATGTCATCACAGGCCTGATCAAGGCCAACATCCCTTCAAGGATCGCTTTTTCCGTTGTTTCACAGGTGGATTCCAGAACCATCCTTGACATGGGTGGAGCAGAGAAGCTCCTTGGAAGCGGGGATCTGCTTTACCATCCCATTGGCATGTCCAAACCCGTCAGGCTCCAGGGCGCGTTTGTCTCGGACAGGGAGATTGCCCGGGTGGTGGAATTTGTCAAGGGCGCAAGCCAGCCCGTGTATGACGATGAAGTGATTGAAAAGATCAACAGCGGGAAGGAAGGGCATGACAGCGGGGACGATGAAGTGGACGAACTCCTGGCCAGGGCGGTGGACCTTGTCATTGAGGCTGGCCAGGCTTCGGTATCCTACATCCAGCGCAAACTCAAGGTGGGATACGCCAGGGCAGCCAGGATCGTGGACCAGATGGAGGAACGGGGGATCGTGGGACCGTTTGAAGGAAGCAAGCCCAGGGGCATCATGATATCCAAGGATGAATGGGAGGAGCTGCAGATGAGCGACCCCCATAGCTTTGACTACAGAAACCAATCAGAAAAAGGAGAATGACAGAACATGGCAATGATACTGGACGGAAAGAAACTGGCGGCGCAGATGCGGGAGGAAATGAAAAGTGAAGTGCAGGAGATGAAGGCCGCCGGGGTGCATCCCTGCCTGGCGGTTGTCCTCGTGGGCGAGGACCCTGCCTCAAGAATATATGTGTCCATGAAGGAGAAGGACTGCGAAAAGGTGGGCATTTTGTCCATGGAGTTCAAGCTGGACGCAAGCACACCGGAGGAGGAGCTCCTGCAGTTGGTGGACAGGCTCAATGATGACAAAAAAGTCCATGGGATCCTGGTGCAGCTGCCCCTTCCCGGCCATATTGACGAGAACACCGTCCTGAACAGGCTCAAACCGGAGAAGGATGTGGACGGGTTCCATCCTGTCAACGCAGGCAGGTTGCTGACCGGACAGGACAGTTTCGTCCCCTGTACCCCCCTTGGCGTCATCGAGCTGATCAAGATGTCCGGCATTGAGATATCCGGAAAATCCTGCGTGGTGGTGGGCCGCAGCAACATCGTGGGGAAACCTGCCGCCATTCTGCTGCTCAAGGAGCATGGCACCGTGACCATCTGCCATTCCCGGACCAGGAATCTGAAGGAGGTGACCGGGAATGCTGACATCCTTGTGGCCGCCATCGGCAGGCCTGATTTCATCACCGGCGACATGGTCAAGGAAGGTGCGGTGGTCATCGATGTGGGAATCAACCGGCTGGCGGACAACAAGGTCACAGGGGATGTGAATTATGAGGAAGCTTCCCGGAAGGCAGCAGCCATAACGCCGGTTCCCGGCGGGGTGGGGCCAATGACCAGGACCATGCTCCTGAAGAACACCATCAAAGCGGCAAAAAAGACCATCGGATGAAAACCGTTTCCTTCATCACGCTGGGATGCAAGGTCAACCAGTACGAAACAAGCGCCATGATGCAGTCTTTCCTGGAGAAAGGTTATGTTCAGGTGCCTTTTGGAGACAAGGCAGACGTGGCTGTGGTGAACACCTGCACCGTGACCGGGGAAAGCGCGAGAAAATCCAGGCAGATGATCCGCAGAGCCAGACGAGCCAATCCGGACGGGCTGGTGGTTTCCTGCGGATGCCTGAGCCATCTGGAAGGGGAACCCGAAGGCGGGTCTGCCGATATCGTCATCGGCAACCTGGAAAAACCCCGGATTGTGGAAATTGTGGAAACCTGCCGCAGGCATCATGAGGTAACCAATGTTTTCCAGCAAAGGGAATACGAAGGGTTCCCGGCCAGCGGAGGAACACCCAGGACCAGGGCTTTTGTGAAGATCCAGGACGGGTGCGACAACTTCTGTGCTTACTGCGTCATTCCATATGCAAGGGGACGTTCCAGAAGCAGGAAGCCTGAGGATGTCTTCAGGGAAGTGAGGAGTCTGGCGGAAAACGGCGCAAAGGAGATTGTCTTCACTGGAATCCACCTGGATTCCTACGGCAAGGATCTGGAAGCCACAAGCCTGGTCCATATCCTGGAAAGAGCCCAGCAGGAAACCGGGATCCACAGGATCCGGCTGAGTTCCCTGGAACCGGGCATCATTGACCGGGAGTTCATCCAACGGGTGAGGGTGCTGGACAAACTGTGTCCCCATTTTCACCTGTCCCTGCAGAGCGGATGCGACGACACCTTGAAAAGGATGAACAGAAGATACACAACCTTGCAATACCGGGAGACCGCCGAGGCCCTGCGAAAGCATTTTCCCGGTGTCTCCCTGACGACGGATGTCATCGTCGGCTTTCCCGGAGAGGATGACAGGGAATTCCGGGAGTCGTTGGATTTCGTCAGGGAAATGGGTTTCCTGAAAGTCCATGTCTTCCCGTTCTCCCCCCTGGAACCTGCCGCAGCGCAGAAAATGCCCGGTCAGGTCCCTCCCGGGGTAAAGGGGGCAAGGAGCGTTGCCATGATCAAAATGTCCACGGAGGTTTCCCGGGGCATTCTGGAAGAGGCCATGGGGAAAAAGGTCAGCGTGCTGGTGGAACAGGAAGTGAAAGACCAGCCCGGGCATGTCGAGGGCCATACCGAGAATTTCATCCGGGTGGTTTTCCCGGGGGATGACAAAGACATCAATTCTTTCAAAGATGTTACAATGATGGAAATAGAAGGAGAACATGTCCTCGGAAGGTTGCACCGGGAGGGTGGTTTATATTAATATAGAGACAGACATGAAGGGGAGGAACGGACCATGAGTACTGAGACCCAGAGTTTCAAGATAGATATGCAGAAGCAGGACGAGGCCAAGATGATCATCATGGAGGTTTGCAAGGCTTTGGAGCAAAAAGGTTACAATCCTGTGAATCAGATCGCCGGTTACCTGCTTTCAGGTGACCCTACCTATATCACCAGTTTCGAAGGCGCAAGGAAAGCCATCAGGAAGCTGGAGAGGGACGAGATCATCGAGGAACTCCTCAAATACTATATCACCAATAATGGATAAGGTCAGGTTTGGCAATACGTCGCTGCAGGTCCCTTCCCTTTGTTTCGGATCGTTGACCATCGGCCCCCTTCAAGCTGGATATTCTGTGGAAAAAGGTGCAAAAATCATCTGTCATGCTTTCGAACAAGGCATGAATTTCATTGACACTGCGGAACTCTACGGGACCTATCCCCATATCCAAAAAGCCGCGGAATGGTTCCCGGGGGAATTCGTGGTGAGCACCAAATCCTATGCCTATTCAAAGGAACAAGCCGTGAAAAGCCTGGAGAAAGCCAGAAGGGAAATGGCCAGGGATGTCATCGACATTTTTATGCTGCACGAGCAGGAATCAGCCCATACGCTAAGGGGGCATCGTGCCGCCCTGGAATATTACATGGACGAAAAGGCAAAGGGAAGGATCAGGGCCGTCGGGGTGTCCACCCATTTTACGGAGGTTGTGCGGGTCGCGGCGGAAATGGATGAGATTGATGTGATTCATCCCATCCTCAACAGGAAGGGCATCGGCATCGCGGACGGATCTGTCGATGACATGCTGGAAGCCATCCGGAAAGCCCACGGGGCGGGAAAAGGGATATTCACCATGAAGCCCCTGGGAGGCGGGAGCCTGATCAGGGACTATTTCCAATGCATGGCATTTGTCAGGGACAATCCGACTGTCCACAGCACCGCCGTGGGAATCAAAAGCATGGAGGAAGCCCGCATGGGCATTTCTTTTTTCAACCATGAGCCCGTTGATCCGGAAATCCTTGGAAAAATTGCTTTACATAAAAGAAAATTGCATATAGAATCTTGGTGTTGTAACTGCCGTGAGTGTGTGGCAAGATGCAAGCAGAAGGCATTGCGCAGTGAGAACGGCAAGGTGATGGTGGATGCATCCAGATGTGCCCTATGCGGCTATTGCATCAGCGTCTGCCCCATGTTTGCCATCAAAATATTTTGAGGTACCATGACAGTATTGGGAATTGATTTCGGAGACAGAAGGATTGGAATAGCGAAAAGCGATGCGCTGGGCATGCTGGCCGGGGGACTGGACACCATTGCCTGGGACAGGGACATCAATGTGCCTGTGGAAAAAATCGTGGAACTCATCCGGTTCCACAAGGTGGGGAAAGTGGTGGTGGGCATGCCCAGGAACATGGATGGGAGCCACGGGGAGCGGGCAAGGGTCACCGATGATTTCGCGGCTGTTCTCCGGGGGAAAACGGATGTGGAAATCATCTTCTGGGACGAGAGGCTGACATCCAAATCTGCCCGCAGGACCATGCAGGAAAAGGGAATCAAGACAGGGCATCATAAGAGCGATGTGGACCGGATTGCCGCCTGCTATATCCTCCAGTCCTACCTTGACAGCCGATAGGAGGTGTCTGATGAAAGAAAACGACGGCATTCTGACCCTGGAAGATGAGAACGGAAAAATCCTGAACCTGAGGGTTCTGGAATTGCTCTCCTGCAATGGCCAGAGATATGTGCTTCTCGAGGATATCAACGAGGAAAACGACGAATCATATATCTTCCGGTTCATCGAGAACAAGGAGGACATGGAATACGACAGCTTGGAAAGCATCGAGGACAAGGAGGAGCTCCTCCTTGTATGCAGGCTTTTTGAACAAAAGATGGAAGGCAAGGATCAAACGAACAAAGGAGGATAGGATGAAAAAAGCATTGTCAGTTTTGCTGGCACTGGTTCTGGTCACCAGCATCACCGCTTGCAGGAAAAAAACGGAAGAACCCACGGCATCCCCGTCCCCGGAGCCCACCCAGAACGCGACGCAGCAACCCACACAGAGTCCGCAGACCCCTGAACCTGTGACTCCGGAACCTACGCCGGAACCCTCTGAAGAACCAGCCGAAGACCCGGTGGAGCCACTGGCATTCTATTTCCCGGAGGCACAGTCCAGGCCGGTCGCCGTCGTGGTGGACAACGGAGGAGACAGGGCGTTTCCCCAGGCGGGACTGGGACACGCGCAGATTGTTTATGAGATGCTGGCGGAAGGAGGCATCACCCGGTATCTGGCATTGTTCTGGGAGTCGGAGGCCAATCTCATCGGCCCGGTGCGCAGTGCAAGGCACTACATGCTGGACTTCATCCTGCCCTTTGATGCCATGCTCGCCCATGTGGGGGGAAGTCCCCAGGCGATGGCGGACATCCCTAAACTGGGGATCGAGTCCATCAACAGCCTCGTCAAGGCCGGATATATCTTCGAGGATATGACCAATGACCCGGGCAACTGGCAGGATACCTTCACCTACATGTATAAAATCAACCAGTACATCAGCGGTTTCCAGATTCCCACCGCAAGCGGAAAAGTCCATCTGCCCCAATATTATGATGTGATCACCATCCCTGCCACGGGGATCACGGCAAACACCGTCATGCTGACCTATTCACCCCAGGCCTACAACGCATATGCCTATGACACGGAAAGAATGCAGTATTTCAGGAACCGGAATGGAAAAACCCATCTGGAGAAGGAGTCGGGGCTCCCCTTC
The DNA here is from genome assembly GCA_046484975.1 of Clostridia bacterium. GTDB lineage: Bacteria > Bacillota > Clostridia > DUPQ01 > DUPQ01 > JAWOHX01. The sequence goes on from JAWOHX010000072.1 coordinate 7,963, forward strand.
GGCGTGACAAACATCATCGTCCAGTTCATGGAGAACAAGACCATCCCAGGCGACAAGGAGGGGCGCCAGAACCTGACCACCGTGGGAGAGGGAAAGGGATATTTCATCACCGCGGGGAAAGCGGTGGACATTACCTGGGAAAAAGCAGACAGGAGCGCCCCAACACGATATTATGGCAAGGACGGCAAGGAAATCATCTGGAACCCCGGGAATACATGGATCCAGGTCATGCCATTGAATGCAGAGGTGATGATTCTGCAGTAGGCAGGATTTTCATATGGCGAGAGCTTTAATCCTCCCGCTTTTTTCCAATATGAACGTGGAAAACCCGTCGACTGACTCTGTCACGACGGGTTTTCCATCTGCGGTGACGGTGAAGGGACTGTGAAAATAGCCTTCTGGAATGCCACAGATGGCAGTGACGCCATCCGGGAAAGAGACATCCATGGTCATCTGTCCTATCCCGTATGCGATGTCGGAGGACAATGTCCCCCGGATGGTCCTGACATGTCCCCTCACCCGGGGAAGGCCCACGAAAACAGGGCGGAAATATGCTTTCCCGTAACCTGGGGATGCGGGAGATATCCCAAGGATGTAACGGAACATGAGGGTCAACGGCCCTCCTGACCAGGCATGGTTCCTGGTGCCCAGGATATGGAAATCCTCCCATAGGGTGGAGTTCTCATTTTCAATCAGGAATCGATACCGTTCCATCATCCGTGTGAAGGCTGCCTGCGGGAAGCCGGCCTCGAACATGGCCGCCAGGACATAGTATTCCATGTAAGGGGTGCACCGGTGGATGGTCCTTAAAACATTCATGCAGGGAGCGACCATGTCAGATTCGCAGAGGCCGGACAGCAGGACCATGGCGTTTGCCCGGTCGTCATAGAAATCCAGGCTGGCATATCCCCCTTGCTTTTTGAAGGCCTGGATGCCCAAACGGATGGAGGCCCGGCGCCTCTTGTATTCCTCCAGGTGCTCCAAAAAGCCAATGGCCTCAGCCATTTCCATGGCTCCTGCGAGGGCAAGATGGTACCAGCAGTTTTCAAGCACTGTCTCGTCGATGCCATCCAGGTGGTCGAACCAGTTCCAGTTGCCTGGCCTGTGGGCCACCAGTCCGCTTTCCTCCATGGAAAAAAGCATCAGATAATCATGCACGGCGGGATAGGCCTTCCTGAGGATCTCCGTGTCCCCGCTGTGCCGGTAATATGTCATGACCATGCCGATGTCGGAGATGGCATTCAGGGACTGGGACGGCAGCTCCGAGGAATGGGCACCGGGGACATTCCCCACAAGGACCTGCCCTTTCCTAAGACGAATGAAATCCAGGATTGCCTTTTGGCAAAGCAGCCGGGCTTTTTCGTCCAGGGCATAGAAAACCTGCGGGACCTGGGAACTCACGTCCCCGATCCATTGCCCCCGCTCCCGGTCCGGGCAGTCCATGAAATTCTCCCGCATGCAGACATAGAGGGTCCGCCTGCATTTCTCAAACAGCCTGTCCACCAGGGAATCCCCGGTATGGAAGGTTCCCTCAAATGAAGTATCGTATCCGCTTTCCCGGTATCCCGTGGCCAGGACTTTCACATCCGGTGGGAAATCATAAATGATTTTTTCCCCGAAAAGCCAGTATGGGCTGACAAATTCCTGAATCCCTTCCCTGGTCTTGTATTCCAGACGGTGGGAGCGGTAGGAATGGTGCTGGTCCCCGGGACCCCCGTTCACCTCATACCGGTCCGTGCGGACATGAATGGTACAGGAAGAGGGGGCGTCCACCCGGAACCAGGGGGAGACATGCATGGCATGGGGAAGGGACACAATGGTTTCTCCGCTGCTGATGACCTCAGGCGTGGATTCCCGGATGTCCGAGAAAAGAAAGAGGGGAACGGGCCTTTTGATCAGGATGTTCCATGAGCGGCATTCCTTCTCCACTGGTTCTTCCCAATGGATCGGAAGCTCAGCGGAGGCGTCGTATCCGATGTTGTAGCCTCCATACAGATAAGAAGGGAAAGGATGGGAGGTCTCGTAGAAAGACGGATGTTTGGCTGCTTTCCAGGAGGTGTCGGAATATATGCCCAGACCAGGGCACCGGAAAGAAAACCCCGGCTCCCCTCCGTCCGTATTGTTGCGGCCTTCGTTGCCCCAGTACCAGACCAGGGCAAATATTTCGTTTGCGCCTTTCTTTAGGTGCCCCGTCAGGTTCACCTCGTCATAATAGCCGCATGAAGGATAGGAATCCCGGAGAAGGCCCCCGTCATTGACCACGGGGATTCCGTTGACGGACAACCAGTACTTGGTGTCCACGGCGACCTGTGCGAAAATGTCCGGAGGCGGACAGGATAGAAAAAAATCCTTTTTGAAGGCAACCCATTGGTTTTTGTGTTCGGATGCAATCCATATGGAAGGATGGGGCGGAAAAAGGGGATGTTCATCCATTGCTTCCGGCATCCTTGAAAACCATCTTGTCCAGGATTTCCTTCTCCGCCGCATCCAGGGTGTAGGGAATGCCCATGTTCTTGTTCCTGTTCTTGAGCCGCTGGAAGAGGGCGGAAAGGATGGGAGGTTCCAGGCTGGCGTCCAGCAGGAGTTCCGCCTTTGAAAAAACCTCCTCCGGTGTCCCGCTGATGAGCGTCTTGCCCTTGTCGATGACGAAAATCCGGTCGGCAATCTCATAGGCGATGTTGACATCGTGGGTGGTTGTCACGATGGTAATCCCATGTTCCTTGTTCATCCTGTTCATGAGGCGGATGATGTCGGCCTTGGACCGGGGATCCAGGGAATCGAAGGGTTCGTCCAGGATCAGGATCCGGGGCAGGGTGATGAGGGCTCCCGCAAGGGCCACCTTTTTCTTCTGGCCGCCGCTCAGATAATGCGGGACCTTGTTCAGGATGTCCCCGATGCCCAGAACATCCGCGATGTCCCGGACCTTGGTCTCGATGATGCTTTTCTCCACCTTCTGGTTGGAGAGGGTAAAGGCGATGTCGTCGAAAACCCTTGGGCCGATGATCTGCTCATCGGTGTTCTGCAGGAGTACCCCGAGGTTTTTCCGAATGAAAGAGAAGTCCTTCACAGGGTCGTGGCCCATCACCTGGACGAAACCTTCCAGCGGGGCCAGAAGTCCTAAGACATGCAGAAGGAGCGTGGTCTTTCCGGAGCCGTTGGCCCCCAGAATCGCCACCCTTTCTCCGGGATAGACAAAGAAGTCGTTGCCGCAGAAGTTGACTTCGGTCTTGTCAGGGTAGGTGTGCTTGAGGCACTGTACTTTGATTATAGGTTCCATGGTATGAATGCTCCTGTCAGAAGAATGATGGAGAAAGCGAAGATCAAAATGTCATTGGCCCGAAGAGGGGTCATTTTCATTTTTATGGGAATCCCTCCCTCGTATCCCCTCAGGGAATAGATCTGGTACATCCGCTGGCTCATATCATAGGAATGCATGATCAGGACCCCCATGACCCGGGAAGTGTTTCTGATGTTGGTGAGGAAAGCTGCGGGTCGGTACCCCCCCCGCAGCTTGACATTGACGAAATAGTTCCTGAATTGCTCCAGGAGGATGAACAGGGTCCGGTAGGTGAAGAACATGATGTCCACCAGCAGCCTGGGCATGAATCGGGAGAAAATCCCGAACACGTCCACATGTGAGGTGGTGGTGATCAGCAAAAGCATCAGCGAGGCGGAGGAAATGGCCTTGAGCAGGATGGCGTACCGAGCTGCCAGAGGCCAGTTCGAGGCCATCAGTGCAAAGAACAAGGCGAACAGGAAGGGGTAGAGAAGCAGGTGAAAGACAAGTTTCAATGGAATCCTTGCCACGGCCAGAAGAACCAGCAGGAAAGCGAACAACACCGCCAGTTTCATAGGCCCGGAGGAGAGGATGACGAAAAACAACCCGGAGAAACAAAACACCATCTTGGTCACCGGAAGGGCCCTGTGAAAAAAACTTTCCCCGCTGCTGGATAAATAATCGATCTGGGCGATGTGCATGTCAGCCTGCCTCCCCCAGGATATCCGGCCGCGCCTTGACCAAAAAGCCGATGATCAGCCCGGTGGCAAGGGATTCCAGCAGCAATCCCGCAAGGACGATGACCGCCAGGGCTGCAAGTCCCGATATGCCGAGGAAGGAGAGGTCCTCCAGCCATTCATCCTCATGTTCCTCCTCCTCATGCTCCTCATGGTCGTCATGCTCATGGGTGACATAGGAGGAAAGTGCCTGGGGAACACTGATTGACGTCACAAGGATACCCGTCATCAGGGACAGGGAAAACAACAGCGCCAGGAAGGCGGAACAGAAAGCAGATACGGATATGCGGATTTTCTTCCTCAGGAGCCGGAACAATGCATAGCCCAGAAACATCTCCGCACCGATGATGATGGTGTTCAGCCCCACGATGGTCATTCCCCCGTGGCCAATCAGCGCGAGCATCAGGTTGACGGTGAGAATGGCCAGGAATCCAAGCCTGGGACCAAGGACAATCCCCACAACGACGGCAAGGCTGAGGTGCACGGGAATGAACCCCAGTGGCACGGACATTGCGATGAGCATCACAGCGGCCATGAGGGCTGTGATGGGGATTTTCTTTCTGATTTCATCCCCCTTGATGTTCCGAAGGATAAAAAACAACACGATGGCAGTGAGTACATAACCGCTGATCCAGACGATGGGATGCAGTATGCCATCCGGTATGTGGATATGGCTCATATGAGACCCCCTTGATGTTACTGAATATATTTTACCCTCTGTGGAAACTTTGTGTCAAACGGATGCATTGTCTGAAATAAAGGAAGGACCAGAAAACCGGTCCTCCCCTGGTCGGAAATGCGAGATTCGAACTCGCGGCCTCTTGGTCCCGAACCAAGCGCGCTACCAGACTGCGCCAATTCCCGATCCGTGTCCATTATATTCGAATTTTCCCCATCTATCAAGCATTTCACGAATATTTTGTGCTCATCTGGATACCAGAACATTCACGATTCCCTCCACCACCATGGAAAGCTGGGCTTCACGGGGGATGACAGCATCTTTGTCTCCGGACTGCAGGCCGTAATGTCCATACTGGGAATGGTTGCCGCCTTCGATGATGAGATAAACGGTGTCCGGTGGCAGGAGATGCTTCGTCCCGTTGTATTGAGCCAGGTTGACAATGCTGTCATTGGTGGCGTGGAAGGACAACACCCGTAGGTCAAGCCCCGAGAGGTCTGCACTTTCGGGGGGATATGCACCAAGAAGGACAAGCCCGCCCAGATTCCCGGGGTTTTCGGCGGCATGGATTGCGGCGGCGGCTCCCCCGAGGGAATGGCCGCCGATGTACCAGGCAGCCCCATCCCGGTATTCATCCTGGATTGCGGAAAAAGCGCCGGTGTCCAGGATTGCCAGGTCAAGGGGCATTTGGGGAAGGAAAACCCGGATGCCCTCCTGTGCAAGAAGATGGGCGAGGACGGAGTAGGAGGAAGGCCTGACCAGTCCCCCCTGATAAAACACAAGGTTCGCCCGGACCTCCCCGGGGGGATGGAAGATCAAAACGCCCTTTTGCTCCGACACGGAGTCCTGTTTGAGTATGTCCAAGGCTTCTTCCATGGGGGAGTAAGTCCGGGCCTGGACCCAGGCGAAAACGAATGCAACCAGCACCAGCAGGGATGCGGCGACGATGAAAAATACGCCGTTGTTCTTTTTGATACGCAAGACCTTCATGCTTCACTCCTTTTCATATCCATGAATGTATTATTCCCCGTGGAGATGGCCGTCAATCCCGGTGTCCCGCAAAAGAATGCGGAATCATTTGAAGCCCCCGGATTATTCTGTTAACATGGAATCAGGAAAAGGGACAAGCAAGTATGGAATCGGAGGAACGAATGATCATAGACGACAGAATACTCCTGCATGTGGAAAAGCCAGCCAGATACACAGGAGGCGAATTGCATGCAGTGACCAAGGAACATGGAAAGACCATGGTTTCCTTTGCTTTCTGTTTTCCGGATATCTATGAAGTGGGAATGTCGCATCTTGGGATGAAGATCCTTTACCATGTCATCAACGAAAGGGAGGACGCCTTGTGCGAGAGGGTGTTTTCCCCCTGGGTGGACATGGAGGAGAAAATGAGGCAGAACGGGCTGCCCCTGTTTTCACTCGAGACGAAGAGTCCTGTTTCCTCATTCGACATCCTGGGATTCACCCTTCAATACGAGATGAGCTATACCAACATCCTGAACATGCTGGATCTGGGGGGCATCCCTCTTCTTGCGGAGCAAAGAGGGGAAGGACACCCCTTGGTCTGCGCCGGGGGTCCCTGTGCGGTGAACCCCGAACCTCTGGCGGACTTCATTGATTTTTTCATCCTTGGCGACGGGGAGGAAATCATACACGACATCCTGGATGCCGTGGCAGAAAAAAAGAAGAAAGACATGCCCCGCGGGAAGTTCCTTCAGGAGATTGCCGCACTGGAAGGAATCTATGTCCCCTCCCTTTATCAGCCGGCATACAATGGGGACGGAACCTTGAAGGAGCCAATCCCTGCGATGGTCCAAAGAAGGATCGTCAGGGACCTTGACAAGGCCCCATATCCGGACAGGATGATCGTCCCATACATCAATATCGTCCATGACAGGGTGATGCTGGAAATCTTCAGGGGATGCGTCCATGGATGCCGGTTTTGTCAGGCGGGCTACATCTACCGGCCGGTGCGGGAGCGCAGCGTGACAACTTTGATGAACCATGCATGCAGTCTGCTGGCTTCCACCGGATACGAGGAAATCAGCCTTTCTTCCCTGAGCACCAGCGACTATACCCACCTGGAGGAACTCACCACCGGGTTGCTGGAGATGACACAAGGCAAGAACATCGGCATTTCCCTGCCCTCCCTGCGGGCGGACAATTTCACCTTCGGACTCATGGAAAAAGTGCAGAGCGTGAGAAAATCAGGTCTGACCTTCGCCCCCGAGGCGGGCACCCAGCGAATGCGGGACGTCATCAACAAGAATGTGAGGGAAGAAGACATCCTTTCTTCAGCGGAAACGGCATTCAAAGGCGGATGGAACAACATCAAGCTATATTTCATGCTGGGGCTTCCCCATGAGACCGAAGAAGACGTGGAGGGCATTGCGGACCTGGTCTACAAAATCCTTAAGAAAGGGAACTCCCGCTCCACCGTGACGGTAAGTACCGCATTCTTCATCCCGAAGCCCTTCACGCCCTTCCAGTGGGAACCCCAGGACACATTGGAACAGATGGTGGAGAAGCAGAGGATTCTGGCCAGGAGGCTGCAACACAGAAGAATCACCTACAACTGGCATGATTTTCAACTCTCCAGGCTGGAAGCCGCTTTTTCAAGAGGGGACAGGAAACTGGGGAAGGTTCTCCTGAAAGCCTGGGAGAGCGGATGCAGGTTTGACGGATGGGCGGAGCACTTCAGATATGACAGATGGCTGGAGGCTTTTGAGGCCTGCAGCCTGGACATCGGCTTTTACACCGACAGGACCCGGGCCCCCGACGAGGTGTTCCCATGGGACCATATGGATACAGGCATCAAAAAGAGTTTCCTGTGGAAGGAAAAACTGCGGTCGGAACAGGAGACACTGACCGTGGATTGCAGCCAGGGTTGTTCCGACTGCGGTATTCTGCAGTTCAAAGGAGGTGCCTGCCGTGGATGCTGTGACAAGGGTTAAATTCCAAAGGCTTGAATCCACCCGGTACACCTCCCACCTGGAGACCATGAAGGTGTTCCAGCGGGCCCTCAGGAGGACCACACTGGAACCCGCATATTCGGAGGGATTCAACCCCCAGATGAAAATGGTGTTCGGGCTTCCCCTCCAGGTCGGAGTCGTGAGCCTGGGGGAATATGCGGACCTCAGTTTTGCCAGGGAGTACGCCCCAATGGAAGTTCTGGAGCGTCTCAACGGTGCTCTGCCTGAAGGCTTCAGGGTGGTTGCGGCAGGGGAGCGGACCATCCGGAAAAACATCATGGCGGATGTGGCCGGCGCCCTGTATGAGATCACATATGACATGGATGCCCTGGAAATGATATCCTTCATACAGGAGTCAGCGCACCTTCCCGTTATTAAGAAGTCAAAAAACACACTCAAGGAAGTGGATGCCAAGCCCTTCATCCTCCGGATGGAGAGGATTGGCAAAGACTCCCTGGCCTTCCTGCTCAAGGCGGGACAGGTGAACCTCAACACCAACACCCTGACGGAGGCGCTGAGAAGGAATCTGGGAAAAGACCTCAATCTCCTTGCGCTGAAGAGGGTGGATCTTTTTGTGGAGAGGAAAGGAATACTTGTGGACGCCCTGTCTGAAGAGGCATTGGCGACGGAGGAGTCATGATCAGAAAAATCATATTGAAAAAAGAGGAATCCAGGGTTCAGGCTGCCTTGTTGGAAGACGAGATCCTCGTGAGCCTTTACTGCGAGGATGCCGGCAGGCTGGGCAAGGACACCATCGTGAAGGGAGCGGTTGACAGCGTTTCCCCGTCCCTGAACGCGGCCTTCGTTGATGTTGGTGACGGTCAGATGGGATATTTGCCATTGGAAGAGGGCATGAAGCTCAAGAAGAACCAGGGAATCATCGTGCAGGTGAAGAGGGAGAAGTTTCAGAGCAAGGGCGCCTACCTCTCCTCCAGGCTCAGCCTGTCCGGAAGATATGCTGTGCTCATGGAAGGCATGGAAAGACCAGGCGTTTCCTCCAGGATCCATGACGAGGAGGAAAGGAAAAGGCTGCATAAGATTGCCGCCGACCATGGGGACAGCCGGTGCGGGATCCTGATCAGGACCCTGGCGGAAAATCAACCCCGGGAATTCATCGTGCAGGAAATCAACTTATTAAAGAAAAGGCTTCAGAAAATCCGCAAGACCCCGCTGAAGAAAAAAACCGTGGTCGTCCTGCATCGGGAAGACGATATCCTGGAGACCCTGATCAAGGACTTCTTCGACCCAGCCAAGGATTTTATCATCACCAACGACCTTGCGGCACACAAGGTATGCTATGAGAGGTTCAAGCGATTGGTGCCGGGGATCCACGAGAGAATCCGCCACTACAAGGATTCATATGACATCTTCGACTATTACCAGATCACGGGGGAAATCAAAAAGGCGGGGTACCGGAAGGTGTGGCTGGATTGCGGGGGGACCCTCATTTTCGACCATACAGAGGCCATGACGGTGGTGGATGTGAACACCGGGAAAAACACATCGGCGAAGGACTTCGAAGAAACCGCCTTCGTGACCAACATGGAAGCGGCGAGGGAGATTGCAAGACAGATTCGCCTGCGGAACATCGGGGGAATCATTGTGGTGGATTTCATCGACATGAGAAACAAGAAAAAGGACCATGTCGTGGAAGAGGAGTTCAGGAGATATGCCGCCATGGACCGAAAGGCTGTGGATGTGGGGGGGTTCACCAGGCTGGGCATGTTCGAGCTCACCAGGCAGAAGGACGGAAGAAGCATTCAGGGGTGCCAGGATGAGGAATAGGGACATCGAGACACTGAGAAAACTTGCCATGCAGGTACGGGAGATCGCCATGGATCCCGTCATGGAGGAGCGCAGGCTGCTTTGGGAGAGCCACCATGCCTTCGAGAAGAACCGCCCTCCCCTCTACATCAGGGACGGCGGATGGAGCCAGGAAACGATCCTGCCCGAATGTGTCTGTGAGGATGATTTCTTCCGGGAAATTGAGTTCTACCTGAGGAAAATGATTTTCCAGTTTGAACTGGGTGATGACTATGTCATCGAGCCATGGGTCAGCATCCGGGCAGAATACCTGTTGCCTGAAAAAGGGGCATGGGGCGTGATGCACGGAATCATGGACACGGGGTTCTACCATGGCGCCAGGAAATATACCGCTCCCATCACCGATTTGGACAACCTGGGTGAACTGGTGGTCCCAAAACACAGGATTGACCTGGAGAAAACAAAACTAAAACATGAGAGGCTTTCGGATGCCATCGGAGACATTCTCACCGTGGACCTTGACAGGAGCCCCCACTGGTGGAACTGGGAAGCGGACATCTCCACGCGCCTGGGATACCTGAGGGGACTGGAGCAGATCATGTGGGACATCCATGACAACCCGGAAGGATTCCACCGGCTGCTGTCATTCATGAGCAAAGGCATTCTGAAGGCGCAGCAGGAAGCCGAGGATGCCGGGGACATCGGCCTGACATCGGGAAACAACCAGTCCATGCCATATGCCCGTGACCTTCCGAGGCCAAAGCCCCATACACCCTGCAAAAGAAAAGACCTGTGGTGTTTTTCCGCCGCACAGGAATTCAATCTTGTCTCACCGGCGGATCACGAGACCTTCATGCTGGATTACCAAAAACCCATCATCGAGGCCTTTGGCGCATCCTCCTACGGTTGCTGCGAGGATCTGTCCAACAAGATGGGGATGCTCCGCAGGATGAAGAACCTAAGGAGAATCGCCGTCAGTCCCTTTTCCCCCGTGGCGAAGATGGCCGGGGAAATAGGGACGGAATATATCGCAAGCTACCGCCCTGACCCTGCCCGGACAGTCTGTGTCTCCTTTGACAAGGAGCAGACCATTCGGATCCTTCAGGAGGCCAAACATGCCTTCGAGGCAAACGGCTGCCTGTATGACATCTGCTTGAAGGATGTCCATACCGTTGGAAACGACAAGGGAAGGCTCAAGGCTTTCGTTGAGACTGTCAAATCCGTTGTGGGAGGCTGATGGCACATGAGATGCATGCAAGCATTCACCGTGGCACTGACAGCGTTGGCGGTTGCCGCCGCACTGGCGTCATGCAGCCCGGTGCCAACGATTCCCGACCTGCCGGCCTCCCTGCCCGGGGCCTCACTTGCCCTGCCCGAGGACACCCCGGATCCTCAGGAAGAGGCACCTTGTCCCACCCCATCCCCTGAAAGCATCACGGAGACTCCGCCTGCCTCCGGCATGGAGGCCCTCCCATATTACAGGGAGGAAAACAAAAAGAGGTATGCCCTCTACCAGGAGGAAAACCCCGGGATGCCGGAAGAAACCGTTGTCCTCCATGTCAACATCGGGGTGGACGTCCCTTTCTATGGAAACGTCCGGATCATACAAGACCCGGACAGCCTGGAAGTGCTGGTCAATAAATATTATCGCCTCCCGGACGGTTATGTCCCCGGACTGGTCGAACTGGACCTGGCTTTATGCACCCCTGGAGTTGCAGCCCAATACCTGAGGCCAAAAGCGCTGGAGGCATTCACGAGGATGCACCGGGACGCAAGTGAACTGGGGCTTACCATCACTGCATATGGGACCTACAGAAGCATCCAGCGGCAGCAGGCCATCTGGGAGAACGCCGTCGCAAGCGGCCGCAGCATCGAGGAAGTCGACAGCCTGAACGCCAGGGGTGGGCACAGCGAACACAACACGGGGCTGGCGGTGGACGTCATCGTGAATGACTACAATGTGCTGGATACCCTGGAGTACGGATGGTACCGGGACCATGCCCACCTTTATGGGTTCATCATCCGGTATCCGGAAGGAAAAGACCATCTGACAGGCTACCGCCATGAGCCATGGCACCTGCGGTTCCTTGGCGTGGAGCTTGCCACCGCGGTTCATGAGAGCGGACTCACTTACGAGGAGTATCTCGCCATGGCACCTGGTTCTTTACCGGGATCTGCGGACTGAAGCCGTTTGACATCCTGGGCTGTTTGTTGTAAGATACATGGTAGCGATGATAGGGAGCAGTAACGGGTCATTGTCTTACAGAGAAGAAAGCGTTTGGTGAAAGCTTTCCAGGACTGACGGCCGGTGAAGTCGCCCGGGAGCATTGGCGTTGAACATCCAGTAGGCGCTGACGGTTGGTTCCCGTTACAGAACATAGAGTGTCCCGCCCAGCAACAAAGAAGGCGGGAAAGTTTGGTGGTACCGCGAGCTTTTCGTCCATACGGATGAAAAGCTTTTTGCATATCGGGGGCATAGGAGGAATGGAATGGAAAGTTTGATGAAGATATCGGGGATTGCACTGGCATTGGCCGGGGCAGTGGTCGTGTACGGCGCAAAAATCATCGTCCGGAAGTACTCCCTGGAAAGCAGGGAGAGCATCAAGGCGGACATACAGGATGAGGCGGTCCTGGCACAGCTGAAAACGCAAAAAGCGGTGGCAAGGGTGAAAATCATCGGAGGGCTCATCTTTCTTCCGGGAATGATCCTGTTGCTCATCGCATTCAGATAGGAGGCAGGTCATGGGAAAAACAATCGAAAGCAAGTATAATCCCGGGGACATCGAGGACAGGATTTATCAGGACTGGATGGAAAAAGGCTATTTCCATGCCGAACCCGACCCTTCCAAGGAGCCGTTCTGCATCGTGATCCCGCCTCCGAACATCACCGGGCAACTCCATATGGGGCATGCCCTGAACAACACCATCCAGGACATTCTGGTCCGGATGAAGAGGATGCAGGGATTCTGCACCCTTTGGCTGCCGGGAACAGACCATGCCTCCATCGCCACCGAGGCCAGGATTGTGGCCCAGATGAAAGAAGAGGGCATATCCAAGGAAGACATCGGAAGGGAAGGTTTTCTTTTGAAGGCATGGGAATGGAGGAACCAGTACGGCAGAATCATCATTGACCAGTTGAAAAAGCTGGGGAGCTCCTGTGACTGGGAACGGGAACGGTTCACCATGGATGAGGGCCTGTCCCATGCCGTGACAGAGGTTTTTGTCAGGCTGTATGAGAAAGGACTCATCTACAGGGGGGAACGGATCATCAACTGGTGCCCGGTATGCCTGACCTCCATATCCGATGCGGAAGTGGAACACACGGAAAAGGAGGGAAACCTCTGGCACATCCGCTATCCGGTGGAAGGCTCGGATGCATATGTGGTTGTCGCCACCACCCGGCCTGAGACCATGCTGGGGGACACCGGGGTCGCCGTGCATCCGGAAGACGAACGCTATGCCGGGCTCATTGGCAGGACGGTGAACCTTCCGCTGATGGACCGGCCAATCCCAGTGGTAGGGGATGATTTCGTGGACAGGGAATTCGGCACCGGTGCGGTGAAAGTCACCCCTGCCCACGATCCCAATGACTTCGAAATAGGCCTGCGTCATGGCCTTGCATTCATCAATGTCATGAATGACGACGGCACCATGAATGAGAACGCTGGAATATTCCAGGGGATGGACAGGGCCCTGGCCCGGAAGCAGATCATCGCCATGCTCACGGAACAGGACCTGCTGGAAGACATCAAGCCCCATGTCCACAATGTGGGGGAGTGCTACCGATGCAATACCGTCATCGAACCAAAAATCTCCCTGCAGTGGTTTGTGAAGATGAAACCCCTGGCGGAACCCGCCATCGAAGCGGTCAAAAACCAGGAGGTCGTGTTTTACCCCGGAAGATTTGAAAAAACATATTTTTCCTGGATGGAGAACATCAGGGATTGGTGCATCTCCAGGCAACTCTGGTGGGGACACCGGATTCCGGCCTATTACTGCGGGGACTGCGGAGAAACGGTGGTCTCGGCACAGCCTCCCGGCGCCTGCGAAAAGTGCGGGGGAGGGATGACTCAGGACAATGACACCCTGGATACCTGGTTCAGTTCCGCCCTGTGGCCATTTTCCACCTTGGGATGGCCTGAGAAGACAAGCGAGCTGGAATATTTCTATCCCACCAGCGTGCTTGTCACGGCATACGACATCCTGTTTTTCTGGGTGGCAAGGATGATTTTCTCCGGACTGGAGCACATGGGTGCGGTGCCCTTCCCCCGGGTGCTCATGCATGGGCTCATCCGTGACGATCAGGGCAGGAAAATGTCCAAATCCATGGGAAACGGCATTGATCCGCTGGATGTCATCAAGGAATGCGGCACAGACGCCTTGCGGTTTGCCCTGTTGATGGGTTCCTCCCTGGGGAATGACATCCGTGTGTCAAGCCAGCGGATTGAATCCGGCAGGAATTTTGCCAACAAGATATGGAACGCCACCCGTTTCGTCCTGATGAATTTCGATGACGACCTTGATTTCGAGGCGGTCTCGGAGGACAGGTTCACCGATGCGGACAAGTGGATCCTGTCCCGCGCAAGAACGACGATCCTTGAAGTCACCGAGAACATGGAGAAATATGAACTGGGCCTGGCGCTCCACAAGATCCACGGATTCATCTGGGAGGAATTCTGCGACTGGTACATTGAACTGGCAAAAAACCGGCTCTATGATCAATGCAACGACTCCAGGCTGGAGGTGCAGTATGTCCTGAATACGGTCCTTAAAATATCCATGCGGCTATTGCATCCATTCATGCCCTTTATCACAGAGGAGATCCATTCCAGCCTCATCCATGGGGATGCCAGCATCATGGTGGCTCCCTGGCCATCGGCAGAAGCCATCCCATCCTATCCGGAACAGGAGAAGGCCATGGGGCTCATCATGGAAATCATCCGAAGCATCCGGAACATCAGGGCGGAGATGGGAGTGCCCAATGCAAGGAAGGCGAAAATCATTTTTGTCACCCCGGACCGGGAAAAGGGTGCCCTGCTGCTCCGCTCCGCCGCATACTTCGAGAAACTGGCCAGCGCATCCGGAATAGAGGTGCTGTCCAGTGACAAGGATGTCCCCGGGAACGCGGCAGGCCTCATTCTGGAGGGCCTGGGTGTCTACCTTCCCCTGACGGACCTCATCGATGTGGAAAAGGAAATCAAGCGTCTGACAGCTGAGAAAGACAAGATCCATACCGAGGGGGAACGGGCAAAAGCCAGGCTGGAAAACCCGAATTTCCTCAGCAAGGCTCCGGAAAAGCTTGTCCTGGAGGAACGGGAGAAACTGGCCAAATACCTGGTGATGCAGGAAGACATCGGCAAGAGGATCGAGGAATTGAAAGCCATGTGAGGAAAAACCCGCCAGGGGTATTGCCAAGAGACGCGGCCTTGTGTTATCATACATCCAACAAATGAATGAACCGGCTTTCCCTCGACGGGGAGGAGAAGGCTCTTGACTGGGACGTCAAATCAACCTGTGCACCGACGCACGATTGATTCGGCGTCCTTTTTCTATTCATTCATCACCAGGATGACGGGAGGAGATGTAACATGAAGAAAATTGAAGTGATCACAAGACCGGAGAAACTCGAGGAAGTCCAGCAGATCCTGAATGAACTCGGCCATGACGGGATGACTGTTTCCATGGTGACGGGGTGCGGCCTGCAGAAGGGACACAAGGAGATATACAGGGGTGCCCCTGTGGAGATCAACCTGCTGCCGAAGATAAAGATTGAGACTGTGGTCCATGACAATCTGGTTGAGGAAATCGTCGCGCAGATCCTGGAAAGGGTCCGGACATCCGAGGTAGGGGACGGAAAGATCTTCATCTATGATGTTTTCAATGCCATTCGCATCAGGACCGGGGAAAGGGGGACCGCTGCAATATGAAAAAACGTATTGTCGTTTTGCTTGCAGTCATTCTGCTTGTTGTGGTCCCGTCCATGGCCTTTGGCGCAGAAGACCTGACATCCGTGGAAGCCGCCATCAATTCCGTCTGGGTCCTCATCGCCGCGTTCCTGGTGTTTTTCATGCAGGCGGGTTTCGCCATGGTGGAAGTGGGATTCACCCGGGCAAAGAACGCCGGGAACATCATCATGAAAAACATGATGGATGTGGCCATCGGTTCCCTGGTCTATTTCGCCATCGGATTCGGATTGATGTTCGGGGCGAGCCGGTTCGGATTGTTCGGGACCACCGGGTTCTTCGGCCAGGGCATCACCTCGGAATTCCTTGGCATCAGCGTTCCCCTGGAAGTCTTCATGATCTTCCAGACCGTGTTCGCCGCCACCGCTGCGACCATTGTGTCCGGTGCCATGGCGGAACGCACGAAATTCTCGGCATACATGATTTACAGCTTTGTGATCAGCCTCGTCATCTATCCGGTGGTGGGACACTGGATCTGGGGCGGCGGATGGCTCTCGGAGCTTGGCATGGTGGATTTTGCCGGATCAACGGTGGTGCATTCCGTGGGGGGATGGGCCGCGCTGGTGGGAGCCACAATACTGGGCCCCAGGATCGGGAAATATACGAAGGGCAAGGCCAACGCCATCCCGGGGCACAGCATCACCCTGGGTGCCCTGGGGGTCTTCATCCTCTGGTTCGGCTGGTTCGGGTTCAACCCGGGGAGCACCCTTTCGGGCATGGACAGCAGCATCGGGCACATCGCCATGACCACAAACCTGTCCGCCGCCGCCGGCGGGTTCGCCGCCATGGCAATCACATTTTTCAGGTACAGGAAACCGGATGTCAGCATGACCCTGAACGGGATCCTGGCCGGCCTGGTGGGCATCACCGCAGGATGTGCGGCCGTCAGCCTCTTCGGGGCAGTCGCCATCGGGATGATATCCGGGACCATTGTGGTGTTTGGCATCGAATTCATGGACAAGGTGCTAAAGACCGATGATCCGGTGGGGGCGGTCCCGGTGCATGCCTTCAGCGGGGTCATGGGCACCATTCTTGTGGGTGTGTTTTCTGTTGAAAACGGCCTGCTCTATGGCGGCGGGTTCACCCAGCTGGGCATCCAGCTGCTGGGGGTGGTGGCAGTGGCGGGCTGGACGATCGGGACCTCCTTTCTGCTGTTCTTTGCCATACGCAAATACAATGGCCTCCGGGTGGAAAGGGAAATCGAGATATCAGGACTGGACATCATGGAACACGGGTCCATTGCATATGGGGATTTCCAATTGATCCAGGTGGAGCATCTTTCCGAGTGACTTGAAATGCGGCGTCCAAAAGATTGGGTTGTGGACGGTGGGAATACAGGATATAATTGGGGCACCATCCGTGGTGGATGAATCATGAATTGGGGGACGGGTATTTTGTTTAAAAAAGAATATATGACGATTCCGAATTTCTTGTCCATGTCCCGGATTGTGTTCCTGCCTGTGCTGTTCATCCTGATCTGGCTTGAGATGAACCTTGCATTCACCATCGCATATGCCATCCTGGGTTCAACGGACCTGTTCGACGGGGTTGTCGCCAGGAAATTGCACCAGACATCGGAGATCGGGAAAGCCCTGGATAGCATCGCAGACCTGTTTTTCTATCTTTCCACCGCATATTTCATCTATGCACTCTATCCCCAGTACATGCAACCCAACATGACCTTCCTTTATGTGTTCCTGGGATTGCTGGTTTTTTCCTTTCTGGTATCCGCCGTACGCTGCAAAAAGCCCATCCTCATGCATACCTTCATCCTGAAGCTCTGCGCCGTGTTCGTATACTTCCTGGTGATTTTGTCATATTTCCTGGACACCACCGGGTTCATCGCTTTCATCCTCTTCACCTACTACATCGGCTTCATCGAAGAGATCATCATCTTCATCAGATACGGGGAGGTGGATCCCGACACGCCCACCCTGTTCCACCTGATATGGGCAAAACGGGAGTGAACGTGCGTATCATTGACGCTCATTGCGACACACTCCTGGCGGCAGTGGAGACCAAACAGACCCTCTGCGACAATGAACTGCAGGTTGACCTGAGGCACATGCCTTCCGGTTCCCTGCAGTTTTTCGCCATGTTCCTGTCTCCTTCCTATGACCGGGAAAAAGCCCTGGCTTACGAGGAATCCATGGTGCAGCTTTTTTTCAGCGAGGTCAAAAACCTCAGGATGACAGCCGTCCTGGAGCAGAAGGACCTGGATGAGAAAGGCGTCTCGGGCATATTGTCCTGCGAAGGCCTTTCCCACCTCCACGGTGATGTGGAGGGCATCCGGGCACTGTACGCCCGAGGGGTTCGGAGCCTTTCTTTGACATGGAACAGGGACAACGAGTTTTCAGGAGGTGCGGCGGGGGACAAAATGCAAGGACTCACCATGAAAGGCAGGGAAGCCCTAAGGATGGTGGAGGACCTGGGGATTCTGCTGGATGTCTCCCATTTGTCGGACCAGGGGTTTTACGATGCATGCGGGATGTCGGAAAAGCCTTTCATCGCCTCTCATTCCAATGCCAGGGGGGTGTGCAGCCATCCGCGGAACCTGGATGACGGCATGATCAAGGCATTGGCTGGGGCCGGGGGCGTCATGGGGATCAATGTCTACGGGAGCTTCCTGAAGGATTCCCCTCCGGTTGGCATCGGGGATGTGGTCAGGCACATCGAATATGTCTGCGGACTGGTGGGTGCAGAGCATGTTGGGTTCGGCAGTGATTTCGACGGGATTCCCCGGGATCATTCCGCCCTGGCGGACACCAGGGGGTGGATGGATGTGGTCAGGGAACTGGAGAGACTCAACTATTCCCCGGAAGACATCGGCAGGATTGCAGGGGGAAACTATGTCAGGGTCCTCCGGAATGTGATAAAATAACAGACAGAGGACAGAATAACCGATAGGGGTGATGATATGAGGCATGGATTTGTCAGGGTGGGGGCGGTTTCCCCTTCCATGAAAGTGGCGGACTGCAGCTACAACGCTGATGAAATCATCCGGTGCGTCAAAAACCATGAAAGCCAGGTGCAATACCTTGTCTTTCCTGAACTGTCCATCACAGGCTACACCTGCGGGGATCTTTTTTTCCAGAAGGCATTGACCGACAGCGCTTTCTCATCCCTGGAGCGCATCCTGGAGGAAACAAAATACACAGGCACGGTTTTTTGCATCGGCATGCCCCTTGCATTCAAAAACAAACTATACAACACCGCCGTGGTCATCCAGTCAGGCATGGTCCTTGGCGTTGTCCCCAAGAAGCACCTTCCCAACTATTCGGAGTTTTATGAGAAAAGATGGTTCTGTGAAGGAGAAGGATTCCTGGGAACCCTTTCCATTGCGGGCAAGGAGGTGCCCTTTGGCACCGACCTGGTCTTTACCTCAGGTGGCAGGGAGGATGTTTCCTTTGCCGTGGAGATTTGCGAGGACCTTTGGGCTCCCGTTCCTCCCAGCTCCCACCACACTCTTGCGGGGGCGCATCTGGTGTTCAACCTGTCCGCCAGCAATGATATCGTTGGGAAATATGAATACAGGAAGAAACTGGTGGAGCAACAATCCTCAAGAAGCATTTGCGGCTATATCTATGCCTCAGCCAATTGCAATGAATCCACCACGGACCTGGTGTTCGGGGGACACACCTTCATCTGTGAGAACGGCAGGTCCATCGTGGAGGGAAGGCGGTTTTCCTTTGAGGAGGACTGTATCATCACGGAGATCGACGTGGACATCATCAAGCATGACCGGAAAAAATGCACAGTGTATGAGAATGGGATGCATCTGCCCTATACTTATGTGAAATACCGTTACAACGACCAGGATATCCCGGGACTGACCCGTTTTGTCAATCCCTCTCCCTTCGTGCCGGACAACGAGGCGGCACGGGAGGAACGCTGCAAAGAGATTTTCAACATCCAATCCTGCGGCCTGGCAAAGCGCATCAGGCATGTCGGGACGGACAAGGTGGTGGTGGGTATTTCAGGCGGGCTGGATTCCACACTGGCCCTGCTGGTGTGCGCGGAGGCCTTCGACAAGCTGGGACTCGACAGGCAGGGAATGATATGTGTGACCATGCCCGGTTTCGGGACCACGGGAAGGACATATGAGAATGCCGTGGGACTGATCCGCTCCGTGGGAGGGCGCCTCATTGAGGTGGACATCACAAAAGCGTGCCTTGGCCATTTCGAGGACATCGGCCATGACCAAAACGTCCATGACCTGACCTTCGAGAATGCGCAGGCCAGGGAACGGACGCAGATCCTCATGGACATTTCCACAAAAGAGAATGCCCTGATGGTTGGGACCGGCGACCTCAGTGAGCTGGCCCTTGGCTGGTGCACCTACAACGGCGACCATATGTCCATGTATTCGGTGAACTGCTCGATTCCCAAGACGCTGGTGCGGTACCTCATCGATTACGTGGCCAATTACAAGGCGGACCAACATGCAAAGGAAATTCTGGACAGCATCATCGATACACCCATTTCACCGGAACTGCTTCCACCGGTGGAAGGGGAAATCGTCCAGGTGACGGAGGACATCCTGGGGCCATATGAGCTCCATGATTTCTTCCTCTACCAGTTCCTGCGTTTCGGCTTCCCGCCGGGGAAGATACTGTACCTGGCCACCCATGCGTTCCGGAACGCCTATACGCCGGAGGAGATCAAAAAATGGCTGCAGGTTTTCGTGAAAAGGTTTTTCAGCCAGCAGTTCAAGCGTTCCTGCATGCCGGATGGCCCCAAGGTGGGATCCGTCAGCCTGTCCCCCCGAGGGGACTGGCGTATGCCTTCGGATGTGGAATCCGGACTATGGGCCAAGGAAATCCAGTGACATGAAGATGCTAACCCCGGTGGAATTCACAGATGGAAAAGTGGTCCTCATTGACCAGACCCGGTTGCCCGGGGAGCTGATTCATGTTTGTCTTGACAATGTGGAACAGGTTCACCATGCGATCAGGGATATGGTGGTCAGGGGGGCACCAGCCATCGGCATTGCCGCGGCCTATGGGATGTGCCTGTGCGCGATTTCCGCAAAGACCCTTTCCCGGGAGGGATTTGTCCGGGAATTGTCTGAAGCGGGAGCATACCTGAAGACCGCAAGACCCACTGCCGTGAACCTGTCCTGGGCGGTGGACCAGATACTGGAAATGGTCGGGTCCCTTGAAACCCATGGAATGGAAGAACTGAAAAATGCGGTGATTGCCAAGGCCCGGCTGATCCAATCAGAGGATGAGGCGGCAAATATGGCAATCGGCGGGCATCTTCTGGACCTTTTCGGAGAAAAAAGGAACATCCTCACCCACTGCAATGCCGGCATCCTTGCCACTAGCAAGTACGGCACGGCCACCTCTGCCTTTTATCTGGGCAAGGAAAGGGGCGTGGATTTCCATGTCTATGCGGATGAGACCCGTCCCAGGCTGCAGGGTTCCATCCTGACGGCGTATGAGCTGATGGCCGGCGGCATCGATGTCACGGTGATTACCGACAACAGTGCCGCCTATCTGATGAGCATGGGCCGGATTGACGCCGTGGTCACAGGCTGCGACCGGGTCGCTGCAAACGGGGATGTCGCCAATAAGATCGGGACGCTGGGCTTGTCGGTGCTGTCGAAGCATTACGGCATCCCTTTCTATATCGCCGCACCGGTATCCTCCATCGACATGTCCATGGAGGACGGAAAAAGCATTCCCATAGAAGAACGGGGCAGGCAGGAGGTCATCCGCACCTTCGGGGTCCTGACGGCTCCTGAGGAAACGAAGGTCCTGAATTATGCGTTTGATGTCACTCCCCATGAAAACATCACGGCCTTGGTCACTGAGAGAGGGATTGTCCGCCCGCCATATCTGAAAAACCTAAAGAAGATGCTTGCTCCGTAGCCATTCCGAAGCTTTTCGGAACATCAAATCCGGGTCCTCCACTCCATCGGAGAGGCTTTCCATGGGACAAAGGCCCGTATGCTGTCTGTTCTGGATGGCATTCACCATCATGTCATAGTCATAATGAATGCCATGGTGTTTCAGGACAGCGGCGGCAGGTTGACTCATGACCCGGGCGTGCACATGCAAAAACTTAGCCTTGATACACAGCAATGCCGCAGCCTTGCCGATGACTCTGTCCGCCAGGATGCATCCTTTCATGTCCGGATAATGGAGGAGGAACTCCACAAGGGGCAGAACGCCTTTCTTGTCGGAGGCCATCAGGGTTAAGCCATTTTTAATGACAACACAGGTATAGTTCCCGGAGGCCAGGATATCCATCGCAGTATGCATGCTCATGAATGCATTTTAACATAACAAGTGTTCAAATGCAGAAAAATATTGTATGATGATAAAGAGGTGACCCATGAAATCTGTGGATATCAATTGCGATCTCGGGGAAGAAAAAGGAAACGACGCAGAAATCATTCCTTTTATCTCCAGCGCGAACATCGCCTGCGGATACCATGCGGGCAACCCTGAGGTGATGGAACACACGGTGGAACTGGCCCTGCAACACGGGGTGGCCATCGGCGCGCATCCGGGATATCCGGACAGAGAGCATTTCGGAAGAGTCTCCATGGACATGACAGGGGAAGAGACAGTAAAGTTGGTGATGGACCAGATCATTCTTCTCAAGGAAATCACAGACAGGAAAAATGCAGTGCTGCACCATGTGAAACTCCATGGTGCCCTATATATCGAGACATACAGAAGCTACGAGTTCTCCAAGATGATTTTCAAGGCCATCAAAAAAGAATATCCCGGGCTGATGGTTTACGTGGCCTACAATTCCATGGCGGAATACACCTGCCGGGAGCTGGGAATCCCGTACAAGAAAGAAGCTTTTTCCGACAGGATGTACAACCAGGACGGAAGCATCGTCCCAAGGATCAACAAGGGAGCCGTCATCGAGGACAAGGATCAAGTGGTGCGACGATCGGTGCAGATGATCAAAAGCAACCGGATCAGGGCTTACAACGGAAAATACCTGAACATCCTTTTTGACACCCTTTGCATCCACGGGGACAATGCAAACGCCCTTGAGATAGCCAGGGAGATCCATTCCATACTGAAGGCGGAGAACATTGAAATCAGATTCTAGGGCGGAACTGGTTCCCATGGGGGACCAGGCGCTCCTCGTCCGTTTCGGGGAAACCATCGATGTGCATCTCAATATGCGCGCCCAGTCCTTGTATCACATCCTGCGGGACAACCCGCCGGAAGGATTTGTGGCGGCTTCTTTCGCCTATGCCTCCGTGCTGGTGGAATATGACAAAAGAAACACCTCCTTCATCCGCCTGAAGAGAAAGATCCGTAAAATCCTTCGCTGCTCCCTTCCCGGCATCCTGGGAAAAGAACATGCCGTCACCGACATCCCGGTTCGGTATGGAGGGGAGGAAGGACCCGATCTGGAGGAGGCCTGCCGGATGACCGGGCTGTCAAGGGAGGCGTTCATCGAAATCCATGCCGGTACCCCGTACCGGGTTTACATGATGGGGTTTTTACCCGGTTTCTGTTATCTGGGGGGACTGGACGGGCGGATTGCGCTGCCACGCCTGGAAAGCCCCAGAAAAAGCATTCCGGCCGGGTCAGTGGGCATCGGAGGGGCGCAGACAGGGATCTATTCATTGGAAAGCCCCGGGGGGTGGAGAATCATCGGAAGGACGGATGTGATAATGTTCGACCCGGCAAGGGAAAAGCCTTTCCTGGTGGAACCGGGGGACACCATCCGGTTTGTCAATGGAAGCATTGTTTGAAATCCTGACACCTGGAATATGGATGGCAGTCCAGGACATGGGACGGCAGGGATTCCAGAATTACGGAGTCCCGGTTTCCGGTGCCATGGACGGCAGATCCCTTCAGAAATGCAACATCCTGCTGGGAAACCATGCAGGCAGTCCCTGCATCGAGATATGCGGCGCAGGAGGAGCGTTGGCGGTGAAACAGGATTGCACGGTCGCGCTGACAGGGGGGGACCTGTCACCGGAAGCGGACCATGTTCCATTGCCCATGTACAAGGCCGTTCCCCTGGAAAAAGGGAGCATCCTCCGCTTCCAACGCATCAGGACAGGGCTCAGGTCCTATCTTTCCGTGGAAGGGGGAATCCAGGCGTCCAGTGTCATGGGCTCGGCCAGTGTGTATCCCCCCGTGGCGGGAAAGCTGCTCCGGGCCGGGGACATGGTCTGCAGGGGAAGCGGACGGGTGGGGATCCCCGGCCAGGTGGAGCGGGACGACTACGCCAGGGATGTCTTTGTCATCCGGGCCGTTCCCGGCCCGGACACCCGGGGGTTCACAAGACAACAGGGGAACCGGTTCTTCCGGCGGGAATACAGGGTGTCCGCCATGTATGACAGGATGGGGATCCGCCTGGAAGGAAACCCCCTGACGCACAAGGACCATGCCGGAGAGATTTTGTCCCATGGCGTGATTCCGGGTTCCGTGCAGGTGCCCAGGGACGGGAATCCCATCATCCTGATGCAGGATGCCCAGACCAGCGGGGGATACAGCCTCATCGCCAATGTGTTTTCCGGGGATATGCACTTGCTCGGACAAGTGAAATGGAAGGACAGGATCATGTTCCGAAAACACTTTGTTGCCCTGCCTTTTCTTTGATATAATGTCGTTACGATGACCCTCGGAAGGATGACTGATGCAATACGTTTTCCTGTGCAGGCCCAAAAATGAGATTGACCGCTACCTGTATGAAGAGTTGCTGAGGAAACACTCGGTGCCTTATTCCGTGGAAAAGCGCATCAGGCCCTGCGGGGAAATCCATGTGGCCCCTGAGGATTTGGAAAGGGCAAAGGAAATCACACGCATCATATCCGAGGAGGAACAAGCCTCGGCACAGGCACGATTGGATAAGGACAGGAACCAAAAACGCCTGGGTTATGTGATTGTGATGCTGTTTGTTGTTGTCCCTGTCATCTATCTGCTGGTCAAGCTAGTGATATGAATCAGTCAGGAGAAACATCACCATGAAATGTCTGGATTGGGAAATCATCAAAAGAAAATCAAAAAAAGAGCAATGGGCCATGACCCAGGTGGGGACGATGAGGAAAAACACCCGGGAATTCATGGAAAACTACAGGGACGACCCTGCCGCCATCGCTGGCTGGGGCCACAATTTCCATTGCGACCAATGCGGGGGCAGGCTGGTTTTCGACCTGAAAAGCCCCCACGCACATGCCTGCGGGGTATGTGGCACGGTCAACACAGGCCCGAAGAAGGACAATGCCTGGACCGCCTCCTACAGGTCAACGGCTTTTTCCCATATCTTCCATGCGGGCATTCTCCACAATCTGGAACCTGACCAGGCATACATCGGTTACATCAGCGATGTCCTGGACTTCTTCTCCCGGCATTTCCATGCCTTTGAGGCAGAGGCACCGGCGAAACGATTCCAGGGAAAGCTCACGGGCATCAACCTGACGGATGCAGTGGGGGTGATGAGTGCCATCATGGGAATGTCCCTGGTCAGAGAACATTTCACCCAGGCGCAGCTGGACCGATGGGAAAAGGAGCTTTTCCTGCCGCTTTCGGAGATGTTCGACCAGTTTTCCAACAAAATCTATAACATCCCGGTCTGGATGAAGGCCGCCGAGGGCATGACCGGTGTATTCTTTGGCAACCGGGAGCTTCTGGACAGGGCCTTCAAGCAGAGATTTGGCATTCTGGACCAGCTGGAAAGGGGCGTCACGAAGGATGGCATGTGGTATGAGTGTTCCACCCATTATCATTTCTACACCCTCGACCCACTGCTTCAGCTGCTGTTCCTGTGCAGAGAACAGGAGGTTTTTTTCCCGGAGCTGGAGACGATGGCCTGCCATGTCCACAGGCTTCTGACATACCCGTTGAAAAATATTTTCTCAAACGGCATGTTCCCCAATCCCTCGGACGGCTGGCCGGACATGCACATTGGAAAATATGCGAAACAGCTGGAGTACGGGGCATTCCTTTTTGATGACCCCCATGTCAGGAAGGCCTGTGCCTATGCCGGGCGCACGGCAGTCCCGGGAGTGGAGAAGCTTTTGTTCAATCCCGGGTATGCCGATGAGGGACTGACCGATTTCGGTTCCTGCAATTTTGAGGATTCCTTCAACGCCATCCTGAAGAACGGGGTATCGGAAGTCTACCTGAAGACAGGCGTCAAAACCATTTGCCATGCCCATCCCGACGTGATGAACATCGAATTGTGCTTCTATGGGGACCTGCTGTCCTATGATCTCGGCAGCAACGGATACAGCACACAGATCTTTGGGGAATGGCAGCGCAAGAGCATCAGCCACAACACGGTGGTCCTCAACACGATGGACCAGCGGTATGAGCCTGTCGGGGAGGGAATCTGGCCGGAAGGGATCGTGGAACACTTCGATCCCTGCAGGATACGGGCAAAAAGCAAAAATGTTTACGAATGCGTGGACTATGTCCGGGACATCATGCTGGAGGACAACAGGGTCCATGATGCTTTCACCGTGAAGGGGATTGAGGAATATGTAATCGACTGGGTCTTTTACTGCGAGGGGGAGGTGTCGATCGACTGTCCCGTGGAGCATGTGGAATCCATCGGAGACAAGGAAGGATACCAGCACCTGAAGGACATCAGGGGTTTTGACGGGAGCAGTGACTGGCGGATTGCCTTTGAAAAACCGGACAAGACCCTGACCCTGTCCATGAAAGGGGTGCCCGGTACCAGTGTCTATGTGGTCAACAGCTACACCAGGACCTTCCAGGATACAAGGTACGGGGTCATTGTCCGCAGGAGGGGCATGGAGACCGTTTATGAGGCTGTGTATGAGTGCAGAAAAAAGGAGGACCCGCAATGAGGGATTTTTCAGGAAAATGGATATGGGCCGAAGCAGCAGGAACCGTTGAGAACACCGTGGTGGTTTTCCGCAGACAATTCGACCTGGAACATGCCGGGGACACAACCCTCCATATCAGCGCCGACACCCGGTATGTGCTCAGCATCAACGGCAGGGAAGTGGGAAGGGGGCCGATACGCTCCACCATTGAAAAATGGTTCTATGACTCCTATGACCTGAACGGGTTTGTCGTGGCCGGAGCCAATGAACTGGAGGCAAGGGTCTGGGACTACGGATGGTCCACCTACCAGACCATTGCCAACAAAGGAGGGTTGATTTTCGACCTGGAGCAATACGGGAGGGTTGTCGCCTGTTCGGATGACTCGGTGATGGCCGCCCCGGATCCCGGGATGAAATCAAAGACGGTGAAAAGGAATGTGAACCTCGGGTTCATGGAGCATTACGATGGAAACAAGGCCATGGACATTACATGGGAACCCGCGTGCCCGGTGGAGGACAACTGGGGGACACTCCATCCACGCCCGGTGAAAACCATGGACAGGCGGGAAGTCAGACCGGAGGGCATCCGCAGCATGAAAAGCGTGACGCCCAAAAGGCAGTGTGTGTCCGTGAACACCAGGACAACCTTTTTCCCGGGAAGGAGGGACGCCAATGCCTCCATCATGACCGGCTTCATCGGCGTCATCATCGATTCCCCCGCCGACATGCAAGGAACCATCGAGTTCCCCAACACCAAGTGGAACGGGATGCATGGGGATTTCAAGATCGAGGACACCTTCTACGAGGTGCAGAAACGGAAAAGGGATGTGCCGGTTCATCTGAAAAAGGGAAAACAGCTTTTCCTCATGGAGCTTGCGGCAAAATTCGATGACCTGTATGTGCACATGGAACTGGAGTTCCCCCACAGAGTGCAATTCGGCGATTTCTTCGTCATTGGTCCCACGAGGTTCATCGAGAACAAGGCGGACGGATATACGAAGATATATGGAGGCCTGGAGGACTTCAGTGTGTTCGTCACCTCGGACGCCGCCCACAAGGAGATATTCATGCACGCATCCATGGACGGGATCACCCGGTACAGTGACATCATGAGGACCGTGCCGGGGGACTATGTCTTCCATGACGAGTATGTGCTTTCCCTGGTCCGCAATACCAATGTCATCGAAAACATCCCGGTGCTGTCAATCCACAATGACTTCATGCACGGAAACACCCTGAGGACGACCTTCGGGAAACCCCTTGAAGGAGACCTGGAGGTGGTGGTGGATTTCGATGACTATTATGTCGGCAGCCTGAACTTCAGGTTGGAGGCCCCTGCGGGAACGGTCCTGGACATTTACGGTTTTGAGAATATGTTCGAGGGGGAAATCGATTTCACCATCGGTCTCAACAACGCAGTGCGGTATGTCTGCAGGGAAGGCTACCAGGAATACCGCACCCTGACCAGAATGGGGTTCAGGTATCTCATGCTGGTGTTCCGGAACATGACGGGCCCCGTCGGTTTTTATGAGATTTCCGTTTCCCAGGCCAGCTATCCAGTCAGCAGGAACGGGTCCTTCCGGTGCAGCGACTACCTGCTCAACAAGATCTACGAGATTTCCAAAAGGACCAACCTCATGTGCTCCGAGGACACCTTTGCGGATTCCCCGGCATATGAGCAGGCCTACTGGACCGGGGACGCCCAGGTCAGTGCCCAGGTGAGCGTTTTCTACTTCGGGGAATATGAGCTCCTGAGACATTGTGTGAGCCAGGTGCCCCTGTCACGGAAATATTCCAGCCTGATCCCCGCCCTGATGCCGACGGACTGGGAAACGGCAATACCATTATGGACCATGAACTGGATCATCACCGCCAACCAATATGTCTTCTATTCCGGCCGGAATGATTTCATCAATGAGATTTACGAAGAAATCAAAAAGACGTTGGAATACTACGCCGGATTCATCAGGGAAAACGGCGCTTTCGACATCTGCGCATGGAACATGATCGACTGGGCGGCCATGGACATCTACAACAAAGGTGTCATGACAGCCCAGCAGGGGATTCTGGCCCATTGCATGGGCATTGCAAGGAAGATGGCCGTGAAACTTGACAGGCAGGATGACCTGGCCTTTTATGATCATCAGACAGAGCGCCTCCTGGGTTATCTGGACAGGGAGCTCTGGCTGGAGGACAAGCAGGCCTTCACCGACGGATGGACGGAGGAAAAGGGATATTCCTCCACCTTGAGCATCCAGACCCACATGATGCTGTACCTGTATGACTGCATCATCTGCCCGGAGAAGAAAAAGATCGTGGAGCGCAACATCGCCTCCCCCCCAAAAGACTGGCTGGAAGTGGGCTCTCCCTTCATGCTGTTCTACCTGTTTGAAATCTGGCACCGCCAGAACAGGGACCGGGAGATTCTGGACATCATCCGGGAGAAGTGGGGGATGATGCTCCGCTATGACTCCTCCACCTGCTGGGAGGTCTTCCCGGTCTTCTATGAGAACAGCCGGACCCGGAGTTATTGCCACTCCTGGTCCTCGGCGCCGGGTTATGTTTTCATCCGGTACCTCCTGGGGTTGGAGCCCGTGGAACCCGGATTCAGGAAACTGAAGTTCTCGGTCCCTGATGTGGACCTGGAGTGGTGCGAGGGAAGCATTCCCAGCCCGCAGGGGAAAATCGATGTTTTTTGGAGCAGGGAAAAAGGAAGGAAGGTTTTCAAGGCCATGGTGCCCGGAGGCATTGAACTGGACCTTTCCGAACCAGGAGATTGGGACATCACGATTGAAAGGATATAGGGAAGACTGGCAGTGCGGGATGATTATGGACGTGGAATGATGATTGAAGCAAATGCAAAGGAGCAACATGATGTACCAAATCAAAACATACAACAAGATTGCAAAGGAGGGGCTGGATCTGTTCGGTGAAACCACCTTCCGCGTGGGGGAGGAACAGCAGGACCCGGACGCTGTCCTTGTGAGAAGCAAGGATCTCCACGGGATGGAAATCAACCCAAGCCTCAAATGCGTGGCAAGGGCGGGGGCGGGAGTGAACAACATTCCGGTGCAGGCATGCTCTGACAACGGGGTGGTGGTGTTCAACACACCGGGAGCCAACGCCAACGCCGTCAAGGAACTCACCCTGTGTGCAATACTGGCTGCATCGAGGAATCTTTTCGAAGCAGTGGACCTTGTCAGGACCTTGCAGGGAAGCGGAGACAAGGTGGAGGAACTGGTGGAAGCCGGCAAATCCGCTTTCATGGGATGCGAGGTGCTGGGAAAGACCCTCGGGGTCATCGGTTTGGGCGCCATCGGGGTGATGGTGGCCAACTGCGCCATCGGGTTTGGCATGGAGGTGCTGGGATATGACCCCTACATCTCCGTGGATTCCGCCTGGGGGCTTTCCAGCTGTGTCCACAAGGCAGAGTCCCTGGAAGAGGTTTACAGGAAATCGGATTTCATCACCCTGCACATCCCCCTCATGGAAAAGACCAGGGACATGGTGGGAGACCAGGCCTTTCGCGTGATGAGAAGGGGGAGGGCGAGGCGGGAGCGAGGTTGCGCACTTCTGACGGTTCCTTACGGGCCATGGTCGCGAGCCGGGTGGCGTCGCGGCCCGCGATTGGGCATGGCGTCGGGGGCTCGGCGGTGACCCCTGAAGGCCGCGGAGGACATTGCTGCTCACGGAGCGTAGAAGCCGACGACCGTGTGGCCGCCGAGCGTCGCCATGTAAGCGACACACCCGTACCTATCCCCGTCCCGATCGATCGCGATGTGCCGGTATCCCCCGATTGCATCGTGCTCGCAGTCGAAGCGCAACCGGTCGTGCGCCCCTGTCGGCGAGCTTCGCTGACGGCGCGGCCG
>JAWOHX010000087.1:0-22517 GCA_046484975.1 Clostridia bacterium
GGCATCGCGGAGGTTTATGCACAGCACAGGGTGATGATTTCCGTAAGCGGCCACTACCACCGTGGAATTTCCCTGCAGGAGAAGGAAGGGGTATCATATTTCGTCTGCCCGGCGCTTTGTGAGGCCCCTTTCTCCTATGCCGTGCTGACTTTGCGGGAGAACGGCTTTCACCTGGAGACGAAGAGACTGGACCTTTCCCATGCGGTCATGCTCCATGACCTGCATGTCCATACCAGGCTGGCCTATTGCGGGAAAGAGGAAATGGAGCCGGAGGCCATCATGGAAGCCGCCGGCCTGCTCAACCTGTCCGGATTCGCCTTCACGGAGCATATGGCGCAACTCTATGTCCCGGGGGAGGATTTCTGGTCCGGGCGTTTCGTCGACCATCCGGGCATGATGGAGAGGAACATGGGAACATACAGCGACAGGGTGTCGGAATACAGGGAACTGGTGGGTGGATGCAGAAACGGCCGTGTCCTCATGGGCGTCGAGGCCGAAGTGGACAAGGACGGCAGGCTCTGCATGCTGGAGAGGGATAAAAACATCTGGGACATCGTTCTCGGTGCGGTGCATTTCCTGCCCGGGAGATGGGCGGACAAACCCCTGCAGGGGTTCATGTGGGCCAATGAGAGGCTGGCAGAGAACCGGGTCGACATCCTGGCCCATCCCTTTCGTTTCTTCCGAAAAAGCGGGGGAGGCCCTCCCACGGACCTGTACAGGCCCTTGGCGAGGATCCTCAGGGAGCACAGGGTTGCTGCAGAGGTGAATTTCCACATCAACCGGCCGGATCCTTCTTTTTTCAGGATCTGCCTGGAGGAAGGGGTGCGGATTTCCTTGGGGAGCGACGCACATGAGCTTCATATGATCGGATGCGACCGGCGGTATGTGGACTTCCTGGAAACCCTGGCCCCGCAGGAACAATGGGCGGACTTCCTGTACCGACCCGAAAGATAGAACATGCGTTCATTTGTCCATGGACAACGTGACTTCCCGGTGATATAATTCCATACGTCGGGAGATTTTTTTATGACTGAATTCAAGCTTGTCACCTCCATGAAGCCCACCGGGGACCAACCCAAGGCCATCGATTCCCTTGTGGAAGGAATCGAAAAGGGCATGAAGCACCAGACCATACTTGGTGTCACGGGATCGGGCAAGACATTCACCATGGCCAACGTGATCAGCCGGGTGCAGAGGCCCACCCTTGTCATCGCCCACAACAAGACCCTGGTGGCCCAGCTTTTCAACGAGTTCAGGGAGCTGTTCCCGGAAAACTGCGTGGAGTATTTCGTCAGCTACTTTGACTATTACCAGCCCGAGGCGTATATCCCCTCAACGGACACATATATCGAGAAAGACTCCTCCATCAACGACGAGATCGACCAGCTGCGGCACTCCGCCACAGCTGCCCTGTTTGAACGCAGGGATGTCATTGTTGTGGCCTCTGTCTCTTGCATCTATGGCCTGGGTGACCCGGATGACTACACGAAGCTGATGGTTTCCCTGCGCAAGGGCATGGAACGGGACCGGGATGAGATCATCCGGCATCTCACGGACATCCAGTACACCAGGAATGAGATGGATTTCAAAAGGGGGACCTTCCGGGTCCGGGGGGACATCCTGGAAATCATGCCTTCCTATGAATCCAGCCGGGGCTATCGCGTCGAGTTCTTTGGCAACGAGATCGAAAGGATCACGGAGATGGACAGCCTGACGGGGGAAGTCTATGGTTCCCGCAATCATCTCGCCATATTCCCCGCATCCCACTTTGCCACTTCATCCGACAAGATGGACAATGCTGTGAAGGGGATCGAGGAGGAGCTCCGGGAGAGGCTTTCAGAGTTGCGGGGGCAGGAAAAGCTGTTGGAGGCGCAGAGGCTGGAGCAGAGAACCAATTATGACCTGGAGATGCTCCGGAACACAGGCTTCTGCCAGGGCATCGAGAACTACTCCAGGCACATCAGCAACAGGCCGGCGAAAAGCCCTCCCTACACCCTCCTGGACTATTTCCCCGACGATTACCTGATGTTCATCGATGAATCCCATGCCACGGTGCCCCAGATCACGGGAATGTACAAGGGGGACAGGTCCCGGAAGGTGAGCCTGGTGGAATATGGGTTCAGGCTTCCCTCCGCCTATGACAACCGTCCCCTGGAATTCAAGGAGTTCACCGAAAGGCAGAACCAGGTGATCTATGTGAGTGCCACCCCCGCGGAATACGAGCGGAGCATCTCCCAGAATACCGTGGAACAAATCATCCGGCCGACAGGGCTGGTGGACCCTGCCGTGGAAGTCCGTCCCGTCAAAGGGCAGGTGGACGACCTGGTGGGTGAGATCCGGGAGACCGTCAAGCAAAAAAACCGGGTGCTGGTCACCACCCTGACGAAGAGGATGGCGGAGAACCTGACGGAGTATCTGGAGGACAAGGACATCAAGGCCAGGTACCTGCATGCGGACGTGGACACCCTCGAAAGGATGGAGATCATCCGGGACCTGCGGAAAGGTGAATTCGATGTCCTGGTGGGAATCAACCTGCTGCGGGAGGGTCTGGACCTCCCCGAGGTTTCCCTGGTGGCCATCCTGGATGCAGACAGGGAGGGGTTCCTCCGGAGCGCACGCTCCCTCATCCAGACCATCGGCAGGGCGGCAAGGAACATCGACGGGAAAGTCATCCTGTATGCGGATGTCATGACCCGGTCCATGAAGGAGGCCATTGGGGAGACGGAGAGAAGAAGAGAGGTGCAGTCCCGTTACAACAAGGAACATGGCATCACTCCAGTGGGCATCCAAAAGGACATCTACGATTCCATCAATGCACTGTTCCGGGAGGAAAAGAAGGAAGTCTATGAGATCAAGGGCATGAAGGACCTGCTGGCCAGAATCCAGACCCTGCAGGGCAAGATGAAGACAGCGGCGCAGCTGCTGGAGTTTGAAAAAGCGGCGTTGATAAGGGATGAGATTGGCATGCTGAAAAAACAGCAGAGGGAAATGGAAAAGTAAGGGAAAAAGGCATGGGGCGTCTTGTATTGCTCCGTGGTTTATTATATGATACTCAAAAAAGGAGTGAATGTGTTTTGAAAGTGAAAGTAGGAATGTTCGGCATGAACGGCCACCAGATTCACGACCTGCTGTTGGACAACGGGAGAGCAGCCTGCGTTGCCATCGCGGGAATGTCTGACAGCCAGATTCCCGAACCATACAGGAACAATCCGGACGTGAAGATATATACGACTTTTGAGGAACTCATCGCCGACGGCGATGTGCAGCTGGTTTCCCTGTGCTCTCCCATGAGAAAGGACCAGGAGGCCCAGGCCCTGGCTGCTCTGCGGGGAGGCAAGCATGTCTACAGTGAAAAACCGGCGGCGCTGTCCGAGGCAAAGCTGGACGAGATCCTTGCCACCGCAAGGCAGGAGGGGAAACTATTCCATGAGATGGCCGGGACGTGTTTCGAGGAACCCTTCCTGACCATGCGTGACGTGGTCCAGTCAGGCGTGCTGGGGAAGATCATCCAGGTGTTCGCACAGAAATCCTATCCATATCACGACCGCAGGCCCCAGGACGACATCACCGACGGGGGGCTGATCCGCTGGGTGGGGGTTCATGCCACCCGGTTCATCGAGCATACCACCGGACTGAAGATCGACAGGATCTATTCCGTGGAGACAACCCACGGCAATCCAGTCGAAGGAGGGGGCATGTGTACGGCTGCCAGCCTGATGATGACCCTTGACAACGGCGCCGTGGGCTCCATGGTATTGAATTACGCCAACCACCGCACCTTTGGGATCTGGGGCAACGAGCACCTGAGGATCTGGGGAACGGAAGGATTTGTGGAAGCCGTTGACGGCGTATCCAGGACCCGGCTTGTCCTTAAGGACAAGGACATGGGGGCATTGGAACTCAAGCATGAGAACAAGGACTACTTTGAATATTTCCTGGACGAGATCCTGGAAAACAAACCCATGCCCATCACCCTGGAGGAAGAGCTCCACCCGTTGCGGGCGGTGATCCGGGCCAAGGAAAATGTCATGGAAAGGATTGGATGAATATGAAACTGGTCATAGTGGGTGTCAGCGGTTATGCCAAGGTCTTTATCAAGGCCATGTTCGAGAACAAGCCGGGGGAGGATTTCGAGGTGGCCGGCTATGTCTATCCCCGGTCCAGAACCAGTCCCATCCCGGAGGAACTGACGGCCAACCACATCCAAAGGTTTGACTCCCTCGAGGAGTTCTATGCCAACCACACCGCCGACCTGGTCATCATTTCCTCTCCCATCAACCTGCATCTGGAACAGACGGTGACGGCCTTACGCAACGGATCCCATGTCCTTTGCGAGAAACCCATCGCCGCCACCATCCAGGACGCCAGGGAAATGGAGAGGGTTTCCATGGAGACCGGGAAGTTCATATCCGTGGGATTCCAATGGTCCTTTGCAGAACCCATTTTACAGTTGAAAAAGGACATTCTCGACGGTGTCTACGGGAAGCCGGTAAGCGCAAGGACCGTGGTCCAGTGGCCACGGACCATCCGTTACTACAAACGGGCCGGATGGGCTGGAAAAATCAAGGATGAAGACGGCCACTGGGTGCTGGACAGCGTGGCCAACAACGCCACAGCCCATTTCCTGCACAACATGTTCTTTCTCTTGGGTGAGACCATCGACACCTCCGATCATCCTGCGGAGATCAAGGCGGAAATCTACCGGGCCAATGAGATCGAAAACTATGACACATTCATGGGAAAGATGAAGACACGCAGGGGCGTTGACCTTCTTTTCCTGGCCAGCCACGCCGTGGAAAACAACGTGCATCCGGTTTTTGAATTCATTTTTGAAAAAGGGAAGATCACCTTTGATTATGCAAAGGACAGTATCCTGTACGGCCATGTTTCCGGGGGAAGCGTGAAAAGCTACGGGAACCCCTTCGACGACGAGATGCGTAAAATCTTCACCTGCATCCGCACCATCCGAGGGGAGGACACCAATCCCTGTCCCATCGAAGCCGCTACTCCCCAGCTCATCACCATCAACGCGGTGTCCGAGCATCTGGAGATCGTGGATTTCCCGGAGGAAGTGAAGCGGAGAAAGAAACTGGAAGACACCGAGCTGGTTTATGTCGAAGGACTGAACCAGGTCCTTGAGGACTGTTATGACAGGAATATGCTTCCTTCCGAGGCAGGATATTCCTGGGCGAAGGACCAGGGGAGTTTCACAGTCGGTGAATACAATTTCTTCAAAGGCGTGAAATAGTTGTTTGACAGACCGGAGCACCTGTGGGGATCCGGCCTGCTGTCTGCAGGGAAATGAGTCTGGGGACATCATGTTGGAGCTGATGAGAAAAAGAAAAAGCGTCCGGGAATACCGGGATCAGGAGATTCCGGAAAACGTGTTGCATGAAATTCTGGAATGTGCCCGTCTCAGCCCTTCCTCCAGGGCAAGGAAACCCTGGCTTTTTTATGCATGCAGGGACAGAGGAATCATCGAGGCCTTGTCTGATTCCAGGGAGCACGGGCTCGGGTTCCTGAAGGACGCTCCTGCGGCCATCGTGGTGGCCGGCTATCCTTCTGTAAGTGATGTTTGGATTGAGGATTGTTCCATCGCGGCTTTCGCCATCCTGCTGGAAGCGGAAGACCTGGGGCTTGGGGCATGCTGGGGACAGATCCGGAACCGGACCACGGGAGAGGGAGGGGACAGTTCCTCACGGGTCAAGGAAATATGCGGCATGGATCCGCAATGCCAGGTCCTCTGTGTCATCGGCCTGGGATATAAAAGGGAAGAATAAGAGGGAAGATATGAAAAAAGAAATTGCCTTCGTATGCCTGGCAAACACTTCAAGGAGCCAGATGGCGGAAGTATTCGCAAAAAACGATACGAAGGGATGCATGGCCATCTACAGTGCCGGGGTCAACCCCGGCTACTCCATCAATGAGAATGTCATCCTTGTCATGGAGGAGCTGGGCCTGAAGATGGACAACCAATATCCCAAGAAAATCCAGGAGATACCGGGAAAAGTGGATGTTCTGGTCATCATGGACCCCGTACTGGAGGTCCAGGGGATATCCGCTGAAAAAGTGCTGCGATGGGACATCCAGGATCCCGTGGGCAAAGAGGTGGCCTTTTTCAGGGAGACCCGGGATATGATCCGCATGAAAGTCGCCGACCTGGTGGAAGAGCAGGAAAGGAATTGCACCGTATGATGTATCTGGCTGAAAAACATTGTCTGAAGGTATTGAAGGAACTGGAGAAACTCAAAATCAAGCGGGAGATCCCGTTGAACCAAATCATGTGCATGGGCGGGGACATCAGGGGCAGGGAGGACATCGCCATGGATTCCCCCCTCCTGACAACCTACGA
The DNA here is from genome assembly GCA_046484975.1 of Clostridia bacterium. Lineage (GTDB taxonomy): Bacteria > Bacillota > Clostridia > DUPQ01 > DUPQ01 > JAWOHX01. Next base: position 6,353 of record JAWOHX010000087.1, read on the forward strand.
ACCCGGCAGTTCCTGGGGACAGGACGGGAAAAACCATCTTTTCAGGATGGATTTCCATGTACCCGGGGATTTGGAAGGGGAGGCACTGTTCTTCTCGGTGGAGACCGGGGGGGACGGCAAATGGGACATGGCCAGGAACCCCCAGTTCATGCTTTTCATCAACGGGTCCCCCTGGCAGGGACTGGACAAGGGCCATACAAGTTCCATGATGACCCAGGCAGCGAAAGCCGGGGAGATCCACCGCATCGCCCTGGACGGTTTCCCCGGCATGAAAGAGGGGGGCCTTCGGATGCAGTGCAAGGTCCTGGTATGGGACCTTCAGGTTGAACGGCTGTATTACAACATCAAGATTCCCTCGGACATGGTTCCCAGGATCAAGGATGATAAAACCAGAAGCGACATCCTGAACCATCTGGAAACCGCAATGGGGATCATCGACTTCCGGAAACCCCGTTCAACACATTTCTACTCCTCCGTGGAGAAAGCCAACCACTATATGGAAGAGGAATTCTACGGCAGTTTCTGCGGGAACTCCAGCGGTGTCGTCAAAGGGGTGGGACACACCCATATCGATGTTGCCTGGTTATGGCCCATCTCCCAGACAAGGCAGAAGGTCGTCCGGAGTTTCTCCACCGTGCTCCATCTCATGGACTTGTATCCCGAATACCTGTTCATGTCCAGCCAGCCACAGCTCTACCAGTTCATCAAAGAGGACAGGCCGGATATCTACGAAAAGATCAGGCAAAGGGTCAGGGAGGGCAGATGGGAGCCGGAGGGAGGCATGTGGCTGGAAGCGGACTGCAACCTGGCCAGCGGGGAAGCCTTTGTCAGGCAGTTTCTGTACGGCTGCCGGTTTTTCAAGGAGGAGTTCAATGCGGAATGCAGGGTCCTCTGGCTGCCTGACGTGTTCGGATACAGCGCTGCCCTTCCCCAGATCATGAAAAAATCCAACATCGAGTATTTCATGACCACGAAGATTTTCTGGAATGAATACAACCGGTTCCCATATGAGACCTTCGAATGGGAAGGCATCGACGGCTCCAAGGTCCTTGCTCATTTCATCACCGCCACGGATACCCAGGATCCTGCAAGGCGTTACGGCTCCACCTACAACGGGGTCCTGTCCACTCCTCATGTCTTCGGGGCCTTTGAGAATTATCACCAGAAAGGCATCAACGACACCGTGCTCATGAGCTTTGGGTACGGCGACGGGGGAGGGGGACCCACCAGGGAGATGCTGGAGGAAGGAAGGCGCCTGGGAAAAGGGGTCCCGGGGGCGCCGAAATTCGAAATGACCACCTCCAGGGATTTCTTTGAGGAACTGGACCGGAAGGTCAGGGACAACAAAAGGCTCCCGAAATGGGTGGGGGAACTCTACCTGGAGTACCACAGGGGAACCTACACCTCGGTGGGAAGGAACAAGAGGAACAACAGGAAAAGCGAGTTTCTTCTCCGGGAAGTGGAGCTTTTCGGATATTTCGCCGGGCAGGAAGGACTCATGGATTATCCGGAGGCAAGCCTGAAGGAAAACTGGGAGCGGGTGCTGCTCCACCAGTTCCACGATATCCTCCCCGGATCCTCCATCCGGGAGGTATACGAGGACAGCGATGCGGATTACAGCACCGTGTTTGATCAGGGCGGCCGCATGTTGGAGGAGCGCCTTCATGCCCTGGCAGCCAAAGCCTCAGATGGAAAGGACCAGTGCGTGGTGTTCAATTCCTTGTCATTCAACAGGAAGGACATTGCCAGGGTGGAGGTGAAAAAAGTCTTCACCCATGCCCTGACCCCGGAGAATGAGCATATACAGGGGCAAATGGTTTGGGAGGACGGGAAGATGTATTTCCTTTTCACAGCCGAGGTCCCGTCCATGGGCTACAGGACATATTCCCTGGAAAGAAAAACCCAGTCCGTGGATGCCCCTCTCCAGGTCAGCCCGCAGGCCATGGAGAACAGGTTCTTCCGGATTGAATTCGACGCGTCCATGGGCATCATATCACTGCTGGACAAACGAAACGGCAGGCAGCTGGTCAGGGAAAACCAGAAAGCCAACCAGCTCATCGCATTTGAAGACAAACCCATCAACTGGGATGCCTGGGACATCAACATCTACTACAACGACAAATCCTGGGAGATCGATGAGGTCCTGGAAACGGAGGTCATGGAAACGGGGCCGGTGCGTGGATCCCTGAGAATAAAGAGGAAATTCCTGGACTCGGTGATCAGCCAGACCATCCAGATCTATGCCGATGTCCCCAGGGTTGATTTTGATACGGAGATCGACTGGCAGGAAACGGACATCCTGCTCAAGGCGGCATTTCCCATGGACATCCACACCAGCAAGGCTACCTATGAGATCCAATACGGGAACGTGGAGCGGCCCACCCACTGGAACACCAGCTGGGACTATGCCAGGTTTGAAGTCAGCGCCCACAAATGGGCGGACATATCCGAATCCGGATATGGTGTCAGCCTGCTGAACGACTGCAAATATGGCCACGACATCAAGGATTCCGTGATGAGGCTGACCCTGCTCAAGTCCGCAGCGTATCCCAATCCGGTGGCGGACATCGGGAACCACAGGATGGTGTATTCCCTGTATCCCCATATGGATGATTTCAAAAAAGGCGGGACAGTGGACATGGCCTATATGCTCAACTGCCCGTTGAGAGGGGTGTTCGTGGACGAAGGAACAGGGGACTCTGGAAAAAGCAAGTCCTTCATCGGCCTCGACAAGGAGAACGTGGTCATCGAGGCCGTCAAGAAGGCGGAAGACGGTGAAAAACTCATTGTCCGGGTATATGAGTGCTTCAACAGGCGTGACACGGTGGAAATGGCTTTTCACCGAAACATACGGGAAGCGATGGAATGCAACCTTCTGGAAGAGGACACGGAAGCCGCATCCTATTCCGGGAACATGATCCGCTTTGAAATCAAACCATTTGAAATCCGTACCTTCAAAGTGGAGCTAGAATGAATTTTTCAATGGCATAGGCAAGGCCGTCTTCATCACAGGACAAGGTGACGAAGCCGGCCTTTTTCCTGACCTCGTCCGGGGCATTTCCCATGGCGACACCCAGGCCGGCATATTCGATCATGGACAGGTCGTTGAAGCCGTCCCCCAGGGCCATCATTTCCTTCCTTGGGATATCCAGATGATTGCCGAGAATTTCCATGGCGATGCTTTTCGAGACATCGGCATGGACGAATTCCAGGAAATAGGGCTGAGAGGTGTGCATGTTCACACTTGGACCAATCAGGGGCTTCAATGCCCCTTCGATTTCACGGATGCGGGGGACTTCCCCGGTAAAAAGGATTTTCGTGGCGCCATTGGCAGAGAATATCCCGTCATTTTCCAGCAAAAGGGGTTCCACCCGGGAGAGCGAGCCGTATTCCGCTGCCTTCTCGTTCATCTTCGTCACATAAAGCCTGGACTCATGCCAGATCACTGCGGTGACGTCATATTGGTTGGACAGGGCAATGATGGACCTGGTGTCGTCCTGGGTGAGGGCTTTTTCAAAGATGGGCCTGTCATCCGGCCGCAGGAGCACCATGCCCCCGTTGTATGCAATCAGCGGGGAATCCAGGGAAAGGTAACGGTAGATGTCCAGAATGCCCTGGACGGGCCTCCCTGTGCAGAGGACGAAGTGGACGCCCCTTTCCCGTACCCTCCGGACAACGTCAACGGTTTTTTCAGTGATGCGTCCCTGGCTGTTCAGAAGTGTGCCGTCGATGTCAACGGCGATCATCCTATACATCGGCTTCTCCTTTCACGGTCAAAACATTGATCCATTTGCGGTTTTTGAAACGGAAGAAGGAAATCACCACCTTGAGGATTTCCTCCGAAAAGACAATGGCGAGGCACCAGTACACGGGGAGTTTGAAAACCAGCACGCAGAGAAACGCCAGCGGGACGCCAACGACCCAGATGGCCCCGATGTCCAGGAGCATGCAGAACCTTGTGTCCCCGCCACTTCGGAAGATCCCCACGATGAAGATGAAGGCAAGCATTTTCACCGGCATGTAGAAGGCGTTGACGATGATGCACATCCTTGCAATCTCCATGGAATCGGGGGACAACCGGAACAGGCTGGCCATGGAATTGCCGGCAAGCAGGTAGAATACCGCCAGGAAGACGGAGATGTACAGGGAGATCACAATCAGCCTCCGGGCGGTGTGGTAGGCCTTCTGGATATTTTCCGCCCCCAGCTGGTTGCCGACCAGGACGGCGGTGGCGTTGCCGATTCCAATCAAAAACGCCCAGAACAGGTCGGATATTGTCAGGGAGACCTGGAGGGCGGCGACGGAAGCCGTGCCAAGGAATCCGTAAGCCACATAATAGACGGAGACCCCGATGGACCATGCGGATTCATTGATAATGACAGGCAGCACTGTCCTGAAGACCTTGCGGAACATGGGAAACCCGTAGGAGAACATCTCCTTGAGTTTCGCTGCAAGGGGATGGTCCTTGGCCAGATAGATGATGGAGAGAAGGAGAATCATCTCCAGGATGCGGGAGATGACGGTGGCGATGGCGGCACCCTTGACACCAAGTTCCGGGAAACCTAGGTTTCCGTTGATGAGCAGGTAGTTGATGAAGGTGTTGGTGCTTAGGGCGATGATGCTGGTCATCATGGGTATCTTGGCACGGTGCACGCTCCTGGAGGTGAAGGAGAACATGAAGGTGATGGCCATGGGTACGTAGGAAAGGGCGGCGATGCGCAGGTAATCCGTCCCCTGGGCCAGGACCTCCGGATCGTCGATGAACAGGCCTACGATTTGCCGGGGGAAGGCCTGGGTCAGGATGCTCACGGAAAAGGAGAGCAGAAAGCCCAGGGACATGGCCATGCCCATGACCTTGCGGATGTTGACCATGTCTTTTTTCCCCCAGTATTGGGAAGTATAGATGCTCATGCCGCTGTACACCCCATAGAGGGTGATGGCCAGGATGAAGAACACCCGGTTGGACAAGGTCACCGCTGTAAGGGCGATTTCCCCCCGGGAGCCGATCATCACATTGTCCACCAGGTTCAATGCAGTTGCCACCAGGTTCTGCATGGCGATGGGCAGACCGACCCTGATGAGTTTCTGGAGGATTCCCTTGTTTTCCAAATCGCTCATGGAGAAAATTATACCATAAAGCCACCGGGAAGATAATGGGGAGCAAAATAAAAGTTTGATGTTGATAATATTGATATCAATATTGAATTAATGAATATTATATATTGACATAATCAATGGTGGATGTATAATAATGGTGTAAATGTTTGGAAAGAAGGTGTCGAAATGAAATACAAGGTGCCGGGAAGATGCCCCGTCTGTTCCAAGGAGCTCACCATCAACCACATAAGCTGCTCCTCCTGCCAGACGAAAATCTCCGGGGAGTTCTATGTGACGAACTTTTCCCTGCTGGATGAGCGGCAGATGAAATTCGTGGAGGCCTTCCTGAAATGCAGGGGAAACATCAGGGAAGTGGAAAAGGAACTGGGAATCTCCTATCCCACGGTGAAAAGCCGGCTGGATGAGATTGCCGACGTATTGGGGCTTGACATGGGTCCTGACAATGATTCCAGGAGAAGGAACATCCTGGAAGGCATCGAAAAAGGTGAGATATCCGTTGATGAAGCGGTCCGGATGTTCAAGAACCAGAAGGAGGGGAATTGAGATGGGTAAAAGCAACAATGACCTGCTGCTGATCCTGAAAATGCTGGAGGAAGGAAAAATCTCCGGTGAGGAGGCGGCCAAACTCATCGAGGCCATCGAGAGTCAGAAGGAAGAACCTGACAAGGACAAGAGCGACAACATGAAGGACTTCGACGAGGCCATCAACGGCATGACGGACATGGCAAAATCCATCGGGAGGATCGGGGCCAGGGTGGGAAAGGAAATCCTGGAATCCATCGCGGAATTTGATTTCAGCCTCACTGAGTACCAAACGATCCATTCCGAGTACGAGCTTTCGGAAGGCGCGGAGATCCTCCTGGATTCCAATGGAAAGATCAGAATCCAGAAGAATACAGGGACCGGGAATCTTGCACAGGTCAAAGTCCAGGTTCCCAGGGAGGACGCCGGCAGGGAAGAGGACATCGTCATCCGGGAATATGCAAAAGGCAGGCTGGAGATCAGGACGGAGAAGTCATATAAGAGACCGGTGATGATCGAGGTCCTGCTTCCTGACATGCAATACGGAAAGGTGCGCGCCAGGGGCCTGAACGGAGCCGTGGAATGCAAGGGAATCGCAGCGGACGAACTGGGCCTTTCCGCCACGAACGGTAAAGTGGCTGCGGAGGGTTGTCAAGGCAAAACCATGAGAATCTCCACCACCAACGGAAAGATCGTCATTGAAAACTGCAAGGGGGAAGGGTTGACAGCCACCACCACCAATGGAAAGATCCATACCGCGAACCTGTCGTTTCCCAAGGAAATCAAGTGCACCACTACAAACGGCAAGGTACATGCTGAGATGGTTGCCTCCGGGAAACTTGACTTAGGCACCACCAACGGCGGGATCACCCTTTCTTCCGGAAAAACCGACCAGGCGCACCTGACAACCACAAACGGACATATTGCCATCAACGATTACCAGCCGTTTGATGAAAACAGGGGAAAACTCAAGGCATCCACCAGCAACGGAGGCATTTCCTTTGCCGTCAAGGACGGGACGGGGGTCGTTTTCACAGCGGATGCAGGCAAGCACGGGAACATCAGGACAGGCAGGGATTTCATCCTGGAGAACCAGCGGTATGACGGAGTCAGGATGACAAGCGCCAAAGGGGAGAGCCGGGGATTGGATTCCACCCCGCGTTCCATAGAGGCGGACCTGAAGACGTCCATGGGGACCATTGACATCAACTGGATTTCATAAAGCCATCTGATGTATAATGGGGCCTGGAGGTGACATCAATGGGTATCAAGGACAAGATCAGAAAACTGGCCCCGGACCTCAAGGCGGGGATCAAGGGGTATCCCGTCACATATGCCATATGCGTGCTGGCTGCCGTCATCGGCATTTGGCTGGTGGAAATGCGATGGACGGACAATGCCCTTGAGCCCTGGCTGGTCAGGATCCTCAACACCCTGATCCTGGGCATCCCGTCCTCCATGGCAATCTCCGCCTATTTCCACCACAGGAGCAGGCATTTCAGGGGAGAGCATTTCCTGTGGGTGGCGTATGCGTTGCTGATGGCAGTCATGTTCTTCTGGGTCTATGATTACGAGAAAAACTCCACCATGATGAGGATAGGGGCATCCCTGGTGTTTTTCATTGCCATCTATGTCTCTGTACCTGCCTGGCATAAGAAAATCAAGATGGAGGTCTTTGTCATCCGGCTGTTGAAAATGGCCGTGATCAACGGGTTCTATGTGCATGTCCTTTATGGGGGGCTAAGCCTGATCACCGCTGCTTTGGACCGCCTCTTCGACCTTGGGATTGAAGGTAGTGTCTACGGGAACATATACATTGCCGTCATGGGTGTGGTCTTCAGCCTCCTGTTTCTCTCGGACATCCGCAAGGACCAGGAGACCTCCCTGCCAAAGGTGTTCGAGAAACTCAACAGCTATGTCCTGATGCCCTTGCTCTCAGCCTACAGCCTGGTGATCTATGCCTATTTCATCCGCATCCTGCTGACCTTCTCCATCCCGGACAACATGATCGCCAACATGGTTCTCTGGTATGTCCTCATCGGCACGGGTTCCTTGCTGGTGGCCTGTTCCGCCGAACAGGAGAACAGGTTCACGCTGTTTTTCAAGAAGTGGTTCCGGGTCGTCATGGCGGTTCCCCTGGCAATGCTCTTTGTTTCCATCGGCATACGCATTGCTGCCTATGGCATCACGGAAGGCCGGTATTTCACCGTGGCCGCAGGTGTATGGGTGGTGTTTGTCCTGTTGTTTTCCCTGAATAAGAGGAAAGTCACCCTTTCTGCTTCCGTGGCCCTGGCGGCGGTTGTCTTCATTGGTGCCATATCCCCGTTGAACGCCTTTGATGTCTCCGTGTGGAGCCAGAACCGGCAGGTCCAGGAAATCATCCGGCGCAACGACATGGAACAGGAAGGGGAAATCGTCAGGCACGAACAGATTCCTGAAGAGGAATGGTTTCGGCTCACGGACATCGCCTACTATTTTTCCAGTTATCATTCCCTGGATGACCTGGCCCTTCCATCGGCATTCATCGAGTCAGAGTTATCCATGCCCTTCTTCGGCAGACCTGACAAGTACAGCTACATCAACATCATGGAAATCCCAGTGGTCCTGGATGTCAGCGGCTATTCCCATCTTATACAGAACCAGTACCGGGGGGAACCGCAGGAATACCTTGCGGGGTCCCTGCGGGTGGTGTTGGGGGAAAACCATGTGGTCAGGATGTATGAGGGAAATCAGCTGCTCTATGAGAAAGACCTGAAGGAAATCGTCTTCGCCATCCATGCGGAGCATGCAGCAGGAGCCTCCAATCAGTTCATCAGTCTGAATGCGGAACAGCTCACCTTCAACGATGAGAATGACTACATCCGGGTCCGCATCATGATCATGAATGCCGGGCTCCAGATGGACGACACCAGACCGACGGTACAGCATATGGAGTACAGGATGTTGTTTTCACGGAAATAGGATCAAATCGGGATAATGCCCACCGTGGAGAGGTCGATTGCCCTGAAACCGATGCGCAGGGCGGGGGACTGGGGGTCCAGTGTGAAATCCCCGTTCCCCGGGTCCGCAAACAGGGGGTCTTCGACGATGGTGTTTTTGTCGTTTCCGGACGCCTGCCATTGATCCAGGGGGATTTTTTCCCCGGACTCGTAATCAGACTTGAATTTCTCGAATACAAGCCCATTCTCCACGCTGTAAGACCAGAACAGGTTGAGGTCGCTTTCCAGAACCCCCGGATTCGCCGTCACGGTGTATATGAGGGGGTGGGCGCCGGCAAAGATGTTTCGCTGCAACAGGACCCTCCTGTGTTTTTCACTCAGGGTGATCCGGCACTGGGCGCTGTTGGACATGGCAAAGATATTGTTGGTGATCAGGTTCCCGCTGCCATAGTGCTGATGGAAGCCGTTGCTGTTCATGCGGTGGCAGATATTGTTCTCCACGACGATGTGGGAGCTGCCCTCATCCAGGTAAATGCCCCATCCCCCGTAGTTTTTGTCCGTGATGTCGTGGATGAGGTTGCTTCGGATGATGGTTCCGGGCTGGACACCAAGGGTATAGATGCCTCCCATGTCGCTGAGGACACCTTTGCCAAGGTCATGGATGTGATTGAACTCGATGATGTTGTTCCGGCAGGCATTGGGCTGGTATCCCCAGGTCCATCCGCAGGAGACGGCGGAATAGTAAAGGTCATGGATGTGGTTGTGGGCGACCAGGTTGTCGTGGCCCTGGCGGATGATGATGCCGATGGAGGCCTTGTAGATGATGCCAAGATGATGGAGATGGCAGTTGGTGATGCGCAGGTAGCCTGTGGTTTCCTGCTCATCCTCGCTGCCAAAGGCATGGATTCCTCCCCCTCCCAGGTCGTGGAAGGTGCAACGGTCCACGGTGACATGGCGGCAGCCATTGCCGATCCTCATTCCGTATTGCCCGAGTTTCGTGAAGACGCATCCTTCGAAAAGGATATGGCCGCAGTGCTCCAGTTCCACCGCTCCGGAAAGGAATATCTCCGCCTGGGGGCTCGTTGCGTACAGGACAGGCTCGAAACTCCTTTTGAAATAACCATCCTCCATGGTGATGCCGTCTTTTTTCTCGCTGCTGTACAGGAACGTGATTTTGGAGAATGTTTTGTTGGAGGCATGTGAAAGAACGACCAGTTTCTCCCGGACGGGGCAGACCATGTCCGCATCCCCGATGCTTTCCCCTGCCAAGGGTATGTAGTAGAGAATTTTTTTCTTGGTGTCATGGTACCATTGGCCAGGCTTTTGGAAGGCTTCAAACACATTCTCAAAGACGCAGCCGCTGCTTTCTTGTATGACGCGTTGGACGCTCTTGTGCCGTGACTTGATGATGTTGTTTTGGAAATCCATCCACTCGATGGGCATCCGTTCATACACCCATTTGTGGGGGATGAGAATTTCCACATCATTGAAATTATAGAAAGCAAGGACGCGTTTGTCCTTGTGTTTCAGGTAAAAGGTGCCCGTCTGCCAGGTGGCTCCAGGGAGCACATTGCCCTTGGCATCGTCCACGCTCTGGACATCCACGGTGGAGTCTTCCGGATACAGGGGCCTCTGAGCTCTCCGGCCATTGACGAATAGCTGCCTGAACTTATGGTTGAAAGGAATGTCCGCATACCAGACATCCTTCCTGTCAAGCTTGCCTTTTCTCAGGTTTTCAATCCGAATGCCTCCGCTGAATGCCACCTCTTCATCTCCATAGGCTGTGATCTCAAGGGGGAAATGGTCGCCCTCATGGAAAGAGATGGGCTTGTCCAGGTAGTATTCGCCTTTCCTGAGAATGATCCTTGCACTGTCATAGGCAGACAAAGTGGAGACCAGCCCGGGTCCGGTCTTGTCCTGGGACATCCATTCCGGCCGGGTTTTCGCATAGTACATTTTCAAAGCCTCCCGGATGGTTCCCAGGGGGGAGGAAAAGCCGCCGTCGTTGCCATCATTCCCTTCGGGGGAGACATGGATTTCCAGGCATCTGTTCATCAGGGTTCTCCTTATTTCTTATAGCTCCCGACCGTCCGGGCATAGGCCATGATGTTCTCCCATGGCACCTCGGGTTCCAGCATATGGGTGGGGGCGCAGAACAGGCCCCCCTTCTCCCCGGCGATGTCCAGGTTCCGGATGACTGCAGCCGCCACATCATCAGGGGTCCCGAAGGGCATGGTGGACTGGGTCCCGATGGTTCCCTTGAAAGAAATCCTGTCCCCATAAAGACCAAACAGTTCCCCAAAGTCCATGCATTCGGGCTGCACCGGATTGAGCACGTCGATGCCGGCCTGGATGAAATGGGGGATCAGTGGCTTGACGAATCCGCAGGAATGGTATTCGATGATCACATCCGGGTTGATTTTACGCGCGGAAGAGATGATCTTCGTGAAACGGGGCTTGATCCACTCGCAGTACATGTCCTCGCTCATCATCAGGGAATGCTGCATGCCCACATCGTCCCCGGTGAGAATGATGTCCACCCCGGCTTTTGTGAAAACCATGGCCCTGTGGCAGGAGATCTCAGTGATCCTGTCCAGGTGCAAACGGGCCAGGTCGGGTTCCAGGACCATGTCGGACATGAGCTGCTCCATGCCCCTGAGGTACCAGCCGATTTCCCAGAGGGTGCAACCCATGTTGGCCTTGGCCGCATATCCTTTCTTTTGGATGGCCCGGACATCCTCCCGGATATGGGACTCCCGGGCATGAAGGTAGTCGGGATAGGGATATTCCATGAATTCATCAGAACGGGAAAAGGCTTCCATGGGATGCCTCATGTAGGTCATGTGGGCACAATCCTCACTGCCGGGTTCCCGGGCAACGCCCCAGTTGTCAATCTGGGTTCCCTGCGCCAGGCTGGGATAGTATCCGGCATGGTTTTCACTCTTCACCAGAAGGTCCCGGACAAAGATCTCCGGGAAGTCAAAGAATTCGGAATAGGGCAGGTCGGACCCTGTTTCCCTGTGATAGGTTTCAACCAGTGAAGGGCACAGGTCGAAATGGCAGGGGGCCTTCGCGTAGCCCTTTTTTCGATAGAGGTTGAGCAGATTCTCCCTTGGTGTCATCATGCGGATCCCATCCTTTTCATCGGCTGTATGATTTCCCATCCATTGTATTTTCATTGAATATGGGTGTCAAGGAATATATAATGTCAGGTATGAGATGACAAGGGGGAACCTGCATGGATTCAAGAGAACGGGTGAACGCGGCCATGGTCTTTCAAAAGCCCGACAGGGTGCCATTGCAATACCATCCATCACCCAGGGGATATTACGAGTACGGGGAAAAGATGAGGGAGTTGTTCCGGAAATACCCTTACGATTTCGACGAGGATGTTTTGGACCAGCCCGTACCGGTGCCACCGGCTTATGCCTTCAACGAAAAAGGGGAATACCATGAGTTGAAACGGGATGAGTGGGGGGTCCTATGGGAATACCGGATCTTCGGCATCCAGGGGCATCCCCTGGAGAGGCCACTGGATGATTTTTCTGCACTGGGGAACTACCGGATGCCCCCCAACAGGACGGTGGAAAAGAAAAATACAGACAAGTACCTGTTGAAAGGATGGGGGAGCCTTCTCGAGAAGCTCATCGCCCTCAGGAACTATGAGGATGTGTTGATGGACCTCCAGACCGACAGCCCGGAGATCAACCGGCTGGCGGACATGCTGGTGGAGCATCAGCTCCGGGACATCGACAACCTTCTGGCGGCAGGGGTGGACTCGGTGCAGTTCGGGGATGATTTCGGGACCCAGTATGACCTGATCCTTTCACCAGCGGTATTCCGCAGGTTCTTCAAGCCCAGGTTCGGGACAATGATCGACAAAGTGAAGAAAGCCGGGAAAAAAGTCCACTTTCATTCCTGTGGGGCAAACGACAAGATCCTGGAGGATTTGAAAGACCTTGGCATCGATTCCTATTGGCCGCAATTGACGGCATACGATACAGCCGATCTTGCCAGGAGGCTTAAGGAATACAAAATCGCCTGCGCACTCCATTTCAGGGGGGACATCATGAACCATGGCACGCCGGAGGATGTCACCCGGTGGGTCAATGAGACCAGCGCCCTGTTCGATGTGCAAAACGGAAGCGCCTGGTTCTATATCGAGATCGATGACGGGTTTCCCTATGAGAACACGGTGGCCTTGTTCGAGGCCGTCGATAAAAACAGGTGAAGTGTACCTTCACCTGTCCCATGGTCCGTCTGAGTTTCCTTATGCCTGCCAGGCGGCTGCAATCAGTCTTTTCAGGTTCCGGTATCCCATCTCGATTCCTGTGAGGGGGTCTTCCAGGCCCTCGAATTCAATGGACAGGATTCCCTTGTAGTCATACTGCCTGATGATGTTCATGCACTGGGCGAGGGGAAGGTCCCCATGGCCGATGATGGCGCCGCGCAGGAAATTGCCGTTTCGGGTGAGAATCCATCCCGCGCCGGGATGGAAGGCGTTGCCGTCCTTCACGTGAAAGTCCTTGAAATGGACATGGAAGGCATAGGGGATGAGCCTGCCGGTGGCTTCTGCAGGATCCTCGTCCACGCACATGAAGTTGCCCACGTCCAGCAGGACCCCGAAGTTCTCATGATCCACCTCGTTGACCAGCAGCTCCACCCGGTCGCTGTCCTGGCAGAACCGCCCGTGGTTCTCCACCATGGTCCTGATCCCCAGGCCGGCGGCGTATTCTGTGATGGCCCGGCATCCCTCGGCGATGCGGATGAGTGTTTTTTCAAAACAGGCAGCCCCCGGGTCCCCCGCAAGGAAGCCGAAGGAGGCGTCATGGCGCATTTTATCCACACCGAGCGCTTTGGCCACATCCACCTCGCCCTTCACCCTCTCCACCTCGGCGGGAAGATTCCCCTTGGACCCCTTGAGCATGTCCGCGCCGGTGGCATAATTGGCGATGATCAGTTCCTTCTTCAGGCAATAACCCTTTATTTTCTCCGCCAGCTGGAGCTTTGTGAAACCCTTCACCTCAGGCAGGTTGGAGAACTCGATGGCATCGAAGCCGATTTCCTTTGTCTTGTCAATCACCTGGAAGATATCCATGGATCCTTTGGCAAGCAGCCTGCTGTAGGCATATGAGCTGATCCCTGTTCTCATGAGTGCTGTTCCTCCTTCATCATATTCTTCAAGAAAACCACTGCTTTTCTGATGTCTTCATACGGGTTTTCCCCAACCTCCCGCTCAATGGTCAGGAAACCCGAATAGCCGGTGTCCTGCAAGGCCTTCAGGTAAGAGGGGAAATGGACGTCCCCTTCTCCCAAGGGCGTCTCAATGAATGCCTCCGACCAGTTGCCGGCATGGGACATATACAACTCCTCGGGATTTGTTTTCCTCAGCATCCTGCCGTCCTTGGCATGGGTGTGGACGATGTAGTCCTTCAGGTTGCGGACCGCATCCACGGGATCCTCGCCGATGACCATCACCAGGTTTGCCGGATCAAAGTTGACGCATACGTTCTTGGTGGAAAGGCTGTCCAGGAAATTCCTGAGAACGATGCTGGGTTCCGGCCCGGTCTCAATGGCAAAAAAGGCATTGTTCGCTGCGGCGTATTCCCCCAGGGTCTCGCAGGCCTGCTGAAGGATTGGAACCCTGGGATGGCTGGCATCCCCGGGAATCACCCCGATGTGGGTGGTGACGATGCAAGAATCCAGGTCCAGGGCCAAATCGATGATCCTTTTGGACATCTCGATGCGGGCCGGGTTCCTGTCCGCATGGGCAAAGCCCCCGTCCCCGGGGTCTCCCACCAGGGCGGTGACGCACAGACCATGGGAACGGATGATGTCCAGCCATTCCCTCCTGCCTGCGGCATTCAGGTTCCCGGGGGACATTTCCCCCTCCACCGCATAGAGCTGGATCCCTGACGCCCCGATGCTTTTTGCTTTCACAATGCCCTCCCTGAGGGGCACCCGAAAGGAATCCACGATGACACCGATGTTGAAATGCATAAAACCAGCCTCCTCCCCCCATATCTTATATGATTTTCATCCCTCATGCCAGACATATGGCACAAGTTCATGAAAAAACCCCTGCCTGGGCAGGGGCTTTTTGAACACGGAAGTCACTCACCCCAACAGGGTGATGAGGATGCCTGCGGCGACGGCGGATCCGATGACACCGGCCACATTGGGGCCCATGGCATGCATGAGAAGGAAGTTCTGGGGATTGGCCTGCTGTCCCACTTTTTGGGAGACCCTTGCGGCCATGGGTACGGCGGAGACACCGGCGGAGCCGATGAGGGGATTCACTTTTCCACCCGAGGTCCAGTACATGATCTTGCCGAACAGGACGCCGGCGGCGGTGCCCACGGCGAAGGCCACCAGCCCGAGGCCGATGATGTACAGGGTTTCCTTGGCCAGAAAACTGGCGGCGGTGGCGGAAGCCCCCACGCTGAGTCCCAGGAATATGGTCACGATGTTGATGAGCTCGTTCTGGGCGGTCTTGCTGAGGCGTTCCACCACACCAGACTCCCGCAGGAGGTTCCCAAGCATCAGCATGCCCACCAGGGGAGCGGCCTTGGGAATGATCAAGGTGACGAGAACAGCCACAAGGACAGGGAAAATGATTCTTTCCGCTTTCTTGACGGGGCGAAGCTGTTTCATCACCACCGCACGTTCCTTTTTGGTGGTAAGAAGTTTCATGATGGGGGGTTGGATGAAGGGAACCATGGCCATGTAGGAATAGGCTGCCACGGCGATGGGACCGAGCAAGGCGGGGGCAAGGATGCTGGCGGTGTAGATGGCGGTGGGGCCGTCGGCTCCCCCGATGATGGCAATGGCCCCGGATTCCATGGGGGAGAACCCCAGCAGACCGGCACCGATGAAGGTGATGAATATGCCAAACTGAGCCGCGGCGCCCAGCAGGAAGCTCTTGGGATTGGCCAGCAGGGGACCAAAGTCCGTCATGGCACCGACACCCAGGAAGATGAGGGGAGGATAGATCCCTGCCTTGATTCCGATGTACAGGATGTCAAGGAGACCTCCCTCCTTCAATATCCTTGCATAGTCCACGTTCCCGGGATTTTCCCACAGGGCGCTGTTGAACACTTCGCCGAGGGGCAGGTTGGTCAGCAGCATGCCGAAGGCGATGGGAACAAGCAGGAGTGGCTCATATTTCTTTTTTATGCCAAGGTAAAGAAGAAAACACGAGATGGCGATCATGATGAGGATCCTCCACCAGTCCGCGGAAGAAATCAGCAAGGCAATCCCGGAGTTCTTGATCAGTTGTTGCAGGGCGAATATAAAGTCATTCATTTCATTTTATCCTTTAGCTCAGATGGGATTGGACCAGTTCGTTTCTGCCGGCCTGGTTCCATACAGGGGAGTTGGATCCCGTCCTTTTGAATGAACGGACCTTGATCTCGCACTCGGCTGCCAGATGGCCCGAATCAAGGAATGCACTCACAGCAGCCGCAATCACGGCGACCAGTTCATCCCCGGCCACATCCTGCTCCGGCTGGATTACCTCGGGCAAGGGTACAATGATCCTTTTCCTTTTGTCCATGTTCATGATCCTGCCAAACAGGAATATGAAG
>JAWOHX010000115.1:0-8349 GCA_046484975.1 Clostridia bacterium
CTGCTGGAGGAGAACCCGGGCATCGTCCGTTCCCTGAAGGAAAAAACAGAATACCTGCGCAAAGCATTGCTGGAGGAGGGCCTGGTACCCTTGGAAGGCCAGAGCGCCATCGTCCCAATCATTGTTGGGGATACGGCACTTGCCATCCGGATGGCAAGGGAGATCCTGGAAAAAGGGGTGTATGTGACAGGTTTTGGTTTTCCCGTGGTGCCGGAAGGGAGCGCAAGGATCAGGCTGCAGGTTTCTGATGCTTTGACCTGCGAGGATCTCGACCATTCCGTGAAAGTCATCAAGGAGGTTTACAACCGCCTGATATGAACATCTTCAACATCATCGGCCCGGTGATGATCGGGCCCTCATCCTCCCATACCGCGGGAGCCGCCAGGATTGGGAAAGTGGCTTCCATCATCCTTGGTGCCCCCGTGAAAAGCGCCAGGGTCTTTTTTTCCGGATCCTTTGCCTCCACATACAAAGGCCACGGCACTGACCGGGCCGTGGCGGGGGGACTGATGGGGTTCATGCCCTACGACCAGCGGATCCGAAACAGCCTGTCCCTGGCCGAAAAACAAGGCATGGAGATTGGCTTTGGCATCATGCAGCTCCAGGAATACCATCCCAATACCATGATGCTGGAACTCAAGGACAAAAAGGACAAAACACTAAGGCTCATCGCAAGCTCCGTGGGAGGAGGAAGCATCCTTATCAAGAGAATCAACGACTACGACGTGGATTTCAATGCGGAAAGCAACACCCTGCTGGTGCCCCACGAGGATCGGCCCGGGATGGTGGCTAAGACCGCCGTGATCCTGGCAAAGGGAAGCATCAACATTGCAGGCATGAAAGTCTTCAGGTCCCGGCGGGGCGGCAGCGCCATCATGGTCATCGAGACCGATGAGGACATCCCCCCGGAGATCCTGAAAGCACTGGAACGTGTGAAATATGTGGTGAAACCAATATATATCGAATCGGTGGGAATATGAAGAGCAGCATTGCGCAATATGTGAAAACGGCGGAGGAATCGGGCCGGTCTTTCTCGGAGATCGTCCTGGAGAGCCAGGCAGAGGAAATGGGCATGAGCAGGGGAAATGTCTACCTGTTGATGGAAAAAACCTTTCACGAGATGAAGGACGCTCTGGCACAGGCTCTGAAAAATGACAGGATGTCGGTGAGCGGCCTGACGGGAAAAGACGGGAAAAAACTCCTGGAACGCATCCAAAACGGGCAGGCACTGGGGGATGGGTTCCTGGAGACCGTGGCGGCCAGGGCCTTGTGCATTGCGGAACTCAACGCCTGCATGGGACGCATCGTGGCGGCCCCCACCGCAGGTTCCTGCGGCATCCTTCCCGCAGTTCTCTTCACCATCATGGAACACAGGGGGATGGAGGAGGACCGGGGGATCATGAGCCTGTTCACCGCTGCAGGCGTCGGTAAAGTGATTGGGGAGAATGCAAGCATATCCGGCGCCCAGGGAGGATGCCAGGCGGAATGCGGTTCCGCGGCGGCCATGGCGGCAGCGGCAGCGGTGGAGCTCCTGGGAGGTACTCCGGAGATGTGTGCCCATGCGGCGGCCATCAGCCTGAAAAGCATCCTGGGCCTGGTATGCGATCCGGTGGCCGGGCTTGTGGAAGTGCCCTGCATCAAACGCAATGCAACGGGAGCCGTGAATGCCATCACTGCAGCCCAGATGGCACTGGCGGGAATCAGGAGCGTGATTCCGGCGGACGAGGTTGTCTGGGCCATGAACAACATTGGAAACCAACTTCCACCTTCCCTCAAGGAATCCGCTGAGGGGGGGCTTGCCATTACCCCCACTGCCAGGGGAATCGAGGAAAGGCTGAGGGATAAAAGTTTGGACGACATCTTGCCGGGTGGTGAGATAGAAGATATAATGGAGACGGACGGATGAACCCTGCGGGAGATTTCTTGTCCGCAAGAAAGCCGAAGAAGTAAGCCTGTTTTCTGGTCGGGATGCAGATGAACCTTTCAGGCAAATGAACCGCAGGGGGACGGGACTCTGAAAAGCCGCCGGCAGGCGGCACCGAAGGGGCAATACCTTAACGGTAGAATCTCTCAGGTAAAAAGAACAGGGTGGACGACAAAATTGTTTTGTTGTCTATTTTTTTTGGGAGAATGAGATGGAAAAGACACCGATGAACCAGGCACACAAAAGGCTCCGGGCCAAGATGACGGATTTTGGCAATTGGGAGATGCCCGTCCAATACACCTCCATCCTGGAGGAACACCGGGCCGTCCGGGAATCCTGCGGGATGTTTGACGTATCCCACATGGGGGAGATCGTCGTCAGGGGAAAAGACGCCCTTGCACTGCTGGACCTTGTCCTGACAAACGACATCCGGGAGGCCCGGCCCGGGGAAGTGGTCTATTCCCCGGTCTGCATGCCGGACGGAGGCTGTGTGGACGACGTGCTGGTCTATGTGAAAGGGCCGGAGGAATTTCTCGTTGTGGTGAATTCCTCCGGCATCAAAAAAGATGAGATGTGGCTCCTGGAGCAGGGCAAGGACTTCCAGGCACAGATCCTGGATGTTTCACGGGACCATGCACAGCTGGCCCTGCAGGGGCCAAAAGCCCAGAAGCTCCTGCAGCAGGTGACAGGATTCGACCTGGAAAGCCTGGGATTTTTCAAATTTGCAGAAGAGGTGGAGATCTGCGGAATCCCTTCCCTGGTCTCCAGGACCGGATACACCGGGGAAGACGGGTTTGAGGTTTATCTGCCGGCGGATCAGGGAGAAATCCTTTTTGTGAAACTTTTGGAACTGGGTTTCACGCCCTGTGGGCTGGGAGCCAGGGACACCCTGCGGTTTGAAAGTGCCCTTCCTCTTTACGGGCACGAGCTGTCTTTGGAGATCACCCCCGTGGAGGCCGGCCTGTCCGTGTTTGTGAAACCAAAAGGACGAACGTTCCTGGGAAAGGAAGTTCTGCTGCGCCAGATGGAGACAGGAACCGGGAGGAGACTGGTGGGATTCGAGATGACGGACAGGGGTGTCGCCAGAAACGGGCATGCCCTTTTCAGCCCGGAGGGGGAGGAAATCGGTTTCTGCACCAGCGGGAGCTTCTGCCCGTCCCTCAACAAAAACATGGGACTGGGCCTGGTCCGCAGGGAATATGCGGCGAAAGGCAAGGAAATACATGTGGAGATCCGGAACAAAAGGCTGAAGGCTGTGACGGTGAATAAGCCTTTCTATGATAAAAAAACCAGGAAACGGGAGGAATAAGGATGAAGACAGTGGCAGGACTCAAATATTCCAGGGAGCATGAATGGGTGAAGGTGGAAGGCAGCACCGCATATGTGGGAGTCACCAACTATGCCCAGTTGCAGCTCGGGGACATCGTATATGTGGAAATGCCCGAGGTGGGCGTGGAGCTTGCCCGGGGGGATGTCATCTGCGCCATCGAGTCGGTGAAGACCGCTGCGGATGTGTACTCTCCCTTGTCGGGAAAAATCCTTCAGGCCAATACAGAACTGGACACATCTCCGGAAAAAGTCAACGAGGAACCATATGAAGCCTGGATCCTCAGGATGGAGTTGTCGGATGTCTCGGAACTGGATGACCTCATGGATGAATCCGAATACGCATCCTTTGTGGAAAGCGAGGGATAAGCATGCATCCGTATATACCCAACACCCCATCACAGGTGGAGGAGATGCTCCGTCAAATCGGCGTCGGTTCCGTGGAGGATCTTTTTTCCGTCATCCCGGACAAGATCCGGATGAAAAGATCCCTGGACCTGCCGGAAGGCCTGACGGAGATGGAACTGCAAAAACACATGAGCCGGCTGGCTGGAAAGAACCAGGGCGCGGACAAACTGGTCTGCTTCCTGGGAGCGGGGGTCTACGACCATTATGTTCCCGCCGTTGTCGACCATCTGGTGTCCAGGTCGGAATTCTACACAGCCTACACTCCTTACCAGGCGGAAATCAGCCAGGGCATATTGCAGGCCATTTTCGAATACCAGACAATGATCTGCAGCCTGACGGGCCTGGAGGCATCCAATGCCTCCATGTATGACGGGGCCAGTGCGCTGGCGGAAGCCTGCACCATCGCCCATGCCTCTTCCAGGGACAGGAACACCATCCTGCTGGCCCGGTCCGTCCATCCCCAATCACAAGAAACCGTGCGGACGTATTTAAAATACAGGGATGCCAAAATCCTCGAGGTGGGTTATGAGAATGGAAGACTGGACCTGGAGGAGCTTGAAAAGAAGTGCGACGAAAAAACGGCTGCGGTATGCATCCAGACCCCCAATTTTTTCGGTGTCATGGAGGACATGGAGAGCATCTCCAGAATTGTGAAACAAAAGGGAGCAATGTTCATCGTTTCCGTTGACCCGTTTTCCCTGGCTCTTTTTGAGCCTCCCGGGTCATATGGCGCAGATTTCGCGGTTGGGGAGGGAATGAATCTGGGAAGCCCCATGTCCTTTGGCGGACCCACCCTTGGCTTCATCGCCACAGCCAGGGAACACATCCGGAAAATGCCGGGACGGATCGTGGGGGAGACCGTGGACAACCGGGGAAAAAGAGGCTATGTCCTGACCCTGCAGGCCAGGGAACAACACATCCGCCGGGAAAAGGCCACCTCCAACATCTGCTCCAACCAGGCCCTTTGCGCGCTGGCGGCCACCATATATCTGGCCGTTGTGGGAAAGCAGGGGTTGAAGGACATTGCCCTTCGATGCATGGGCAACGCCCGCTACACCTACGACAAGCTTCTGGAGACCGGACAATTCAAGGAAGTCTTCACCGCTCCATTCTTCAAGGAATTCACCCTTTCCCCGAAACAAGACCCAGTCATCCTTAACAAGCGGCTCCTGGACCATGGATTCCTGGGAGGATATCCCCTGGGAAGCCAATACGCTGATATTGAAAACGGCTGGCTGGTGGCGGTCACGGAGAAACGAACCAGGCAGGAGATGGATGACTTTGCAAGAAAGGCGGGTGGACAGTCATGATGGAACTGATTTTTGAGATCAGCCAGAAAGACAGGCGGGGGTTTTTTCTTCCCCGGGATGAAGAGGCCTCCGGGAATCCATTGGGCCGCATCCCCGCCGGCATGCTCAGAAAAACCGACCCCTGCCTTCCCGAACTCAGTGAGGTGGATGTAGTTAGGCATTTCACAAAACTCAGCAGGAGGAATTTCGGCGTGGATTCCGGGTTTTATCCCTTGGGTTCCTGCACCATGAAATACAATCCGAAGATCAACGAGAACATCGCCAGGCTTGAGGGGCTGAAGAACCTTCATCCCCTTCAGCCGGATGAAACCGTTCAGGGAGCATTGGAAATCCTCTGCCGCCTGGAACAATTCCTGGGTGAGATCACCGGGATGGACAAGGTCTCCCTGCAGCCTGCAGCCGGAGCCCACGGGGAAATGGCCGGACTGATGATCATCCGGGCCTACCATGACCGGAACAAGGAGACCCAAAGGACCAAGGTCCTTTGCCCGGATTCCGCCCATGGGACCAACCCGGCCTCCGCGGCCATGGCTGGATTCGACGTGGTCCAGATCAAAAGCAACCGGGAAGGCCTGGTGGATGTGGCAGAGCTTGAGAAGGCGATGGACAAGGAGACGGCAGGGCTCATGCTGACCAATCCCAACACCCTGGGCCTTTTTGAAAAAGAAATCATTCACATTGCAAAGATTGTCCATGAAAGAGGCGGCCTGCTCTACTACGACGGCGCCAATGCCAATGCCATCCTTGGGATGACCAGGCCGGGGGACATGGGCTTCGACGTGGTCCACCTGAATCTGCACAAGACCTTCTCAACCCCCCATGGCGGAGGAGGACCGGGGGCCGGACCCATCGGCGTGAAAAGCCGGCTTGCGCCTTTTCTTCCCGCCCCGCTGGTGGAGGAAAAAGACGGCTGCTTCCGGCTTGTGCATGAATCTCCCCATTCCATTGGGAGGATCCGCTCTTTCTACGGAAACTTCCTGGTGCTGGTCCGGGCCTATGCCTACATCCTGTCCATGGGCAGGGACGGCCTGAAGCAAGTTTCTGAACATGCGGTGCTCAACGCCAACTACCTGCTGTCCCTGCTGAAGGACACGTTCACGGTTCCCTACAACGGCAGCTGCATGCATGAGTTCGTCCTGTCCGGGGAAAAACAGAAGGCCAAAGGCGTCAGCACCCTGGATATGGCAAAGCGGCTTCTGGACTATGGGGTTCATCCCCCCACCATCTATTTCCCCCTCATCGTGAAGGAAGCCCTGATGATCGAACCCACGGAGACCGAGGGAAAGGAAACCCTGGATGACTTCGTCCGTGCCATGGAACGCATCGCCAGGGAGGCAGAAGAAGACCCTGACACCTTGCATGGCGCTCCGCACACCACACCGGTGGGCAGGCTGGACGAAGTCCGGGCGGCCAGGAACCTGGTCCTTCGTTGGCAGGAAAAAAAGGAATGAAGAAGATGCCCCGGGGAAAACACTGCAAACAAATCAAACGGGCCTGTTTCATCCTGGTGCTCCTGTTGCTGGTTGATGCGGCATGCATCGGACCAAACATCAGGCTTATCCCGGCCAGGGAACAGGATGTTGGCTCCATCGATGAAACCTTCATGGTGGAAATCCTTGCCTTTGACCCGCCTTATGCAGGGGATCGTAAGTTGGCCATGGCATTGAAAACCCTGTCCGTCATGGAGGAGGAAGACCCAAAAGCCTATCATTTCCTCAAGGTGATATCCGGGACTGTGGGAACATCCTTTCCGGAAGCATTGATACAGTGGCACAAGATCCACCGGATCAGGGAGGAAAGGACCGGGGAGCCTGATCCACTGACCCGGGTCATGGACAACCATTGGGCTTCCCGGGAACAGTTCATGTCCGGGAAAATCCTGGCGTATTGGTTCGGGCTGGATCCCTGGGCGGGTGTTCTCCTGAACGAGACCGGCGGGTCCATCGGACCTGGAGGAGGATGGATGTCACTGGTGATTCAAGTGCCCCTCCATCATATGGATACCGTCAACAGCCATGCGGCCTTCCATGATGCCTACGGCTACCTGTATAACTGCCATGGCGCCCTGGGACCGGGATACCTGTATGCCGGGAGCAAGGGGCTGGTTTACCCCGGAAGCCCCATGGCCGGTCACTTCACCGGCATGGCGGAGCAGATGAAGCACCAGAAAGACATCCTGCCGATGGATTTCGCCATGCTGGTGGGATTTTTGGCAACACCATGGTATGTGCATGCGGGGAAAATCATGCTGGTTGGCATAAGGAATATGGATTTGTTCGGTTCCATAAAAGAAATGTTCAGATATCTTCCCGGGGAAAAGGACACGTCACGCCCTTAGTCCATGAAATCCGGTTGTCTTGCTTTCAACAGTTCCGCACATAAAAGCAAGGTTCGGGGTATGTGGAACGGGCCCTTGAACACCGAGCCCTTCAGGGTATGGGAAACGGTCCCGTCCCGATGGAGGTAGCCGAACCATTCGCCGTACCGCCGGTCGGGGAACCGGTCGAAGGTATATTCATGGATTTTGCCATACCATTTGGCGAACCGCTCGTCCCGGGTATTGCCATAGGCGAGCAACAGGGCATAGAGGGCTTCGGTGTGGGGCCACCATAGCTTCATGTCCCATTCCAACTGTTCGGGCTGAAATTTCCTGATGTCGGTATAGTAGAAAATCCCGCCGTATTCCTTGTCCCAGCCCAGATCCAATGACCAGAGCAAAATGTCCAGCGCTTTCTTCATGATGATGTCGTCTTTGAAATGCAAGGCCTCATGCATGAGGAACCAGGCCGCCTCGATGGCATGTCCGGGATTGACCACCCTTCCCATCGGTGTGTCCAGCCGTTCTCCGTGGACCCCCACGGTTTCCAGGAGAGCCTTGCAATCGGGCTTGAAAAAATTATTGAGAATGTCATTGATGTAAACCCGGGCCATCTGGTCATAAAACCCCCCCCGTTCCCCATCGGCATCCCGCAGGACATGGTTGGTGTTCAACAGGATCATGGGCACCGCCATGGCTTTCATGGGCCGGACGGCAGGATTGAATTTCGGGGGTATCCGGTATGGGTCGTTGCCTGGATCACGGTAAATGGAAACCACCAGGTCGTAAACCTTCCTGGCTTTTTCCAGGGCACCCTTGTCGCCGGTTGCCTTTGCGTACTCGGCGAAAGCAATGACCGCAAAAGTCTCACTGAACATGTAGCGCCTTTTTCTCAAGGGCTTTCCATCGGTGGTGAGTTGGAAAAACATACGCCCGTCATCATCGAAACAATGCTCATTGAGGAACCTGTAGCCCAAACGGGCGGCATCCAGCCATTCGTCCCGGATGCCATAGGTGTTGCAGAGCTTTGCATAGAGCCATAGGCCGCGGCCCTGGAACCATAC
>JAWOHX010000126.1:0-32920 GCA_046484975.1 Clostridia bacterium
ATGACTTCAAGGGCGGCTTCCTCTTTGTACAAGGTGACCTGCTGTACTATATCTCAGGCGGGGCCTTTTACTCCATGAATCTGGACGGGACCGGGAGCGTTCAGATATTCAAGGACAGGATGCGTACACTGAACTATGCGGACGGTTGGTTCTATTACTCAAATGGCGAAGATGAAAAGCTCTACAGGATCAAGGCGGACGGCAGTGGGAAAGAGTTGTTCGGCACATAACCCCTGCTTTGAGGCCTGGGATGGCGGCCATAATGATGGACATCCAAGGATTCCTGAGGATATGAAGAGAGCCCGACCGGGCTCTTTTCCTGTACCGGAGGAAAGACAAACATTTCAATGTTGACGGGGAAGCCCTCTTGAATATAATATATATAGACAATTGCAGTACGGAAGGATGGCAGGCGGGCAAGACATGCATCATGGGAACGGTGTTTCAATTTCCTCATCACATAACCCGGGGCAATCGGGCGGATTGATCGGCTTTTCCTGCAGGCCATGGGATGCAGCGAGGTGTACGAGATGATTTTCAATGAAAAAATAGAATGCATGAGCCGGGACGAAATGCGAACCCTGCAACTGGAACGGCTGCAGAGAATCGCGGCATATGCATACGACAACGTCCCGATGTACCAGCGAAAATTCAAGGATGCCGGGCTGGTGCCCGGGGACATCAAGAGGTTGGAGGACATCGAGGGGATTCCCTTCACCACGAAGGAGGACCTCAGGGATCATTATCCCTTCGGCCTGTTTGCCGTGCCCATGGAGCAGATCATCGAGATCCATGCCTCCAGCGGGACCACGGGAAAACCTGTCGTGGTGGGTTATACCAGAAAAGACATGGATGACTGGGCCGAGGCTGTGGCCCGGATCGCCGCCTGCGCCGGGGTTGGCAAGGGTGACGTGGCCCAGGTCGCATTCGGTTACGGCATGTTCACCGGGGGCTTCGGCCTGCATTACGGACTCATGAAGCTTGGGGCGACAGTGATTCCTGCTTCCAGCGGGAACAGTGAAAGGCAGATCATGTACATGCAGGATTTCGGGACCACGGTCCTTGTATCCACGCCATCATATGCGCTCTACCTGTCTGAGGTCTGCGGAGAGATGGGGGTGGACCCCAGGTCCCTGGGGTTGAAAGTGGGCCTTTTCGGAGGGGAAGGGCACAGCGACGAGCTGACCAAGGAAATTGAGAGACGTTGGGGAATCAACGACACCGAGAATTATGGAATGACGGAAATCACCGGCCCCGGGGTATCGGGGGAATGCCTCCATAAATCAGGGATGCACATCAACGAGGATTTGTTTTATCCCGAAATCATCCACCGGACAACGGAAAAAGGCATCAGCCCCGGAGAAGAGGGGGAGATGGTGCTGACCACCCTTGTCAAAGAGGGCATCCCCATCCTGCGGTTCCGCACCAAGGACATCACCAGAATCAACCTTGATCCTTGCGGATGCGGAAGGACCACCGCACGGATGAGCAAGATCCTGGGCAGGACGGATGACATGCTCATCATCAGGGGCGTCAATGTGTTTCCCTCCCAGATTGAGTCTGTGCTCATGAAATACTCCCAGATCGCGCCGCATTACCAGATTGTGCTGAAAAGCCATGGCTTCCTCGACATGGCGGAGATACAGGTGGAGATTGCGGACGGAAGCGTACTGGACAGCTACAAGAAACTGGAGGAACTGGAAAGCAGGATCCGCCACGAGATCAGGACGGTGCTGCTGATAGATGTGAAGATCAAGCTGGTGGAGCCCAAATCCATCGAACGGACAGTCGGGAAAGCCAAAAGAGTGGTGGACCTTAGGGATAAAAAACAATTTTAAGGGGATTGAAATGAGAAAACTGATGTCGGGAAACGCAGCTGTGGCCAGGGGCGTCTATGAAGCGGGAGTGAGAGTGGCTTCCTCATACCCAGGCACGCCCAGCACGGAAATCACGGAGGAGATTGCAAAATTCGATGAGATATACGCAGAATGGGCGCCCAATGAGAAGGTGGCGCTGGAAGTGGCAAGCGGGGCGTCCATTGCCGGGGCCAGGGCTTTTTCAGGAATGAAGCATGTTGGCCTGAATGTTGCTGCGGATCCTCTGTTCACCATGTCCTACATCGGATGCAACGGAGGCCTGGTGATAGCCGTGGCGGACGACCCGGGGATGCACAGTTCCCAGAACGAGCAGGACAGCAGGCATTATGCGAAGGCATCAAAGACCCTGATGCTGGAACCCGCGGATTCCAGTGAGGCCAGGGACTTTACCATTCGTGCATACGGGTTGAGTGAGGAATATGACACCCCGGTGATGGTCCGCATGTCCACAAGGATCAGTCATTCCATGGGGATTGTCGAGACAGGGGAAAGAACTGAAATCCCACTGAAGGAATACAAAAAGGATATCCAGAAGAATGTCATGATGCCGGCGATGGGACGGAAAAGGCATCTGGTCGTGGAAGAGAGGGTGAAACAGCTCAAGAAGCTGGCAGAAACCGGAGAATTCAACAAGGTGTCATACCAGGGCAGGGAAATAGGGTTCATCGCCGCAGGGGCTGCCTTCCAGTATGCAAGGGAAGCCATGCCGGAAGCTTCCTTCCTGAAACTCGGCATGGTTTATCCACTGCCGGAGAAAATGATACGGGAGTTCGCGGGGAATGTGGAAAAAATCTATGTGGTGGAGGAACTTGACCCCGTCATAGAAGAGCATTGCAGATCCATCGGCATCGACGTCACAGGAAAGGAAGTCCTGCCCATGTGCGGGGAATACAGCACGGACATCATCCGCAAGGCCGTCTACGGGGAATCGGTGGAGACCGTCTCACTGGACAGGGAACTGCCAATCAGGCCACCCGTGATGTGCCCGGGTTGTCCCCATCGGGGGATCTATCATGCCATGAGCAAACTGGACCTGGTCGTCATCGGGGACATCGGCTGCTATACCCTGGGCGCGCTCAGTCCCCACAATGCCCTGGATACCTGCATCTGCATGGGTGCCGGATTCAGTGCGGCCCACGGCTTTGAGAAAGCAGTGGGCAAAGACCATCCGAAAAAAATCGTTGGAATCCTGGGAGATTCCACATTCATCCACTCAGGAATTACCGGACTCATCGACATGGTCTATAACAAAGGAACAGGGACATTGATTGTCCTGGACAATTCCATCACCGGAATGACAGGGCATCAGAACAATCCTGTCAACGGTTATACGATCAAAGGCGAGAAGACCAAGGCGGTGGACATTGAAAAGCTGGCTTATGCAGTGGGGGTGGAACGGGTCCGTGTGGTGGACCCCTTCGACATCGACCAGTGCGTGAAGGTCCTCAAAGAGGAGACCTCAGCGGACGAACCATCCCTGATTATTGCCCAGAGGCCCTGCGCCCTGCTGAAAACGGTGGATTATCGTGGCAAGGCTGTTGTCAGCGTGGAAAAATGCAAAAAATGCAAGGCATGTTTGAAGATCGGCTGTCCGGCAATCTCCTGGAAAGAGGAAAGGATCATCATCAACGAAACACTGTGCAACGGGTGCGGCCTGTGCATCAAGGTGTGCAGATTCGGCGCATTGTCGAAAGAGGGGGAATGATATGGAAATGCAATCGATCATGATCGTGGGGGTGGGCGGCCAGGGGACCCTTCTTGCCAGCAGGATATTGGGCAGCGTCTCCCTTTCCCGGGGATATGACGTAAAAATCTCAGAAGTCCATGGAATGGCACAAAGAGGCGGCAGTGTGGTGACCTATGTGAAGACTGCAGGGGAAGTGATGTCGCCGGTCATCGCAAAAGGGGAAGCCGATGTCATTCTGGCATTCGAGGAACTGGAAGCCGCACGCTGGCTTCCCTACCTCAAGAAAGACGGCACCATGATCATCAACACGCAGAAGATTGAGCCCATGACCGTGATCACTGGAGCCACTGAGTATCCTGACGGCCTGTGTGCCGAGATCGAGGGCAAAGCAAAGGGGACGGTTTGTGTGGATGGACTTGCGCTGGCCTGCAAAGCGGGAAACCCGAAAGCAGTGAACGTGGTCCTCATCGGTGTGCTTGCGGCTCTATGCAAGACCGACAAGGGGATGTGGACAAGGGCTGTCGAGGAAATGGTTCCCGAAAAATTCAAGGAGGTCAACCTGAGGGCCTTTGAACTGGGATACGAAAGCCAGTGACCAATGCCGGATCCTGAAGGAAGGCGGATGCATGTACTTTGCATTTGCCTTTTTTTTTCGGACATAATACAATGATATAATACACTGGGTTTGGAGGAATGAATTTTTGGATGACAGGGAAAGGTCCTTGGAACAAAAAAGACTGGGCGAAGCTATCAGGATCATCGACAAATACATCGAGAACCTCAAGGGCCAGCTTCAGAACGGGATGAACAGAATCCGGGGATCCAACAAGGACATGTGGGAGGAGACCAAAAAAGTGCTTCATGACTTCAATGATGTGGTCAGCAGCCTTGTTTACCTGGATTCCATCAAGAATGAATACTTCCGTTATGAAAGCATTTCCCGGCAACTCAAGAAACTGGAACTTCTCAGGAAAAGCGCCTATTTCGGCAGGATCGACTTCCGGGAGGAACATTTCAAAGCGCCAGAGGAAATTTACATCGGGACTTCCACCCTCAACGACGACAAAGGGGACATCCTCATCTATGACTGGAGGGCGGCCATCTGCAGCATGTTCTACGAGTGTGAGATCGGACCGGCTTCCTTCATGAGCCCCGACGGGACAATCAAGGGCGAGATCACCCTGAAAAGGCAGTACAGGATATCCCACGATGTCATCAAGACCATGTTCGATGCCACAGTGGTCATTGAGGACGAGGTGCTGCAGGAAATCCTCAGCCGCTCGAAGGACACGCGGATGAACACCATCGTCGCCAGCATACAGAAAGAGCAGAACAAAGCCATACGGGATGAGAATCACACCATTGTCATGGTGAAAGGACCCGCCGGGAGCGGGAAGACATCCATTGCCCTGCACCGTGTCGCCTGGTTGCTGTACAGGCACAGGGAAAGAATGCTGCCAAGGGACATCGTGATTTTCTCCCCCAATGAGATATTCAACGACTACATATCAGAAGTTCTTCCCCAGCTTGGGGAGGAGAACATGGTGATGTCCACGTTCATCCGGCTTTCTAAGGAGTTTCTGGGCGGTCGGCACAGGTTGTCATCCAGGGCCGGGCAGATGGAAACCATCCTGACTGCGCAGAATGACACATTGGCACATCACATCCGATTCAAGACGACTGAAGCATTCATCGACGGCCTGGAGGCTTATGTCAAGGGACTGGAGACAGGGGGGATCCGTTTCAAGGATGTTTGTTGCGGGAATGATTGCCTGGTGACAAAGCAGGAAATTCATGACATGTATTACAAAGATTTCAAAGGAAACATCCCGGCAGTCCGGTTCCAGAAAATCAAGACATTGCTGGACAGGAAGCTGGTCAGCCATGTCAAAGTCCTACGAAGGAAGAGCCTTGAGCTTTCCAATGAAGACTACAACCTGTCCGTCCAGAGGAATGCCATGATCAGGGCTTCCTTTGCAAAGATGCGGGGACTCATCGAAGAAAACACTTCCCCGGATTTCCCTCGTATATATCACCAGTTCCTTCTTCGGACAAAGGACAACGGGATCATCTCCCGCCATAAGACCAGCATGAAGGCAGATGCCCTGTATTACGAGGACATCGCTCCCGTCCTGTTCATCAAACTGCTCATGGGTTACAAATATCATGAAAGAAAACCCAAACATATAGTCATCGACGAGGTTCAGGATTATTCCCCCATTGAGTTGAAGGTCCTTTTTTCCATTTTCAAGGATGTGCCCATGACATTGCTCGGGGATGACAACCAGTCCATATACCATTACACAGACCTACCTGTTCTCAAAAAAAATATGATACCCCAGGCATTTGATGTGACACTGGATAAAAGCTACCGCTCCACCCGGCAGATTGCGGCATTCTGCGGAAGGATCATCGGTGACGGCCTACGGACCGGATACATCAACAGGGAGGGGAATGCGCCGGTGGTAAAGGAGTCAGGGGATATGGGCAAGGATGTTTTAAGCCACATCGACGCCTTGAGGGAAAAAGGGTGCGCTTCCATTGCCATCATCACCCGGACACACAGAACGGCAACCCTGCTTCTGGAAAAGCTGTCCACACACGGGGTCAGGGGCATCAAGCCTGACGACGAGGAATTCATACAAGGAACCGTTGTCCTTGCATCCTACATGGCAAAAGGTCTGGAATTTGACGG
This sequence comes from Clostridia bacterium, assembly GCA_046484975.1. GTDB lineage: Bacteria > Bacillota > Clostridia > DUPQ01 > DUPQ01 > JAWOHX01. The sequence goes on from JAWOHX010000126.1 coordinate 6,260, forward strand.
CGTAATCCTGGTTTCCCCGGAAAGCGACCGTTTCCGTGGGGAAGAGGAAAGAAAACTGTTCTATACCTGCTGTTCAAGGGCTCTCCATGAACTGGCAATCCTTTATGAAGGGGAAATCCCGGAATATATCCAGCCATAAACATCGTTCATGACTTCCTCCCTGTTCAGCTCGTTCAGGCACTCATGCCTGTTTGATGCATACAATCTGATGGAGACATTCTGTATCCCTGCTTTGGAGAGCCTGAGATTCAAGGCTGCCGGGCCTTTTCCGAATTGTCCAACAGGGTCCTGGCTGCCGGACAGGATATGGACGGGGAGTTCCTTCTGGATTTTTCGGATGTTTGCATTCTTGAAGATATAGGAAAGACCAACCGCAAGGTCATGGTACAGGCCGGCGGAGGATATGAAACCGCAGAGGGGATCGTTGACATAGGACTGAACCCTGTCCTTGTCCCTGCTGAGCCAGTCGAAAGGCGTTTCTGCCGGCTCGAAAGGCTTATTATACGAGCCGAAGGTCAGTTTCCCCATCAATGCGGATGCCTTATCCCTGCCGGAAAAGGCAGACTGAAAGGCTGTGACAAGCCTCCCGATGAACAGCAATGCGGGGGACGGCTTGTCATTGCTTCCGGACAGTACGCACATGTCGACGAGATAACCGTAATGCTCCAGGAAACCCAGTGACAGAAACGACCCCATGCTGTGACCGAACAGGATGATTTTCTTCAGGGGATATTCCCTTTTGACGGTTTCGAGGACATACTTGAGATTGTCCAGACAAAGGAAAAAACCATTTTCCGGCCAGACACCGGGGTTTTTCGTGTGGATTCCGTGGCCGGGGTGGTCAACGGCAATCATCTGGATGTTTTTTCCCTTCAGGAAATCGGCGAACTCCCAGTATCTTTTCCCGTGTTCGGCCATTCCGGGGACCACCACCACCACTGCATCGGGATCGGGCATGGAATGGGGGGTATAGACATGGATGTCCTTTTTCATTTTTTCAAGATAATGCTCAGCATTCATAGTACCATCTCCTATGTCAATTATATCATATTTATGGTATAATTTTGACATATCATTCTGGAGGGCAAGTTCATAGACATGAAAATACGCAAAGGCATCCTTTTCAAAGCTTCAATACTGGTTCTTCTCATGCTTTTCATCTTCAAACCTGCCTATCCACTGGAGGGAAACTGGTGGAAGGATAGTTTGTCCTTCGATGAGCTTTATGCGGAAACATATACATCAGACCTGGTCATCGCCATCCTGGATACCGGTGCCAGTATTGGAAGTATGGAAACCATGAATGTGGTCCATCAATACAATGCATGGACCAAAACGGACAATGCAGAGGACACCCATGGGCATGGGACCTGGATCACATCCATCATCAAGGACATGGTTCAGGCAAGGTTCATGATCATCAAAATCACAGATCAATATAACAGGAGCACCCCAGCCATCCTGGCAGAGGGGATTTTGCATGCTGTTGAAAATGGAGCGGATATCATCAACGTGAGCATGGAGACACGTATCTATTCCATCGAATTGAAAAACGCGGTGGAGGCAGCCATCCGGGGAGGATGCCTTGTCATTGCTAGCACCGGGAACAATGGAAGCTTCGGACTGAGCTATCCCGCGGCATTCCCGGGGGTCATCAGCGTAGGTTCCTCCGATGTGTCTGGAAACAGGGCAGGCTTCTCCAATTATGGCCACGGAATAAACCTATTGGCCCCGGGGGAATACATCCAGGGCATAGGCCTCGACGGGACAGATCACATAAGCAGCGGCACATCGGCATCCACAGCAATCATCACCGGCCTCATTGCAATGCTTAAGACCAGTTTCCCGCAATTGGACAATACCCATCTCAAGTATCTTCTGAGCTATTCCTGCGATGACATTTACCAGAAAGGCCGGGACATCTATACCGGAACGGGAATCATCAACCCTTCCAGGCTTTTCGAGAATACCCGGAAATTGCTGGAGAACATATCTTTTGTGCACAGCCAATCCGAGGATCTTCCTTGGTACAGGACGGCATATGATTTCGGAGTTTACCACAAGTATGTTTTCCTGAATGAATCGGAGTTGCAGGGCAAGGTCACGGAAGCAGGAGCCCAAAAGATGATCCATGACTTCTTCTTTTCCCTCTACGGGGTATCACCGACTTTTTCAGGTGATGTCGTTGTGGAAAGAATCACCCGGGAGGCTTTTGTCCATCTCCTGCTCGAAACGGACAAGGTTGGTTTCATGGATGCAGGCATTGATATCGAAATTTTCAAGGATTACGCTTCCGTGAGTGAGCAATATCAAAAAGCCATATCCTACGCTTTTTCCGTCTCCCTGGTCAATGGCCGGGACAACATGCATTTTTATCCATATGAATTCATCAGTCATGCGGAAGCCTGCCAGATTCTCTACAATTACCATATGTACAAGCTCATCAACAGAAAGGAAATCATCGATTTCCGCACCATATTCACACAGCCTGACTACAAGCGCATCGCATCGGATCTCTTCACCCTTTACCTGCAGGCGCACATGATTGAGATCATTGAATCATCCCTTAGGATTACAGGGTATGGGGAGATCACCATCGACCTTTTGAACATCCGGGAGAACAGGTTCAGCTATAAGGCCTCCTGCGATGTGGAGTTTTTCCTGAAAGAAGGAGAGCGGGTCCAGATGATTCGTTACCTGACGGTGGAATACAGGGATGGGAAATACCACATTATTGATATGGATTGACAGTCCAGAGGCACGAATTGTATAATGTAAAAAACAATGACGGCAGCCAGTAGGATCTGCACGCTGACAGGGACGGGAAGCCATGGATTGAGAGTTTCCCGCAGGAAAGGTGCTTGTTTGAAATTTCCTGCCTGAGTTCCTTCCCTGAACAGGGAAACAGTAGGGGATGGCGGATGATTGATCCGTTAACATCATGTCTGAGAGCCTGTTTTTACAGGAATAAGAGTGGTACCGCGGATTGCTTCGTCTCTTGATGGGACGGGGCTTTTGTTTTATTGAAAACAGGGATGAAATAATATAAGATAAAGAAGAGGTAACAACATGGGGATTTGGAACAAAGAGTTCGAGGGTATGTCCAGGGACAGGATGCATCATGTCCAGAGTGTCCGTCTTCAGGAAACGGTGGGACATGTCTACGAAAATGTTGCGTTCTACAGGGAAAAGATGAACAAGAAAGGAATCCTCCCCGGGGATGTCCGTTCCATCGACGACCTCAGCAACCTTCCTTTTACCTATAAGCAGGACCTGCGGGACAATTATCCGTTCTCGTTGTTTGCCGTGCCCATGAAAGACATCGTCAGGATTCACGCATCCAGCGGCACCACAGGGAAAAGGACCGTGGTGGGATATACGAGGGGGGACATCGACATCTGGGCGGAGGTCATGGCACGGACCATCGCTGCATGCGGCGGAAATGAGCATGATGTGGTCCACAATGCATATGGATATGGCCTGTTCACAGGGGGTCTTGGGGTGCATTATGGGGCGGAGAGGCTCGGTGCTGCGGTCCTGCCGATATCAGGAGGCAATACATTGAGGCAGCTGGAGCTCATGGTGGACTTTGGATCCACCATCCTGGCCTGCACGCCTTCCTACGCACTGTATCTTGCGGAAGCAATGGACGAGGAAAAATTGGACAGAGGCAAAGTCAGGCTGAAGGCAGGGATTTTCGGCGCGGAACCCTGGTCCGAGAACATGCGCAGGGACATTGAGCAGAAACTGGGCATCCTCGCCCTTGACATCTACGGGCTGAGCGAAATCATCGGGCCGGGCGTCTCCATGGAATGCCCCTCAAAATGCGGCCTTCACATCAACGAGGACCATTTTGTTCCGGAAATCATCCATCCCGATACGGAGGAACCCCTGGGATACGGACAAAGAGGGGAACTGGTCTTCACCACGGTCACCAAGAAGGCCCTGCCCCTTCTCAGGTACAGAACAAGGGACATATCCAGGCTGGATCCGGGTACCTGCACCTGCGGCAGGACATCCGTCCGGATGGAGAAAGTCACAGGACGCACGGATGACATGCTGATCATCAGAGGGGTCAATGTATTCCCGTCCCAGATTGAGAGCGTGCTGCTGGAATTTGGGGAGACGGCTCCCCATTATCAGCTGATCATCGACAGGATCGGCAACATGGATGTGCTGGAGGTTCGAATTGAAATGACCCCGGACCTGTTCTCAGACGAGGTAAAAAAACTTGAAGGCCTGGAAAGAAAACTGAAGAACAGCCTGGAGAGCACCTTGTCCATAAGCGCCAACGTGGTTCTGGTGGAACCCAAAACCATCGAGAGAAGCGAAGGAAAAGCGAAAAGAGTCGTCGACAAGAGAAAAATATAAGGGGGGAATGCGCCATGATGGTGAAACAAATATCTGTTTTCCTGGAAAACAAGGAAGGCAGGATTGCGGAAGTCGCCCGAATCCTGAGTGAGAAGGGCATCAATATCAGGGCTCTTTCGATTGCAGACACCACGGAATTCGGGATATTGAGACTGATTGTGGACAAGCCTGAGATCACGGAGGAAACACTACGGAAAAGGAATTTCACCGTCAGCATCAACCTTGTTATCGCCATATCAGTGGAGGACAAGCCTGGTGGGCTTGCAGACGCGCTGGAAGCACTGCACGAGCATCGGATCAGTGTGGAATACCTGTATGCCTTCATATCTAAAAGTGACAAGAAAGCCAATGTAATCCTCAGGGTGGAGAATGTGGAGGAAGCTGTCAAGACCCTTCTGGAAAAAGGATTCCCGTTGATGAACGCAAGCGAAGTGTACGGTTTGTAAGGAGTAGCATATTTTGAAATGCGAGATCATCGCCGTTGGCACGGAACTATTAATGGGACAAATATCCAACACCAACGCCCAGTACCTTTCACACAGGCTTCCGGAGGTTGATGTGTATGTATATTACCATACCTCTGTAGGGGACAATCCGGGAAGGATGACGGAATGCCTTTCGAATGCCATGGAAAGATGCGAGCTGGTCATCATGACCGGGGGACTGGGCCCGACCCAGGACGACATCACCAAGGAGATCGTTGCACAGCACCTCGGCCGGAAACTGGTCCCGGATGAGGAGACCCTGGCCCGCCTGGAAAAATTCTTCCGGGAGAGGAAAGCTGTGATGTGTCCCAACAATGAGAAACAGGCATATTATCCGGAAGGCGCCATCCTGGTGAAGAACAAGAACGGGACCGCCCCCGGATGCATCATCGAGGAAAAAAACAACATCATCATCCTTTTGCCCGGGCCGCCCTGGGAAATGACAGGCATGTTTGAGGATGACATCCTCCCATATCTGGAAAACAAGGCGGTAAACCGCCTGGAATCAAGGTTCCTGAGGCTTTTCGGCATTGGGGAGTCCTCCATGGAGAACGCCATCCTGGACATCGTGGGCGGCCAGACGAACCCCACCATCGCACCTTATGCAAAAAAAGGGGAGGTCACCATCCGGGTGACGGCAAAATATGAAGGACCCAGAGAAAACGCCGAGATCATCCTAAGCCCCGTCATCGCAAAGATATATGCCCGGCTGGGCGACTATATCTATTCGGACCGGAATGAGGAGCTCAGCCATGTGGTCGCCGACCTTCTGATTGCGCAGAAAAAGACCATCTCCATCGCGGAGTCCTGCACCGGTGGATTGTTAAGCGCCATGCTCACAGAGAATCCGGGCATATCCGGAGTGTTCCTGCAGTCTTGGGTTTCCTATTCGGACGCATCGAAGACTGGCCTTTTAGGGGTAAACAAAACAACACTTCACACCCACGGGGCCGTCAGCGCCAAGACAGCGGAAGAAATGGCAGAAGGAGCAAGAAGGAATGCCGGTTCTGACATCGGTGTCTCAATCACCGGAATCGCCGGCCCCGAGGGAACAAGCCCATTGAAGCCGGTGGGGTTGGTGTATATTGCCATGTCCACTTCCGCAGATACCACCGTAAGGGAGTTCAAACTCTGGGGAGACCGGGACAGGATCAGGCATATGGCCTGCCTCCATGCGCTTGACATGGTCAGAAGGAGTCTTTGGGGAAAGGACACACACATTGGCTGAGGCAAAGACATTCAAGACGACGGCTTTCATGATCATGGTCTCGGTTCTGTTGAGCAGGATACTCGGCTTCATACGGACCGCCCTCATCCCCATCAAGCTCGGAGGACTCAGCGATGTCGCGGATGCCTACACCGCTGCGTTCCAGATATCCGACCTGATGTACGGGCTTTTGGTCGGAGGCGCCATCGCTGCCTCGCTGATTCCTGTGCTCACCGGTTTCATTGAAAAAAAAGAAGAAAAGGAAGGATGGAGGGTCGTCAGTTCCTTCATCAACATCATGATTCTCATCATGCTGGGACTGGCTGTGTTGAGCGTTGTGTTCGCCCCGCAACTGATGAATGTCATCGCCCGTGGATTCCTCGGGGCACCGCCGGAAAAGATGCTCCTGACAGTGAAACTCACCCGGATCCTTGTGCCCATAGCCTTCTTCATGATGCTTTCTGGATTTTGCAACGGCATCCTGAACTCCTATTCAAAGTTTGCCGTGGCAGCCTTCGGCCCCGTGGTGTACAATCTGGCATCCGTGCTCAGCATCTTTTTCCTGAGCAACCCAGACCCAAACGACGACTATGGAGTGGTGAAAGTGGCCATGGGAATCGTAGGATGTGCGCTGCTATACTTCATCTTCCAGTTTGTCTTCACCTTCAGGCACCTGAAGCATTATGTGCCTGTCATACAGACCAGGCATCCTGAATTCTCAAAGATGGTCAGGCTGGCTGTGCCGTCCCTGTTGACCTCGACACTGATGCAGGTCAATGTCATTGTGTCGAAGGCTTACACCACCTTCTTTGATACCGGAAGCGTCGCTGCGCTGGAGCTGGCAAACAAGACCTGGCAGATGCCACTGGGGATCATCGCTCAGTCCATAGGCGTCGCAATGCTGCCGGCCATGTCCGCCCTATATGCTCGAAACAAACACACGGACATCCTGGAAAAATTAAAGTCCGCCATCCGGTTCGTCCTGTTCCTTGGACTGCCATCCGCAGGAGCCATGGCCGTGCTGAGCAGGCCCATGGTGCAGCTGCTGTTCAATTTCGGCGGGAAGCTTGGACCCGAAGGAGTGGAGCTCACGGCCTCCATTCTTTCCTTCTATTCCATCGCCCTCGTGGCCCAGTGTGTGAGCACCATCATGAACAGGGCATATTACTCCACGAAAAACTCCTTCATCCCCTTTGTCAACGGGGCCATCACCGTTGTGCTGAACCTGGGACTCGCCTATGTGATCACCGCATACACCGGAATGGGTGTCAAGGGAATCGCCTTTGCGTTTTCCATTTCCAGCATTGTGAACACCATCCTGCTGGTAAACCTCTTCAAGATGCGGATCAGGGATTTCAAATTTTTCTCCATCGGTGACTATTACCTGAAAATCATCCTGTCGACACTGGTTATGATGGGCGTCATCCTTTTGATGGATGCCATGCTCCTGCCTGTTGTATTCAGGGCAGGGATCATGGATATATCCAAAATCGCCCAGGCAGCCTGGGTGGGAGCGGAAGTGGTTGTTGGAATGGCTGTGTATTTTACGGCTTCCCATCTTCTGAAGGTCAGGGAGGCGGGAGACATCGTTGGGGGAGCCTTCAGAAAACTGAAAAAAATTGCCAAAATTTGACATGTATAATATAATTGGATTGACAACAGGCGTAAAATGAAATAGAATGAAACCAGAACAAATGTTCACATGGAGGACAAGAAATGGATAAGAAAAAGGCACTGGACATGGCATTCATGCAGATTGAGAAACAATTTGGAAAAGGAGCCATCATGAAGCTCGGCCAGAACTCGAACCTGAACATAGAGAGCATTCCCACAGGAGCCATCTCCCTGGATATCGCATTGGGGGTGGGAGGTGTCCCCAGAGGCAGGATCGTCGAGATATATGGGCCCGAATCCTCGGGAAAGACCACGGTGGCCCTGCATATCGTGGCAGAAGCCCAGCGGGCAGGAGGGGAAGCCGCATTCATCGATGCAGAGCATGCACTGGATCCCATGTATGCCCAGAAACTGGGGGTGAACATCGAGGACCTCATCGTTTCCCAGCCGGACACCGGAGAGCAGGCGCTGGAAATTGCGGAGGCCCTGGTGCGCAGCGGCGCCATCGACGTCATCGTCATAGACTCCGTGGCGGCATTGGTCCCGAAAGCCGAGATCGACGGGGAAATGGGAGACGCCCATGTGGGTCTCCAGGCCAGACTCATGTCCCAGGCCTTGAGAAAGCTGGCAGGGGTGGTGAGCAAATCCCGGACCACTGCCATTTTCATCAACCAGCTCAGGGAAAAGGTGGGGGTCATGTTCGGGAATCCGGAAACCACACCTGGGGGAAGGGCATTGAAATTTTATGCCTCCATCCGTCTCGATGTGAGGAAATCGGAGACCATCAAGAACGGGAATGAGATTCTCGGGACCGTCACCCGTGTCAAGGTATCAAAAAACAAAGTCGCGCCTCCGTTCAAAATCGCGGAATTCGACATCATGTACGGGGAAGGAATTTCAAAAGAGGGATGCATCCTGGACATGGCCTCAGAGGTTGGCATTGTTGAAAAAAGCGGTTCATGGTATTCTTATGACAACCAGAGAATCGGCCAGGGACGTGAGAATGCCAAGGCTTATCTGAAAGAGAATGAGAAGACGACCAAGGAAATCGAGGAAAAGGTAAAGGAGCATTTCAAGCTGAACAGGAAAAATGCGATACCCGATACTGAAGACTGAGGAAACAAAGGATTGCTTTCTAATCCATATCAGGGACAGGAAGGCAATCTCCATATCAAAGGACTTGTATTTTTCCAAATCAATCTATGAATTGGAAGATTTATCTGAACAAGAAATCATCGGACTGGAAAAAAACCAGGCTTTTCATGAGGCATTGGCGGCTTCCATCAAGTTCCTGGGCTCATCCCTGAAGCCGGAGAAAAGGCTTCGGAATCATCTTGCGGGCAGGAACCATCCCTCGGAAGCCATTGACGCATCCGTGGCTGCCCTCAAATCCGAGGACAGGCTCAATGACTCCAGGTATGCCAGCAGGTTCATCCACCAGAAGATGAAGAGGACACCGGTGTCAAAAGGCTTGATGATGGAACTCCTTTCCCGGGAGGGAATTCCGGAGGAAGTCTCCGGGGAAGCCATCGGGAAATCCATGATGGATGAACACCGGGATGCGGTGCGGGTGTTCCGGATGAAGTCAAAAGGCAGCATGGAAAAAGGGTATAAGGCCCTTTTGTCCCGAGGATATGACCCGGAGATGTCCTATGAGATTGCAAAAAAGGAAAGCAGTGAATGAAGAAAATACTCATCGTGACCCTGGGATGTCCCAAGAACCTTGTGGACAGTGAGATCATTGCCCAGGCATTGATCGACAGGGGATATGAACCCACAACAATAAAGGAAAAGGCCCAGGTCGCGGTTGTCAATACGTGTGCCTTCATCGAGCCGGCGGTCACGGAAGCCATCGAGGCCATTCTGGATATCGCCAGGATGAAGAAGGAAGGAGTCCTGGAGCAGCTTGTGGTGACAGGCTGCCTTGTGCAGCGGTACAAGGAGGAGATCCTGAGGGAAATCCCGGAGATTGACTATACCGTCGGCATCGATTTCATCAAGGACATCCCTGCCATCATCGAGACGGGGGAAAAAAAGAATTTCATGGGGGAATCCAGGGACATTGGATTCCTGAACATGGAAAGAGCGCTCTGCTCCCCGCATAAAAGTGCATACCTCAAGATTTCCGACGGCTGTTCCAACCATTGCACCTACTGCACCATCCCCGCCATCCGGGGAGAATACCGGAGCAGGACGATGGAGGACATCCTTTCAGAGGCTCTGGTTCTTGCGGGAAAAGGAATCAAGGAGCTGATTCTTGTCGCCCAGGACACCACATATTATGGATATGACCTGTATCGGGAATTTCGGCTGGAAGCATTGCTCCGTGCATTGTCTGGCATTGAAGGCATCCGGTGGATCAGACTCCTGTACTGCTATCCGGAGAACATCACCGAAGGCCTCATCCGTGAGATGGCAGGAAACAAAAAAGTGCTGAAATACCTGGACATCCCCTTCCAGCATGCCAGTGCGGACGTCCTCAGGCGCATGGGAAGGAAATCAGGACCAAAAGAATACGGGGGCCTGATCCGGAAGCTCAGAGAAAACATCAGTGGGCTGGTGATCAGAACCACCTTCATCACAGGATTCCCCGGGGAGACGGAAGAGGACTTCAACATCCTTATGGATTTCATCCGGGAGAGCAGTTTTGACCATGTGGGGGTATTCCCATACTACAGGGAGGAAGGCACGCCCGCCTACCGGATGAAAGACCAGGTCCCGGCCAAGGTGAAGGAACAAAGGAAAGAGCAAATTCTCGCCCTGCAGACACAACTGTCCATGGAAAAGAACATTGCAAGGCTCGGGGGGAATTATGATATAATTATCGAATCAGTATCGGATGACGGCTTGTTCTATGAGGGGAGGTCCTATATGCAGGCACCGGAGATCGACGGGGTCACTTATGTCGCAAGCAGGGAACCTCTGGGCATCGGGGACATCGTACCGGTGAAGTTGCTGAACATCCATGAGCATTCATTTATAGGAGAGGCACAAATATGAATCTTGCGAATAAAATCACGGTGTTGAGGATCCTTCTGGTTCCAGTATTCATGTTTTTTGCGGTTCCCGCGTATTCTTTTTATCCTGCAGGACTGTCTGCCTTCCTCAATACCCATGGGATGCCCATCGCCATCGCAGTCTTCATCATTGCCTCCATTACGGACACCATTGACGGGCATCTCGCCAGGAAACTCAACCAGGTGACTGTTCTTGGAAAGTTCCTTGATCCGGTTGCAGACAAGCTTCTGGTGATTGCGGCCCTGGTGGTACTGGTGGAACGGCTTGAACTGAGCAGCTGGGTTGCCATGATCATCATCACCAGGGAAATCCTCATCATGGCGGTAAAGACCATCGCCGCAGGCAAAGGCATCATCATCGCGGCAAGCATATGGGCCAAGGTAAAGACCATCCTGCAGATCATTGCGGTTGTTGCCATCATGGCAGGGAGCATCATCAATCTTTGGATTCTTCCGGATATATTACTGTTCATCGCCGTTCTGGCCACCATCTACTCCGGCATTGACTACCTGTGGAAGAACATCCACATCATGTCGGACGGTCCATAAGAGGGCTGCAAGGGTGCAAGGAAATAATTTTCAGGGATATTGCCTTTTCAAAAAAGATAAAGTATACTATTAAATGATAAATTATTATCTGGTAATAATTATTTGAAATGTGGGTTTTATGATAACAAAAGCGACAAAGCACAAAAGGCAAAGGCATGATAGGCTCATACGAATGATAAGCAATGAACCGTTCCTGACGGATGAACAGATTGCGGAAAGACTTTCCGTCAGCATACCCACCGTAAGGCTGGACAGGATAGACCTGGGAATCAAGGAACTGAGGGAAAGAATCAGGGACATCGCAGACAGCACACAGAAGAAAGTCAAGTCCCTCGGAAACAAGGACATCGTGGGCAGCCTGCTGGAGGTATCCCTGAATCAAAGAGGGATGGCCATCCTTGAAACGACGAAGGACATGACATTTGAAAAGACGGATGTGGTGCGTGGTGAGTTCATCTATTCTTTTGCGGAATCCACCGCCATCTCCATCATTGACGCAAATGCTGCGCTTGTGGGCGTGGCGAACATCAAATACAAGGTGCCGGTGAGGCCCGACGAGAAACTCATCGCAAAAGCGGAAGTCAAGAAAATAAGGAACATGAATTTCATCACATGGGTCATGGTGTACAGGAATGACACCGAGGTGTTCAAGGGGAAATTCATTTTGACCGGCATATAGCCAAAAGGAGACGGGATGCGTATACTTGTGGATGCAATGGGGGGCGACAAAGCTCCGGATTCCATCGTAAACGGATGCATGGATGCCATCAAGGAACAGGATGGCTTTGAAATCAATTTGATCGGACATCAGGATCTCATGGAAAAAATCATCCGTCAGAGGGGCTTTTCGTCCAACAGGCTTATCCTTACCCATGCCGATGAAGCCATTGGTAACGATGAATCGCCGACCCAGGCGATCAAAAACAAGACGAAATCCTCCATGGTGCAAGGATTTAGGATGCTCTGCGGCAAGGAGGGGGATGCCTTTGTCTCCGCAGGAAACAGCGGAGCTCTTCTTGCGGGATCCCTTCTGCTCGTCGGCAGGATGGACGGCGTCATACGGCCTGCCTTGGGAGCCGTCATCCCCACGGAAAGGGGACAGTCCCTGCTCATCGACGCAGGGTTGAATTCCGAGTGCAGGCCCGAGAGCTACCTGCAGTTTGCCAAGTTCGGCGCGGAATACATGAAAATCCTATACGGCAAGGAAAACCCCACCATCGGATTGATCAACATCGGCACCGAAGACCAGAAGGGTACCGCGGAGGCCAGGGAGGCAAACTTGCTCCTGAAGAACAGCAACATGAACTTCTATGGGAATATCGAGGGCAACAACGCCATTGAAGGGGTCGTGGACATCATGGTTTGCAACGGTTTTATCGGGAATGTCCTGTTGAAGTTCCTGGAAGGCAGTGGAAGGTTTTTTATGCGCAACATCAAGAACATCCTGGTGAAGAGCATCAAAAACAAGCTGTCCGCACTGATCATCAAGAAAGACCTGAGGGATTTCGCCAGGACCGTGGACCCGGACATCCTGGGCGGAGCACCCATTCTCGGCATCAATGAGCTTGTCATCAAAAGCCATGGGAGTTCCAATGCAAAGACCATCAAGAACGTTATCATCAAGGCAAAGAAACTATCGGAACAGAACATCATCGGCAGCATCCGGAACAACCTGGGTGTGGTATAGAAAGGATGACCATGAATAGACTGGCTTTTGTTTTTTCGGGACAGGGTTCCCAGTATGTGGGAATGGCAAAGGAGATTGCCCATACCCATCAGGAGTCCAGGGATGTTTTTCTGGTTGCATCTGAAACACTGGGGTACGACATGGAGGAACTGGTCTTCAACGGACCCATGGAAAAACTCACCACCACGGAATATACACAGCCCGCCATCCTCACAGCCAGTTATGCCATGCTTTTGCCACTTCTGAAGGACAACCAGAGGGCCGGATACGCCGCAGGCCTGAGCCTTGGGGAATATACGGCCCATGTCTATGCCGGGTCATTGGATTTTCGGGATGCATTGCGCCTGGTACGGAAAAGGGGACAGTTCATGCAGCAGGAAGTGGAACCTGGACTGGGAGGGATGTCCGCAGTGATCGGCATGGAGGACGAGGACGTCGAGGATGCACTCCGGGAAGCCAGACGTGCCGGGATTGTCGCCTGTGCAAATTTCAACAGCCCGGGACAGGTCGTGATCTCAGGTGAAAAGAAAGCACTTGAGGTTGCGGGGGAAATTCTTTTAATGAAAGGTGCCAAAAGAGTGATTCCCCTGGCCGTCAGCGCACCTTTTCATTGCGAGATGCTCAAGGGAGCCGGCAAGAAGCTTGCAGCGGAGCTGGAGCGTGTCGCCTTCAGGGAGATGCAGGCAAAAGTCGTCAGCAATGTGACGGGGGATGTCATACGGGAAGTGGGCGACATCAGCGGCCTCCTGGTTATGCAGGTCAGCCATGCGGTGAAGTGGACACACGGCATACGGAATATGATCAACTATGGTGTGGACACGTTCGTGGAGATCGGACCTGGTAAGGTCCTGAGCGGTTTGATCAAAAAAATCAATGGGGATGTCCGGGTGCTCAACGTGGAGGACAACCAGACCCTGGAGGCCACCCGGAAGGAACTGGAGGGGATGGTGCTATGAGCTTCACCGGGAAAAATGTACTTGTTACCGGCGCCAGCCGGGGGATTGGAAGGGAAATCGCTTTGGCATATGCAAGGCAGGGGGCGAATGTTGCCATGGCGGCCACCGGGATGTCCCAGCCTTATGAGGAGACTATCAAGGAGATGGAAGCCAACGGGCATTCCTATATGGCCCTCACGGTGGATGTTTCATCCTTTTCCCAAACAGAGGAAATGGTTAAAAAAATCAACGACAGATGGGGGACGGTGGATATCCTGGTCAACAACGCAGGCGTCACCAGGGACAACCTTCTCATGCGGATGGACGAGGAAAGCTGGGACAAGGTCATCGACGTCAATCTGAAAGGTGTGTTCAACTGTACCCGCAACTGCGTCAGGGGAATGGTCAAGAAAGGCTGGGGAAGAATCATCAACATCTCCTCGGTGTCAGGCATCACAGGGAATGCGGGGCAATCAAATTATTCCGCATCCAAGGCAGGCATCATCGGATTTTCAAAATCCGTGGCAAAGGAGCTTGCGAAAAAAAGCATCACCTGCAATGTGGTGGCTCCGGGATTCATTGAAAGCGACATGACCAGGGACCTGAACGAGGACATCAGGAACCGGTACCTTCAGATCATCCCCGCGGGAAGGTTCGGGACATCCTCCGATGTCGCAGGAATCATCCTGTTTCTCTCCGGCAACGAGGCGTCCTACATCACCGGACAGGTGATACATGTAGACGGCGGCATGGTTATGTAGTATATTCAATACTGAATATATATCATATAAATAAATTCACTGAGGAGGCAAAAAAAATGGATTTTGAAAAAGTAAAAAAAATTATCATCGATCAGCTGGGAGTGGAAGAAAGTGCAGTGACCATGGAAGCGGCTTTCATTGAGGATCTCGGGGCGGATTCCCTTGACATCGTGGAACTGCTGATGTCCATGGAAGATGAGTTTGGCATTGACATCCCGGACACCGACGCTGAGAAAATTGTTACCGTGGGTGATGCGGTCAATTACATTACAAACAACAAGTAAAAAAGTGCGTAATGCACTTTTTTACTTCAGGAGGAACAAATGAATAGAAGAGTGGTAGTGACCGGCATGGGTGCAGTCTGTTCGCTGGGTCTGGATGTGGACGAGCTGTGGCAGAGCATCAAGGCCGGTAAATGCGGGATAAGTCTCGTAGACACTTTTAATACTGAGCACTTACCTACAAAGGTGGCTGCTCAGATTAAAAACTTCATACCGGAGAACTACATGGACAGGAAGGACGCCAGAAGGATGGACCGTTACTGCCAGTTTGCAATGGCGGCAAGCAAGGAGGCGTTCACCCAGTCCGGACTGGACCTGGAGACAATTGACCATGAAAAAATGGGAGTGCTGATTTCCTCGGGAATCGGTGGAATGGATTCCCTGATCAGGGAATATGACATCATCAAGGAAAAGGGAGTGGGTCGGATCAGTCCGTTCAGTGTTCCGATGATGATTGCCAACATGGGCGCAGGCAGGGTGGCCATCGAATACAAGGCCAAAGGTTTCGTGGAATGCATCGTGACCGCCTGCGCCTCCTCCGCCAATGCCATCGGGGATGCCTGCAGGATCATCCAGCGGGGAGAAGCGGACATCATGTTCGCGGGTGGTGCGGAAGCCCCATTGCTGGAGCTGGGTTTCGCCGGGTTCTGCGCGGCGAACCGCTCCATGTCCCAAAGCACGGATCCCTTGAAGGCATGCCGTCCCTTCGATCGGTGCAGGGACGGGTTCGTCATGGCGGAAGGCGGCGCTGTGGTCATCCTGGAGGAGCTGGAACATGCGCTTGCAAGAAATGCAGTCATCCTGGCGGAACTCACCGGGTATGCATGTACCTGCGACGCCTACCACATCACAGCGCCTGAACCTGAGGCAGACGGAGCGGTCCGATGCATGAGGAATTGTCTCAAGGACAGCGGCATCGGCCCCGAAGACGTTGGTTACATCAATGCCCACGGCACAGGGACGCCCCTCAATGACAAGCTGGAGACCTATGCTATTGTGAAAGTGTTCGAATCCCAGGGTTGTGTCCCCTATGTCAGCTCCACCAAATCCATGACCGGACATCTGATGGGCGCCGCTGGTGCTTTGGAATTCATCCTTTCCATCCTGGCCATACGGGACGGTTTCATTCCACCCACAATCGCATATGAGAACCCGGATGAGGAGTGCAACCTGAAGAGGTTGGTCACGAACCAGGGGATTGATGCAGAAATCGACACTGCCCTGACCAATTCCTTTGGATTCGGAGGGCATAACGCCAGCCTGATCGTGAGGAAGTTTGTAGAGTAATGAAGACACTGGATAAAAGAATCATGTCCATTGAAAAGATCACCGGTCATCGGTTTGAGGATTCAGCACTGATCCGGAATGCCCTGACCCATGTCTCGGGGAACAAGTTTGAGAATTATGAAAAACTTGAATTCCTCGGGGATGCGGTGCTTCAGCTTGCCATCAGCAATTACCTGTTTCAGGTGCATTCCTATCTCCAGGAAGGGGAGATGACCGTCACAAGGGCATATGCTGTCTGCGGGGACACACTGGCCAAAGTGGGGAGAAAGCTCTCCCTGGACAAGCTCATCATCATTGGGCCTTCGGGTTTGGCAAAAAAAATCAACAACAATGATTCCGTGATTGCGGATGTATTCGAAGCCATAACAGGCGCATTGTACCTGGAGGCGGGAATGGAAAGCGCAAGCCGGTTTGTCATCGAGCATTTGAACAGGTACATCATTGAATATATCAAATCAGGAGACAACAAGGACTACAAGACCAGGCTTCAGCATCTCACACAGGAACTCTATTCCATGGAACCCGAATACATCCTCAAATCAGAAAAAGGTCCCGACCATGACAAGACTTTCATCATTGAGGTTTACGTGAACAAGAAGGCCAGCGGACGGGGAAAAGGAAACAGCAAGAAAAAAGCCCAGCAGGGTGCCGCTGAGGAAGCCTTGAAGAAATATGACAAAAAAGGAAAATTCTGAAACCAGCCTATATCAACAGTCCCTGATTCTGGCCCGATAGAAAAAATCGGGCTGTTTCATGTCCCGGATATCAGGAAACACTGGCGTGAGGGAGTTCCAGGAGGGTTCTTCGAATTCAATTCCTGATGGAAAATCATCCTGCAATATGATATCATGTTTTAATGTATTACAGCCTGACAGGGGAAATCTGATGTATTTGAAAAGAATTGAGCTTCAGGGATTCAAATCTTTCGCAGGGAAAACAGTGCTTGAATTTCATAAGGGGATTACCAGCGTGGTCGGACCAAACGGGAGTGGGAAAAGCAACTTGGCCGATGCCGTGAGATGGGTCCTCGGAGAACAGAGCGCGAAGGAACTGAGGGGCTCGAAAATGATGGACGTCATATTCTCCGGGACGGAATTCAGGAGGGCCGTGGGATATGCGGAGGTTTCTCTTGTCATTGACAATGAAAACCGGGGGATCCCCATCGAATACACCGAAGTGATTGTCACCAGGAGGCTTTTTCGCTCCGGGGAAAGCGAATACTCCATCAACGGCAGCCAGTGCCGGCTCAAGGACATCTATGACTTGTTCCTGGATACTGGAGTGGGCAGGGAAGGCTATTCCATCATAGGCCAGGGAAAAATCCATGAAATATTGAGTGTGAAAAGCGAGGACCGCAGGGCCATTTTTGAAGAAGCATCCGGCATCATGAAGTACAAGGTCAAAAAAATGGAAGCCCAGCGTAAACTGGCGAAAACCGAGGAAAATCTTGTCCGGGTGGCGGACATCATCCATGAGATTGAGCGCCAGCTGGAGCCCCTGAGGCTCCAGGCAGAAAAGGCGAAGGAATATCTTGTACTGAGGGACAGGCTTAAAATCCTTGAGGTGGGCCTTTATCTCAATAACCTCAACATCTATGAAAAGAGAATAACCAGGCATGCAGAGGAAATCGAGGCCTACAACGGTCATATCGACAACCTCAACGTGATGTTGTCCGAAATCCATGCGGACATCCAGGCAAACAAGGAAAAACTGAGGGAAACGGAACTCTCTGAGGAGAAGGCAAGAGGCGACCTCAATGATTTCATCATGCGGATTGAAACAGCACAGCATGAAATTTCCATCATCCATGAAAAAATCAACGCGGTGGTTTCGGACATCAGGAGGATGGATACGGAAATCCAGGAGATTGATCTGAAAAAGAAAATCCTTGAAGCCGACTATTTGAAACGGGAAGAACGGATTGCATACCTGAACAAAGAGCAAAGGGATTTCAGCGGGAGGCTTGAGGAGGCCCAGGCGGAAATGGCCCGGCTGATGGAATCCATGAACCAGAAGGAAAAGGAAATCCAGGGCTTGAAGAACGAGGTCATGGAATCGATGGATGATCTGTCCGAGCTGAAGCTCGCCATGCGGACCCTGCAGAACGAGAACGCATCCATCGATGAAAGCCTTATCCAGACGGAAAAAAGACTGGCGCACCTGAGACTGGAAAAAGACAGCGTGCTCCTGAAAAGACAGGATGAACAGGCAAAAGTCCTGAAGATCAAAAAAGAAAGCAGGGAACTGGAAGGAAACATCAACCTGGGCAGCCAAGAGAGGAAAGCACTGGAAGATAAGCTTGGAATGCTACGGCAGGAGAACAACGAGTATGGCAACAAACTGGGCATCATCAACAGCAACCACGAAATACTTTCGGAGATGGATAAAAGACTGGAAGGCTATGCAGATTCCGTGAAATGGATACTCGAAAAAAACAGTGAGGAAGACAGTGGACTCACTGGGATTGTGAATGTCCTGGGCAGGCTCATCGACACGGACGAGGCATATGAACAGGCACTGGAAGGAATACTGGGCCCTAATCTCCAGGCTGTTGTGACAAAAGACGAAGGGGCTGCCAGGAGAGGGATGGCCCATCTGCAGGAAAACAATCATGGAAGAGTGGTATTCATTCCGCTGGACATGAAGGGAAAAGAGAAAACAACCGATGGGGTCCCGTGGAATAAGGAGGAAGGATGCCTGGGCAATGCAGTGGAATTTGTCAAATGCGAAAAACGATATGGGAAGATGATAGAACGATTGTTGTCGGATGTCCTGATTGCAGACCAATATGAGAATGCCCTGCGAATATGGGAAAAGGCAGGGGGCACGGCAATGGTGGCAACCTTGGCCGGTGAAGTCATTTCAAAGGAAGGGACCATCACCGGAGGAAAAACCGAAAATACCGTGGGCATTCTCGGACGCCAAAGAAAAATTGAGAATCTGAGACATGAGAAACGCTCATTGCAGGAAAAAATAGAAGGGGTTGAAGCCGCCATCCTTCAGACCGGAGCCATGCTGACGGAAACCAAAAGCAAGCTGGAGCGAATGGAAGTCAGGCTCCAGGAACAAAAAGCACTGGAAATCCAGTCAGAGGGCTCCATGGGGGCATTGGACAGGGAACAGCACAGAATCTCGGAGGAACTGGAGACCCAGAAAAGACACAAGGAGGGCCTCGAGCATAAGAAGAGCAACAATGCCGGTTCCATCAGCAGCCTCCTGGAGGAGATCACCCTGGCTGAAACAGGGATAAACAAGAAAAAAATCAGTATCGCGGAATATGAGATGTCCTGCGAGAATGAGAAGATACAGAGGAACCGGTTGGCGGAGATCATCTCTGACATGAGGGTTTCCCTGAATTCCGTCGTGGAATCTTTAAAAAGCACCAGCGAGGCCATGGAAAGGCTCAGCAATGAGAAAAGCGAGCTGGAGCAGAAAGATGAATACAAGGTCATCGAACTCCAGGAAATGAGAGACAATGAGATTTTTCTGCGGAAAACTGCGGATGAGAAGAAGCTGCTCATGAAGAATCCTGAGGAAACAAAAGCGATGCTCAAAAAGGAAGTGGAAAAATTCACAAGGATACGCAAATGCACAGAAGAGGAATCCGATGCGCATGTGGACAGGATCAGCGAAATAAACCGGGAAATCATCCTTGTGCAAAACAAAATGGGCAAGGTTGAGGTCAACCAGGCCAAGGTTGTCTCCGAGATGGACTTGATGAAAGCCAGGATGTGGGATGAATACAATCTGACCCATAACGAAGCCATGCAGCGGCACAGTGAGATCGATAACATCGAAAGGGCAAAAAAGGAAATCAGGGATTGCAGGTCGGGCATTGGGGAACTGGGAAACGTGAACATCAATGCCATCGATGACTATACCCAGACCAATGAGAGGTACCAGTTCCTGACAAGTCAGAGGGACGACCTCCATGAATCCAAAGAGAACCTGTACAAAGTGATCCGTGAGATGAACCTCATCATGGAAAAAATATTCGCGGAGAAGTTCGAGGTCATCAACGGACAGTTCAATGAGATATTCCAAAGGCTGTTCGAGGGAGGGAAGGCCCGGATTGAATTGTGCGACGAAGCCAATATCCTGGAAAGCGGCATCGATATCATTGTGCAGCCGCCTGGCAAAAAACTTCAGAACATGATGCTGCTGTCAGGCGGAGAAAAGGCCTTCACTGCCATCGCGCTTCTGTTTTCCATCCTCCTAGTGAATCCAGCGCCATTTTGTATATTCGACGAGATCGAAGCCGCCCTGGATGATGCAAATGTCATCAAATTCGCGGAATACTTAAGTGAATACAAGAAAAACACCCAGTTCATCATGATTACACACAGGAAGGGTACCATGGAATATTCCGACTCCATCTACGGGGTCACCATGCAGGAGCATGGGATATCCAAGGTGGTATCCATGAAGATGAACCAGCAGGAGGCATGATTTGAGTTTTTTTGAAAAGCTGCGGAAAGGAATCAGCAAGGCCAGACTGCATTTCGAGAGCATGCTTGATGAGGCGATACGGAATTTCAAAGGGTATGACGAGGATTTTTTTGATTCCCTTGAGGAAGCCCTGATCCTGGCCGATGTTGGAGCGGATGTTTCTTCAGAAGTCACGAACACCCTGAAAAAACAAGTCCGGGAGCATAAGGCCACTCATCCCGGGGATGTGCGAAACCTTTTGAAACAGGAGCTTTACAGGATTCTGGACGCTCCTGAAGGGAAAACCTTAAAATGTCTCTCTTCCAACCAACAGGAGCTTGATGTCATTCTGGTGGTGGGGGTCAATGGAACCGGGAAGACGACATCCATCGGGAAACTCGCCTCATATCTTGCCGGTGAAGGGAAAAAAGTCCTCATTGCCGGTGCAGATACCTTCCGTGCGGCAGCCATGGAACAGCTGGAAATATGGGCAGGGAGGGCGAATGCGGATTATGTCGGCAGCAAACAGGGATCCGACCCGTCCTCTGTGGTGCACGACGGAATCCATGCGGCAATGAACAGGAAAAAGGATGTGCTTATCTGCGACACAGCCGGCAGGCTGCACACGAAGCAGAATCTGATGGAGGAACTCAAGAAAATGAAGAGGGTGATCCAGAAGGAAGCCCCGGAAGCCCGGATTGAGACACTGATCGTTCTGGACGCATCCACGGGGAACAATGCCATGAACCAGGCGGAGAAATTCAATGATGCGATTGGGATTGACGGCATCGTGCTGACCAAGCTTGACGGTACTGCGAAAGGTGGTATAGTAATAACTATATGCAGGAAGATGGACATTCCGGTCAAACTCATCGGAATCGGGGAGAAAATAGACGACCTCAGACCCTTTGACGCGGGACAGTTCATCGATGCATTGTTTTAAGGAGGGAAATCATGTTTGAATCTTCATATAATATAAAGGGCCTGTTCCGCAGGAAGAGGACGATACTCATCATCTTTCTTGCGGCAGTGGCATTCCTGGCCATCGGGATTTCCAGGATTTACCTCAATGTCATCGAGCTCAACGAGATAGGCGGACTGTCCTTGATTTACACGAAAAACCTGATGTGGAGGATTGGAACCGGTGTCATTGCAGGGGTGCTGGCTTTTTTGATGGTTCTTGGCCAGAATCTGGTCATCCGGAAAAACCTTTCTGGATTTTTCAAGAACCGTGCACTGGAGAAACTGAAATTTTTCAATTGGCTTCCCGCATTGGGAGCCGGCCTGATATTCGGGTTGATCGTCAACCAGACCATGTACTTGAACGCCTTGAAATTCTTCAACAGCCAGGCTTTTGGCATCGACGCGCCGGTTATTGGAAAAGACATTGGCTACTATGTGTTCACCAGGCCGTTCCTGCTTAATCTTTACAGCTATTTCCAAGGCTTGTCCATCTTCCTGCTTATATATGTCATCCTGTATTATACAATCAACTTCTTCATTGCCTATCAGAACCTGAATATCAATGACTACAAGCAACCCCCGGTCCTTGCCCACATCCTCTTCACAAGCGCCCTGGCAATGGTGGTGAGGATTTTCGGATATGGACTGGATGCCGAGGGAATCCTTTACAGGAATTTTGCAAGCGCCACCGGAGGAGGGTATGTGGATGTGAATGTCTGGCTCACATATTACCGCATGATGCCTTATGTCCTGGTGGTCCTTGTCGTCGCTGCCCTGGTTTTCCTCTTCAGGAAGAAATTCAAGCTGACGGCCATCACCATCGCCTTGTTCCCTGTGATATTCATTCTCACAAGCGTCATAGCCCTTGGAGTCCAGGCATTCCGGGTGGTGCCCAATGAAAAAGACCTGGAAAGCCGATTCCTGAGATACAACATTGAAATGACAAGGATGGCATATGGGCTCGACAAGATCCAGGTCATCGACATCGAAGGGACGGAAGTCATCACGCCGGCTATGCTGGAACGGAACATGGAAACCATCGAGAACATCAGAGTTCTGGATTATAGATCTGCATTGCGCACCAACGTCCAGCTCCAGAGCAACACGCTTTTCTACACATTCTTTGACGGGGACATTGTGAACTATACCATCAACAACAAGAAAACCCCTGTATTCATATCCGCAAGGGAGATTTCCACGGGGATGCTCCCTGACAAATCATATATCAACACGAAATACCGTTACACCCATGGTTACGGTGTGGTGATCAATCCCATCAACCGCACCAACAACCAGGGACAGATAGAATTTTTGCTAAGCGGTCTGGATCATCGGAGTGTGGATGCCTCACTGGTGGTGGAACGGCCCCAGATCTATTATGGGGAACTGACGGACAATTATGTCATCGTCAGGGCTGACGGGACGGATGAGATTGATTACGACGGGAACCGGGAGACCCGCTACGAAGGATTGGGAGGGATTCCTCTTTCAGGCTTACACCGGCTGCTTTACGCCGTCAAATACCAGGACATCAACCTGATCACATCAGGATATGCCAAAGGTGCCGACCTCCTGTTGAACCGCCAGATCGTGGACCGGGTGCAAAAGGGTGCACCATTCCTGGTCATCGACAGCGACCCGTTCATCCTCCTGACAGATGAAGGCACACTGATGTGGGTGATGGATGGGTATACCGTCACCGACAAGATCCCGTATTCCCAGTTCCGGGGCGACATCAACTATATCCGCAATTCCGTGAAAGTGGTCGTTGATGCATATGACGGAAAAGTGGAATATTACATCATTGATGAGACAGATCCCATGATCAACACCTATGACGCCATTTATCCGGGGATCCTGAAAAGGGAGCCCCTTCCGGAGACAGTACAGAAACACATGAAATACCCGGAAACACTGTTCAAGCTTCAAACCGACATCCTCAAGAAGTACCACCTGACGCCGGATGAAGTGGATACCTTCTACAGCCAGCAGGACCTGTGGGACATCGCCAAATATCCCAGCGACAGGAGCCTTGGCACCACGGTGGACATTGATGCCTACTACATCAACATGAAACTGCCCATGGTCTCTTCCACGGAGGAATTCATCCTGGTAAGGCCCTTCACTCCGTCCAGTGTGGATAGACACAACATGGTCTCCTGGCTGACAGCCCGGAACAGCTATGCTCATTATGGCGAATTGATTCTTTACAAGTATCCAAGGAGCTTCAATATCCTGGGACCGTACCAAATCGAGGTCATGATCAACCAGATCGATGAGGTGTCCAAGAACATCACCCTGTGGGGACAGAGCGGTTCAGACGTGTACAAGGGAAGCCTGCTTGTCATTCCCATCGAAAACAGCGTGCTGTATGTGGAGCCCATCTATATCAGGGCATCCGGTGCTTCGGCCATTCCGGAGATCAGGGACGTGATCGTAGGCTTTCAGGACAAGGAGGAGTTCATCTATGGCAGGGGACTCAATGTTAGCCAGGCACTCAATAACATGTTCAGGGATTTCATCATAGAGCCCGGACCGGTTGATCCATCCGACCCAGGTGAGGTCATCGATGAGGAGACACTGGCTGAGCTGAAGGAGCAGTACGAGAGGCTGAAGGAACAGCTGGAGGAACTTGGGAAACTGCTTGACAAACTGCTGACGGGCAATTAATGTGGATATAAAAGCTGGGGTAGCTCAGTGGTAGAGCAATTGATTCGTAATCAATAGGTCGAGGGTTCAAATCCCTTCCCCAGCTCCATTTTTCAACAGGCTAAGACGCCAGAGTTATGTGTAATTGTCCATCAATTCAATGGCAGGAGTGAGAAGATGAAAATATCATTTTTTGGATATAACACATTCTCAGTCAAGTCCAAAGATAAAAAAATACTTATTGATCCCGGTGGGGGTTTTTATCTTTTTAAAGGATGGCTGAAAAGCCTAATCCCAAAGGTTGAATGGGCTGATGCAACTCATATATTGGTAACACATGGCGATCCAGATCATTACTGGCATGTTGAAAGGATAGCAGAAAAATCAGGTGCATCGGTAATATGTAATAAAACAATGGCAATGGAAACAAACACAAAACGCTTGCTGTTAGGACCAAGAGACAGAGGACTTGCCTTTACTACTGAAATTAAAAATCTCCATACCATTGCTCCTTTTGAAACTATAAATGTAGATGAGCTTGAAATAACTGGAATAAAAACCGCTCATGGGCCATTAACAATGAAGTTGGGACCGTTTTCTAAAACGTTGCAGCCTGGTCCATATGAAAGAATCGGGTGGGGTTCTATCGGCTTTGAGATACGTATTGATAAAATAGTATTAGTCAATTTAGGGGACACTATCATCCTTAGAGATGAATGGAAGACAATCAACTCTCCAGATGTTTTAATGATCCCAATAGGTGGCGGAAGAGTACATAACACAATGGATGAAAATGAAGCATTAGAGGCTGTTGAAATGATTAAACCAAGAATTGTTATTCCATGCCACTATAACTGCGCTGGTTTACATCGAAAGAATGCGAATCCTGCTAATGAGAAGCACTTTCATGATGAGGTAAAAAAACTTGGGATCGATTGTGTCCTGTTAGGAATAAATGAATCAATGGAGCTATGAAAGAATTAAATTTCGTCAAGGTGGGAGCAAAAGCACATAACACCGAGTACCCGGTTTCGCTTTGTTCTACCAAGAATAGGATCCCGTTGGTCGCAAATTCGGGTACTCGCGAAACGATTCGTGACATTCGGCTCTGGAGTGCATTATGAGGCATTTGATCAAAACACTGCTCATCTTTACTATTTCCGCATCCTTTCTCCTGTGTTCAGGATGCAGGTGGTTGTATGGAGGCAGGATTGAAAACGGAACACCCACTCCGACGGTTGTTCCCTCAGAGCCCATATATGAGCCAGGCCCTCTCCCGACACGCAGGCCATCTCCCGTGCCATCCCCGGTTGCATCCCCTGTGACTTCACCCTCGCCTTCACCATCCCCTTCACCCTCACAGAAGCCCCTTCCCACCCCATCACCTTCCATTTCACCTTCTCCTGTGCCTTCCCCATCCCCATCCCCATCTCCTACACCCTTGCCCTCACCATCGCCGACTCCCATACCACCGAAAACGGAACAGATCCACGGGAACAGTGCGGGGAACCTGGTTCATCGTGCATTCATCGCCGCGCAGGGGGAGTGGATATATCATTCCATCAATACAAGTCCGGACACGGGGATCTACAGGACCAGGACAGACGGGATTTCCCTGATGAAAATAAGCGACGACCCAGGAAGCTACCTGAACATTGTGGGGGATTGGATCTATTATATCAACGGGATGGACAGCATGCTTTACAAGATGGGGACGGCAGGGGGGACGAGGACAAAACTGAGTGGCCATGTGGTTGGCCAGGCTATTGTCGTATCCGATTGGATCTTTTACACGGAATACAGGGATGGAAACTGGAACATATCAAAGATGCGGACCGATGCTTCAGAGAGAACGGAACTGAGCCGGGATACAGCCTGGCATATCAATGTGTCCGGGGAATGGGTCTACTACTCCAATGCCGGTGATGGGGGGAAAATCTACAAAGTGAAAATCGACGGAAGTGAAAGGACAAGGGTAAACAACGAAGCAAGCCATCATATCCAGGTGGTTGACGGCTGGATATACTATATACAGATGTCTTTGGGCGGGGGATTGGAAAACGGGATCATCTGTAAGGTCAGGACGGACGGCGGTGGGAGGACAAGGATAGGCAGTGAGTCCGGGGTTTACCTGCATGTCCATGGTGAGTGGCTGTTCTACTTCAATCCATCCGCATCCAAAAAAGGTTTCTACAGGGCCGCCCTCGACGGATCTTCCCCTGTGATGATATCAGGCATGCCTGCTGGTGAGTATTGGATCATTCGGGAATATGTCTATTACAGGAATATGTCTGACAACGGAAAACCATACCAGCTGATGCTAGATGGAAGTGTCGACAGGCCCCTCCGGTAGCCTGGTGCCGCCATATTTGTGTCAATATCTTTTGATTACTTCCGCTTTTTGAGTTGAAATTATCTTTTGAATAC
>JAWOHX010000002.1:0-16400 GCA_046484975.1 Clostridia bacterium
GACGGAGTTCATCGGGTATTTTGAGAACGAAGACAACTCATTTTACAGGCACAGCCAGGATGAAACGGAAGAGGAAGAACTGGAACGGATGCTCCTGATTTCCTATGACATCGAGGTGATGGAGTTTGTGAGCAAATTCTGGGAAAGTAATATTTCCATGGACTACTATATGGATTATCTGGACCAGCACATGGGGAACTATGGTTACAGCTTCCAGACGGCAGTGGAACAGGGTGACTACGAACTGCTGAGGGCGGTCCTGACCTATCTCATC
This sequence comes from Clostridia bacterium, assembly GCA_046484975.1. Classification (GTDB taxonomy): domain Bacteria; phylum Bacillota; class Clostridia; order DUPQ01; family DUPQ01; genus JAWOHX01. Next base: position 275 of record JAWOHX010000002.1, read on the forward strand.
CGCCAGGAACGCTTCCGGAGCGGCGTTTGGGCAACCGCCATTGACGAAAGGCTTTTCCTCACCATCCTGAAAAGGCTGGAGGATATGAACGAAGGCGGGCATTGAGCGTTTGCTGATACCTGTTCAGGCGGATTCATGAAGCGGCTGCATGGCCTGCTTCTTTTTTATCGCGCTTCTGAAGCAGCGGCTTTTTCCCCAGTATCCCGGTGAACATACCCAAAAAGGGCAATATCGCCAGACCCAGAAGCACGGGCCGGTAGCTGCCGGAAAAGTCGAAGCCCAGACCCAGCGGCAGGGGACCCAGCGCGGATGCGACAACCATCAGGGCCATCACCAGCCCACGGATGCTTCCCAGATGGCGCATGCCGTAATAATTGGGCCAGACAACGGCGCCGGAAACAGAATGGACTCCGATGGAAATCCCCTGTACCGTGGCGAAGACAACGGCAGTGGAGAAGGTGGTTGCATTTGCCACCACCAGAAGGCCAATGCACTGCATGAGGCAAACGAAGGCGACGGCATAACGGACGGGGACCCTGTCCAGGGCAATCCCCGCCAGAAGATTGGTCGGAAAACTGACCATGGCGATGATGCTCAGCAAAAGGGCGGCGCTGGTGGCTTCCAGGCCGTTTGTCCCCATGATGGAAACAAAGTGGAAGACAATGCCAGTGGAGATCATCGGGCTCATCACCTGGCTGAAAAGAATGAGCCAGAAGGAAGGTGTCCTCACAGCCTGCTTCAGGGTGAAGGAGGTGTTTTGCTCGAGGGTGTTCCTGTCCCTGGCATCTTCCATGGATTCCTGCTTCTCGTTGTCCATCTGGAGACCCAGCTCCTCCGGCCTGTCAAACAGGAACAAGGCCACGACGGGAAGGAAGAAGCACCAAAGAAGCAGGGCCCAGAAAAGCCATGTCGGCCCCCAGCCCATCGTGCGGATGAGGAAGGTGTTCAAGGGAGGCATGATGGCGGAGCCTGCTACACCGCCGATGGCGATGAAGCTGAATGCCAGGGCCCTTTTCCGGAAGAACCAACGGGGAACGATGGTGGAGGGCAGGAGTGTCATGGAACCCTGGCCAAAGAGCCTGGCGATGAAAAAGCCGATGAACAGCATCCAGAGACCTGAGATGAAGCTGTTCCACAGGCAAGCGGCCCCCAGGAGGGCGACAGCGACCAGGAGCATTTTCCTCGATCCATGCTTGTCCGCCATTTTCCCGATGAGAAACAAACCCACGCCCGCAATCAATGTGGCGATGGAATACAGGCTGGAAACAGCAGACCGGTTCCAGCCGAAGTCCCGGATGTAGTGGTCAATGAAAACGGAAAAGAAAAAAGTCTGTCCGGGGCCGGAGAAAAAAACAGAAAGAGAAGAGACCAGGACCACCACCCACCCGTAGAACAGGCGGCTTTTCCCTGATATTCGCAATGCAAGGGCGTTTTGTTTCACGGGCTTCCTTTCCCAGTTATTTTCCCATATGATATCACCGCAGCAGGGGGATGTAAAGGATGCAACCGGGGAATAAAACAGGTAAAACAGGGTAAGATATGGTATATAACAGAAACAGGAGAATGAACATGGGAAAAAAGACAATCATATATATTCTGGCGGTTGCCCTGGTCATCGGGCTGGCGGGGGTTTCCATTGCCTTGATCAGCGGCAGGACATCCCCCGCCGTTGAAACAGCCACGGAAGTCTGCGACCAGGAGACAATCATCACTTCGGATGCCTTCACCGCCAACTACGCGGACAGCCGCTACGGGGAAATCTACCTCGCGGGAGGCTGCTTCTGGGGCGTCCAGGCATTTTTCGACAGGATGACCGGCGTGGTGTACACCAATGGGGGCTACGCCAACGGAAAGAGCGCAGACACGGACTACCAATCCATCGCATCCACCGGTCATACGGAAGCGGTTTATGTGGTATATGACCCGGAGATCATCGGACTGGAACAGCTGCTGGAATATTTTTTCAGCATCATCGATCCCACCCGGATCAACAACCAGGGAAACGACTGGGGAACCCAGTATCGTACCGGTATATATTATGTGGATGAACAGGACCTTGTGGTCATCCAGAGGGTGAAGAACCTGGAAGCGGTCAAATACAGCCAGCCCATTGCCACGGAGGTGCAGCCTTTGAGGAACTATGTCCTGGCCGAGGAATACCATCAGGATTACCTTATCAAGAACCCTTCCGGCTACTGCCACGTGGATCTGGGGAAAATCCCCAATGAAAAGCCGTTCATCGATGTCAGGAAATATCCCAAACCTTCCCCGGCAGAAATCAAGGCGAAGCTGACGGACCTCCAGTATGCCGTAACCCAGGAGGACAAGACGGAGATTCGGGTCAACAACCTCTATTACACCAACAAGGAGAAGGGCATCTATGTGGACATCGTCACCGGGGAACCCCTTTTCGCATCCACGGCCAAATATGATTCCGGTTCCGGATGGCCCAGTTTTACCCGTCCCATTGACAAGAACGTGGTGGTCTATGTGGAGGATTTATCCTTAGGCATCCCCAGGGTGGAGGTGCGGAGCCGCATCGGGGACAGCCACCTGGGCCATGTCTTCCGGGACGGACCCGTGGAAGAGGGCGGGCTTCGCTACTGCATCAACAGTGCAGCCATGCTTTTCATCCCCTACGGGGAGATGGATGACGCGGGATACGGCATATTCAAGGTGTATCTGGATCGCTGAGATACAGCAACTGGTTCTCCTTGGTGATGGGTTCTCCCACCAGCAGGTATCCGGGTTCGATGTTCACATCATAGTATGACATGGTGAAATGGAGATGGGAACCGGTGGAAAAACCAGTGGTGCCCATGTAGCCGATCTGCTGGCCCCTCTCCACCATCTCGTCCTTTTCCGCGATGAGCTCGTTCATGTGGAAATACACGCTGAACAGCCCCTGCCCATGGTCGATGACGATGGTCCAGCCGGTGGAGATCAGGTACATGGAAAGGACCACCCTGCCCCTGTTGACAGCATAAATGGGGTAGCCGATCACGTTGCCGATGTCCAGGCCTGAGTGGCGGTAGGAGGTGGGTGCGTTGTTCACGTATCTGGTTTCCCCGAACTCGGTGGACAGGTTCCCGTAGGCCGGGATGACGAAGGGTTCGGAATAATAGCGTTCCTCGCTGGACTGGTGCCGTACGGGAACAAAATATTTGGCATACTCCACACTGGAAGCTTCATTGCGGGTGGCCGAGGCGATTTCCTCGTTGATGAAAAGGTACTGGGTCTTGAAACCATAAGGGACCACCGTCAGCGTCTCCTTTTCCAGCGGACCCCCCAGGATCCCGTATTCAATCGAATAGGAGCCGGACTTGGTGAAATACCCTGCGGGAATCACGCCCACATGGTCCCGGCCATCCATGAAGAATGCGAACCGCTGGAATATGCCCTGATGAAGGACGGGGACCTGATCCTCATTCAGATTCCTCACCCGGATGCTGACGAAGTCCCCCTGGCTGACGGTGAGCTTGTCGAAAAGGAATTCCACCGGCAGGTCCAGGGACAGGTTGAACACATATGAGTGGGTGCCTCTGTACTCGTTCCCGGGGCTTTCCCAGGCCATGTCCACCTCGTACCTGTATTCATCCTGGATGTCAGGGATGGGAAGTTGATTGCCGTCCAGCTCCTCCGAAAGGATCATGCTGCCGTCTCCGGCATAGATGCGGATAAAAACACGGTCTGGTGCCCGGTCGCTGGAGAACATGATGGATTCTTCCCCGGAAAAGATAGCGTTTCCAGCATCATCCGTCTTCACCTCATCCAGCATGGGGAACATGGAACCGTCGTTCAGCCCCGCAAGCCAGGTCGTTCTGGAAAACCGGAACGCCAGGTCCCCGAAAGAGGTCTCCCATTCCAAAACAGCGGGCGGCCCGGCACCGGGGAGCAGGAGAAGGGAAGGGATGGGTGTGGCCTCCGGGAGGGTGGCGGAGGGGGAAGGGGTCTCCACTGCTTTTTCCATCAGTTGGAAGACCTTCAGCGAACCGAATGCCAGCAGGGCGACTGATAAGAGCAAAATAAGGACATATGTCAGTTTCTTCATGCTTCCCGGCCTCCTTGTCTTTCTGTATCCATCATACCAGATATGAGGGGGCAGGGGAACCAGGGGTAGGAATACCAGAGGAAAAAAGGTACAATGGAAGGGTAATGAAAGAAGGCGAGGTGACACGGATGTTTTTCAACGTGTTGATCGGAGGGGAAGCAGGACAGGGGATGGAGACCATATCCACACTCCTGGAAAAAATATTGAAGAAGCAGGGTTTCGAGATCTTCTCCACAAAAGACTATATGTCCAGGGTCCGCGGAGGCCATAATTTCACCCAGGTCCGTTTTGGAGATGAACGGATCACCGCCCACTGGGATGAGCTCGACGGCATCATCGCATTGAACGGGCAGACCGTGGACATCCATGCGAAAAGATTGAAAAAAAAGGGATTCCTTCTTTGTGACAAGGAACTGGAAACGGACCACAAGGGTGTGATGAGACTGCCTCTGAAGGCAGCCGCGAAAAGCATTGGGAACCCAAGGGTGTCGGGCAGCGTGGCACTGGGAGCGGTGCTTCGCCTGTTCAACCTGGAACTGACCCATGTGCTTGCTTCCGTCCGTGAGGTCTTCGACCAAAAGGATATCAGGGAGAAGAACATGGAGGCCTTCAAGGCTGGCTTTGCCATGGCGAAGCCCGTATATGCAATCAAAAAACCGGCCAGGAACGAGGGGATCCTCGTCAATGGCGGACAGGCCATTGCCATGGGAGCACTGGCAGCAGGCTGCAGGTTCTATTCCGCTTATCCCATGACGCCTTCCACCGGGGTGATGAATCACCTGGCGGAGAAAATGGAGCAGGCAAAGATGGTGGTGGAACAGGCAGAGGATGAAATCGCCGCCATCAACATGGCCATCGGGGCTTCCTATGCCGGGGTCAGGGCCATGACAGGGACCTCCGGTGGAGGCTTTTCCCTCATGGTGGAGGCGTTGGGGCTTTCAGGGATGATGGAGATCCCGCTTGTGGTGCTGAACATGCAAAGGCCCGGGCCGGTCACCGGGTTTCCCACCCGGACGGAGCAGGCTGACCTGAAATTCGTGATATCCGCCTCGCAAGGTGAATTCCCCCGGGCGGTCATCGCCCTTCGGAACCCTTCTGATGCTTTTTACCAGACCGTCCGGGCGTTTCATCTGGCGGACAAATACCAGATTCCCGTCATCCTTCTGGGAGACCAGTACCTGGCGGATTCCTCTGCCACGGTGGATTCCTTCGACTTGGACAACATCCAGATCGACCGGTTCCTGTGCCAGACCCTTGAAAAACCCGGAGAGTACAGGAGATACGAGATGACAAAAACAGGCATATCCCCCAGGGTCATCCCGGGGAAAATCCCCGGTACGAGGGTGGTTGTTGACAGTGACGAGCATGACCAGCATGGGCATATCACCGAGGATGCAAACATGAAAGTCCTGATGACCGACAAGAGGATGAAAAAACTGGAGGCTTTGTCAAGGGAGATGCAGGAGCCTGCCTATGTCGGGGCAGAAAATCCGGAAACCCTGCTTCTGGCCTGGGGGTCCCTGGACGGACCCATTCGGGAAGCGGTGGAAATTCTCAACCGGGGGAAGGAGCGTGTCGGCGCTTTGGTTTTCGGGGACATCTGGCCTTTTCCCGACACCCTGCTCATGGAAAAGGCGGGAATGGCCAAACGCATCGTCAATGTGGAACAGAATGCCACAGGACAGCTGGCATCACTGGTTCGGGAGCGGACGGGAATCCGGTGCGATGCCTGCGTACTGAAATATGACGGAAGGCCGTTGTCACCCATGGAAATCGCCGACGAACTCAAAGGAGGACGAGGATGAAAAAACAATTTGAAACCATGGAAACAGCCTGGTGTCCGGGCTGCGGGAATTTTGCCATATTGGAATCCCTCCGGGAGGTGTTGAACGACCTGGGCCTGAAACCCCATGAAGTCCTTGTCGTGGGAGGCATCGGCCAGGCGGCCAAGACACCACAATACATCAACGCCAACGGCTTCTGCGGCCTGCACGGAAGGGCCCTGCCGGCTGCCGCCGCAGCGAAGATCGCCAACAGCGGACTGACGGTGATCGTGGACACCGGGGACGGGGATTCCTACGGGGAAGGGGGAAACCACTTCATCCACAACATCCGCAGGAATGTGGATTTCACCCATTTTGTCCACGACAACCAGATCTATGGGCTGACCAAGGGCCAGGCGTCCCCCACCACGGACAGGGGACATGTGACGGGGGTGCAGACCCTTGGAACACTGAACGAACCCATGAATCCCCTGCTGGTGGCACTGGCCATGGGAGCCGGTTTCGTGGCCCGGGCTTTCACGGGCAATAGGGAGCATCTCAAGGTGGTGATGAAGGAAGCCATCCAGTTCAGGGGCTACGCCCTGGTGGATATCCTCCAGCCCTGTGTGAGCTTCAACAAGGTGAATACCTACCAATGGTACAAAAAGAGGGTCTATGACATCGGACAGGATCATGATCCTTCAGACAGGCTGGCCGCCATGAAAAAGGCCATGGAGTGGGGGGAGAAAATCCCCATTGGAATCCTGTATCAAAAAGAAACACCCCTGTACCATGACCGGATACCCTTTCTGGCAGATGGGACGCCTCTGGTGGACATGCCACATGACATGGAGACTGTCAGGGGATTCCTGAAGGATTTCATGTAAAAAACGGTTTCACCAGGGTCTTCGTTTTCTTCGCTGATAAGCCCGGATGATGTCCTGGTATTTGATGAAGGATTCATCCACGATTTTTTCCCAGCCTTCCGGGAGGGTGGCCAGGGCATTGTCGCTGACTTTTCCGAGAAGGTCCCTGTTGCCCATGGCATTCAGGACTGTCCGGGTGAAACTGTCCAGGGTGTTCTCGCAGAGGAACCCGTTCTGGGAGTCGATGATGTCTTCCGCCGCGTTGCATCCCTCAATGAGCACAGAGGGGCACCGGAGGGCGGCGGCTTCCCGGACCACCTGGCCGAAGGTGTCGTAGAGGGAGGGAAACAGGAAAAGGTCCGCCCGTGCATACATGCTTTTCAGAAGGTCCCGGTCCATGATCTGCCCTGTGAAGATGACCTCCTTGCGCAGCCCCAGCTCGAAGACCAGGTTTTTCAGATCCATCTCGATTTCCCCCGCGCCGACAAAGAACATCCTGAACGGGGTCTTGTTTTTCTTGATTTCCAGGAGGCTTTCCGCAATGAGCCGCAGGTTCTTGTGCCAGATGAGCTGCCCTGTGTACAGAAGGACGAAGTCATCCGGGGAGAGCTTGTAGCGCTTGTCCATCTGGCTTCTCCTGGCCTCGTAATCCGCAGGCATCTCCATGTCCGTGCCATTCCTGACCACATCGACATCCCCCCTGAACCCGTAGTCCTTCAGGGTCTTCACCGTGCGCTTGTTCACTGTCCAAACGGCGTCGGCCTTTTCATAGTAGTACACGATGCCGTCCATCACCTGCTGTGTGATGATGTCCGAGAGAAGCTTGTCCTTGAAATCATAATAGTATTGTGAATGGAAGGTTGCCACCAGAGGGATTCTTTTTTCCTTGGCGATCTGCCTGGCAAAAACACCGGATGAAAACGGGGTGTGGGCATGGATGATCTCCAGTGGGATTTCGGAGAGGACCCTCCTGCATTCAAAACTGATGCCATGAAGCCCGATCCGGTAGGGCTTCCTCGGAAGGAAGGGGATGGATTTGTAACGGATGACCTCGTACTCCTCACGGTCTGTGTAGTTGGGGAACTCAGGGACCACCACATATGCGTCCCCATATTTCCTGTTCAGCCAGTAGGCATACTGGCGCACACCATTTGCCACCCCATCGATGATTGGGGGAAATGAATCGTTGAACTGGGCTGTGAGCATGTTCACCTCCAAGCTTTGCTTATTCCATTATTCCTTCATGAAGGCCTTTTGTCAATGCTATGTCAACATCGTTTCGATTTTTCGCGACTGGAATCCATGTCTATGAAAACATGGCGGCTTGCTGTAGAATAAAAGAAAAACAGCAGGAGAACCTGATGGATCCATTCACCATTACCATTTTGGTCATCGTGGCCACCACCCTTCTGGCATCCTATCTGAAACGGATCACCAAGGACAGATGCCTGAAGAATTTCGAAGGCTACATCGTTACCCTCTTTCTTTCCGACGATGCCCGCTATTGCGGGAAGCTGGATGTGGAAAGCACCGGCATGGAGGTAATTTTCCAGGAAAGCGCACGGGAAGGCAACCTGGTGAAGATGAGCCACATCCTGTACAAAGACGAATACCCCCTCCTTCTCTGGATGTTGCGCTACCATGACCAGCTGACGGCGAGGGGAGTGAAACGCCGGGACAAGGCGTTGAAAAAAACATACCACCCCACCGTTCTCATGAAGATGAGGCGTAAAACCATCAATTTCTTCAAGCTCATCAAGGATTCCCTGATGGAGATCATGGGCATATTGTCAGGAAGGCTGAAGACAGCGAACCCGGGAGCGATGGTCGTGGAGAACGAGAGATATGCAGGACGCGTCAGCCAGGAACTGGTGAACACCATTGATGCCACTTTCGATCCCCTGCTGGAGAAATACATCGGAAATGTGGTGTGCCTGCAGATGAAGCAAAAGGACGGCCTGATCAATTTGTCCGGCATCCTGAAGGAATACACCCAGCATTTCATCGAACTGCTGGACATGAGGGATGAACAGGGCAGATGCTACGATGCGGTGATTCCAAGGAGGCTTTGTCATGTCCGCGGGCTGGGGGAAAGCGCAGAGAGCTATTCCATCTTCTCGATGGACTTCAATATTCGGAAATACAAGAGATTCTTCAGCAAAATCAACACTGCAATGAAGAACAATGGAACAAAACAGGAAAAATGACATCGGTCTCAGTCCCGGTAGGCTTTTCCTTCATGAAGCTGGGGATAGCCGCTGGCGAACACATATTCAGGAGGCGCGTCGAACTCCATTTCAATCACCGTGATGCCCAGGATGTCATCCACGGGTTTTTCCGGCATCCCCTTCAGGAGGATGCGCTGGTCCCTGTGTTCAAACTGGATGGAACGGCCATCCTTGAGGAAACGGACGGCTTTGGGTGCGTTCATGTAGCCCCCGATCCCCATCTCGCCGCTTTCCGGCCAGATCCAGTTCCAAAGATAGACGCTTTTGCCGTCATAGGAAGCCGCACAGACCCCGTTGCCACCCACAGGCAGGTTCCGGACCATTTTGCCATATACAGCCCTGCCGTTTTCCCGGAGCCAGCCCCCGACTTTTCCCAGGGGTTCCAGGGCTTCCGACGGCACAGAACCGTCTGGAGCTGGTCCGATGTTGAGAAGCAGGTTCCCCCCGTTTCGGGCGCAGGTGGAGAGCATCCGGACGATGCCGTGGGCGTTGTAGCTGTAGGCGGCGGCTTGGGTGGAATCCACATAGCCCCAGCTGATGCCATTGAAGGTCATGCAGGCTTCCCAGTCCGTCTCGGTTGCCTTGATGTGTTCCTCCGGGGTGGAGAAATCCTCCGGGAGATAGGAACGGTTGTTGATGATGATATGGGGCTGGAGGGCGCGCATGTGCTGGTTCATCTCCAGGGAGTTCCATCCTTCCATGGTTCCCATGGGACGGGCCACATCGTACCAAAGGATGTCGATTTTTCCGTAATTGGTGAGTAGTTCTGTATTCAAGGCTTGGATGTACCCTAGAAACCTCGTCCGGGCACTGCTGTCGAAGGCGCATCTCCATCCGTCCGGATGGTGCCAGTCCATAAGGGAGGAATAGAACCCAATCCCCAGGCCGAATTTCCGGCAGGCATCCACGAATTCCCGGACGATGTCCCGTTTGGGACCGAGATTCATCGAATTGTAGGGATTGGCGGCGGAGTCCCAGAGACTGAATCCCTCGTGGTGACGGGTTGTCATCACCATGTAGCGCATGCCCGCTTTTTTTGCCAACCTGGCCCATTCCTCCGGCGCGCCCTGCTTCGGGCAGAATGTATCTGCCAGCCTTTCATATTCCCCGACGGGGATGTTCTCATGAGTCATGACCCATTCGTTCCGGCCCACACCGGAATAGAGGCCATAATGGATGAACATGCCGAACCGGGCCTTGCGCCACCAGTCCATGCGGGCATCCCGCGTGCTTCCGATTTCCTTGAGATAATCTTCCTTGCAAAGCAGTTTATCCATGGTCCCATTCCTCCGGTTTTAGATTTTTTTTCATTTTACCCTTATCATTCTATCATATCCCGACAGGCGGGAATGATCCTGGTGAAATGTTTTCAAGGAAAGAATCAGACGTCTGTGGGGGAAGGCAGGCAGTGGCTGTGGGAAAGGAACTCCCTGAGCTTCGCGCTTGACGGGCGGCTGAAGAATCCTTCCGCATCCCCGTCTTCAATGATACGGCCTTCGTCCACATAGATGACATGGTCAGCGGCTTTGCGTGCGAAAGCCATTTCGTGGGTCACCATCAGGATGTCTGTTCCTTCCCTTTTCAGGGTGAGGATCATGTCCAACACCCCGGTGGTGAGCTGGGGATCCAGGGCTGAAGTGGGTTCGTCGAAAAGCAGGAGATCAGAGTTGATGGCCAGGGCCCTGGCGATGGCGATTCGCTGCTGTTGCCCGCCGGAGAGTTTGGCAGGTATTTTCCCGGCATGCTCCTGCAGGTTGAATTTTTCAAGCAGCGCCATGCAGGTGTCAAAGGCTTGCTCCCGGGTGTATCCATGGACCTTGATGAGGGGGATGGTGATGTTCTCCAATGCAGTCCAGTGGGGGAAGAGGTTGTAGGCCTGGAAGACCACACCAACACCCTTCCGATACTCTTTCAGCCACTTTTCATCGTTAATGATACGATTGCCATTGATGGTGATCTCCCCGCTTGTGGCGGGTTCCAAACCCGCAAGAAGACGGAGGAGGGTGGATTTCCCCCCTCCGGAGGGACCCACGATGACCAGTGAGGAAATCCCTTCGAGCCGCAGGGAGATGTTGTCCAGTGCCGTCTGGTGTTCATACTGTTTGGTCAGGTTGCGGATCTCAAGATTCATAGAAGTATTTCCTTTCCAGCCATTTGGAAAGCAGGGACACAGGGATGGTGATCAGCAGGTAGCCCAGCGCCAGGATGGTGAAATTCTCGAAGGCGCGGAAGGTCAGTGAGTTCACCTCCAGGGTGTTCATGGTGAATTCGCTCACGGCGATGACGGAAAGCAGGGAGGAATCCTTCACCAGGGAAGACAACTGGCCGGCCAGGGAAGGGAGGATCCTCCGGAAAACCTGGGGGAAGATGATGTACCGGTAAACCTGCCACTTGGTGAAGCCGAGGGAGCTGGCGGTGATCAGCTGGGACTGGGGAATGCTCTCGATGCCACCCCGGATGATCTCCGTCACATAAGCCCCGGTGAACAGGGACAGGATCACGACGCCCACGAGGAACTTGTTGGCGAGGCCCACGGCGTCTGCGATGATGAAATAGAAAAAGAGGATCTGCACAAGGAAAGGCGTTCCCCGGATGAGCTCCACATAGAATCTGGCAAGGAAACGGAAGAAGAGGATACGGCCTTTCAGGGCCAGGGCGTTGACGGAGCCTATGGCCAGTGCGATGAACAAGGAGATGACGCTGATCTCCAGCGTCATCAGGAAGCCCCGCAGGAATTTGGCCCGGTAGGTGAAGATCACCGAGAAGTCAAAGACATAGTTCAGCCTCAGGATGGCGAACAGGGCAATCCCCAGAATGAACAAACCCACCAGAAGCACATTGAAGCTTCTTTTTGCGAAAGGTATTTTCCCGTTGTCGTCCCTCACGGTGAACAGCTGTCTCATGTGTCCCCTATTCCCCTATGTCGAAGAAGAAGGGCAGTCCCTGGTCGTCGAATACCTTCTTGACATCCCCAAGGTAGGTGTCCGCCAGCATGTTGAGCCTGCCGTCCTCCCGGTACTGCCTGATGAAGGCGTTGGCCTGCTCCAGGAGTGCCGTGTCATCCTTGCGCAGCGCCATTCCCCAGAAATCGAATTCCTCCTGGAAAACCTCGAAGGAAGCCCGGGTGGTGTCTGCATATCCCTGGGCGCTTTTGTATATGGTCAGGGCATCATAGATGAAAGCATCCGCCTTCCCCTGGGAGACTTCCAGGATGCCTTCCGTCTCTTTCTCAAACACCACGATGTTCTGTTCCGGAAGCTGGCTGATGGCGAAGATGTGGCCGGTGGTTCCCCGCTTGACGGCCAGTTTCCGCCCCGGGGCCTTCAGGTCCGCGAAGCTTTGCACCGGAGAATTGTGGTGGATGAGCAGGGACAGCTGGGCCTTTGCGTAGGGTATGGAGAAGTTGACGGTCTTGGCGCGTTCCTCGGTGATGGTCATGGAGGAAATGATGAGGTCGACCTTTCCGGTGGTCAAGGAGGGGATGAGGCCCGTCCAGGCCATGTTCTCGATACGCACCGGCCTTCCGAGGTATTCCCCCAGCGCCAGGGCCATCTGCACGGAGATGCCATCCGGATTGCCCTGGGCGTCCGTCATCTCGAAGGGGGGATAGGCCAATTCCATGCCCACCACCAGTTCATTGTTATCGTTTGCTTTGCAACCTGCGAAGACGAAAACCATCATGGCGGCTGCGAGGAATATTGATATGATTTTTTTCAAGGGAACCTCCTTGTCATCCATGGGTCCGGATATCGGACAGGTCCTGCCTGCGCGGCATTGCCGGCCTTTTCGTATATATACCCGGTTTTTTATCTTGTTTTCAAGGAATCACCATATTTGAATTATATGTCCACCCTGCATTCCTGTCAAACTCCGTGTGCATCGATTGTAATATTTCCGGGGATGCTGGTATAATGGATGTAACATGCGGGCGCACCCGCACTCTTGATTGTGGGGATGCATATGAAAAAATGGAACGGATTCAAGGTTATCATCTTCGTCCTGGCCATCCTGGCCGTGCTTTTGTTTGCCAAAAACGCGCAGGCGGCCGGCAGGGAGGATGGGTACAGCGGTTTTCTGTTCCGCATGGAAAACGCAACGTTCATGGACATTTCCCCCAGGGGCTCCGTCGCCGGGGATGTGCAACAGGTGCGGGGTGCATCCGGCTGGTTCATGGCAGGGACACTGGAGGACATTCACCAGTTTGCGGCTGGAAGCAGGATCATCCATGTGGAACCCAATTATCGCGTCTCGCTGTTTACGGCTCCCAACGACCCCGGGTATGGGGACCAGAAAAAATACCTGGACCTGATTGGTTTCGCCACGGTCTGGCCGGATGGCCTGGATGGCACCGGTGTTACTGTGGCGGTCATCGATTCCGGTCTTGTATCAGTCCATGAGGACCTGGACGGGACGGGGATCCTTCCGGGCGTCAATTTCACCGATTCGGGAGAGGCCTGGGAAGTGACCGACTCCACCGGCCACGGCACCTTCGTCAGCGGTATCATGAAGGCAACGACGGACAATGGGCTGGGGATCACCGGGATGTCTGATGTCGTGAACATCCTGCCCTTGAAGGTCTTCAAAGAGCCTTCCACCACGTTGGACCTGATACTGGGGGCCATGGACGAAGCCATCACACGAAAAGTCGATGTCATCAACATGAGCTTCGGCATGCCGAGTTATTCCCTTGCCATGCACCAATTGGTGCAGGAGGCTTCTGACGCGGGGATCCTGCTGGTGGCTGCCGTAGGCAACGCAAGCTCGGCCACATTATATTATCCGGCTGCCTATGCTGAGGTGGCAGGTGTGGGTGCCGTCGACTGGGAAGGCCTGCCCGCTACCTTCTCCCAGCGAAACACCAGCGTACACGTCACCGCCCCCGGAGTGGGGGTCTTCAGCCTGTCATACAGCAGTTCAAACGGCTACTCCCAGGGAAACGGGACATCCTTTGCGGCCCCCTTCGTCAGTTCCGTTGCGGCCATGGCCAAGCAGTATGACCGGGATGTCCATATGGATAGCTTCCTGACCCTGCTGGCCCTGTCTGCAACGGACAAGGGGGAGGAAGGCTACGACACTGACTACGGATGGGGCATCCTGTCCCTGCCGGGCATCCATGCTGCCCTTGAGGCGTCCTATTCCCTGACCTACCACCTGAATGAAGGATCATTCCACTCCGGGACGGAGGTCCCGGTTTCATATACCGTCAGAAGCGACGGGTTGGATCTGCCAGTGCCCGTTCGGACAAGCCATGTCTTCAACGGCTGGTTCTCCAATGAGGAGCTGACAGGGAACCCCGTGGTGATGATAGCCGCCGGCTCCCTGGGAGACAAAACATACCACGCATCCTGGACATATGAACCGGACATGGATGCCTCCTTGTCTTCTGTGACGGTGGCAGGCCATGTCGGGGTGCAGGATGCGTCCGACGAGGCCGTCCATCGTGTGGAGGTGCCCGCCCAGACCGACCGGGCCACCATCACCCCGGAAGACATCGAGATCGTCCCCGAAAAGCCCCTGGCCTCCGCCGGCATTCCATCGACCACGGACGAGGGACTCACCTGGCATGTCACAGTCACCGCCGCGGACGGTTCCACGACCATGGACCACACCATCGAGATCCTTCTTTCAGCGAACCATGCCCCCGTGGCATCGGAGGGATTGGTGGCCCGGGAAGGGCAGGCGGCACCTGCTTCCCTGGACGGGCTGACGCCTGCCGTTGCCTTCACCGCGGACATGGACGTCTGGTTCACGGATGCCGACGGGGATGCAATGTCCTATGACATCGTTTCAGCCACTCCGGCAGGTCAAGTTCAACTGGAAGGCAGCATGCTTGTTTTCACACCTGTGGCGGAGGATGCGGGCGCGCAAACTCTCATTGAGGTGAAAGCTTCCGATGGCATCTTCGACAGCCTGTCATCCGTCACCGTAACGGTAACGGTGTCCGGCTTTCCAGTCAGCCATTCCCTGGTCCAGCCGGTTGAAGCGACATTCGACCTTCATGCCGAAGGTGCTGAGCACAGGGACATCACCGTGGAGATGACCCTGTACGGCAATGTCCTGACGCACATTGGACTCGAAGAGATCATTCTGGTACCAGAAACGGATTATATTGTCCTGGATGCAACGGTAACCGTCAAGGCTTCCTTCCTGTCCACGCTGGAGGCAGGACAAAGAACCCTGGCCTTTGTGTTTGACAGGGGAATTGATGCTTTGCTGGCCATAGATATTGTGGACACCACGCCGCCCTTCATCCCCGTCTCGGACCTGACAGGAATTCCGGGTTCCATGACCGCGGGCTACCAGATGGCATTGAATGCCACGGTGGTTCCTGCGGACGCAACGAACAAGACCGTTGCATGGGGCATCAGCAATGCAGGGGGGACCGGGGCAAGCCTCTCAGGAAATGTCCTCACGGTGCCGTCACCGGGTACCGTGGTGCTCACTGCCACCGTCACAGGAGGCCTTGAGGGAGGGGACTTTGTGAAGGACTTCACCGTGAATGCCGACCCGTTACCGCCTCCTCCAGTCATGCCCTCCTTCAGTGGCGGCGGATTCATCATGGATTCCATCTACCTGACCACCACCACAGGGAGTGCCAGCCTGCCTTATTCCTATTCCGCATTTTCCAGGACCATCGGCATCAGCATCTTCACCGACCTGCTGTCGAAAAGCCTGGCTGACCGGGAGGCTTCGGGAAGCATCGCATTCGACATGAGCAAGTTCACCGACGCCCATTCCCTGAACCTTAGGAAAGACAATCTGGCGGAAATCGCCCTGGCCTGCCAAAAGGAAGCCCGCTGGGAGAGCGTGACCCTGTTGTTTGGCCACGGGAGAATCATCCTGGACGGCCAGGCCATGCAGTCCATCCTGGACCAGGCGAAGACCGACCGGATCATTTTCAAGCTGTATTTGGAAGAAATGGAGGATGAAGCCGACGACAAGGCAATGATTCTGGACTTCTCGATTACCAGCGGAATTGTGATTGATTCGTTCCTGGGAAAGGGAACGGTCCACCTGCAGTATCCCCTGGAAAAAGGGAAAGACCCCGGGGGAATTGCCGTTCAGATGATTTTATCCGGCAGCAAGCTGACGAACCTGTCTTCGGTTTATGACAAGGTGGCTGAAGAGGTTGTCTTTTTCCCGTCCAGGTCTGCCCGCTATGCCCTTTCCTATGACCTTCTCAATGTCTGGGTGAATCCCTTTGATGATATTTCCCCC
>JAWOHX010000120.1:0-14679 GCA_046484975.1 Clostridia bacterium
GTAACCGCGGTACTTTTCCAGCACTGCGGTGACCCTGGCCTTGAGGCTTTCATAGGTCTCCCGCGTGTGATCCCCATCCTCATTCCCGCCATGCACCTCACGCTGGTGTTGTGGTGCAATGCTTCTCAATTCCTCCAGGCTTTCAACACGGCCGGCCATGTCCAGCTCATGCTCCCGCAGGTCCACCTCCACGCGCAGATCCTTTCCCAGCCGTCTGGACAGGATGGCCGCTGTCTGCAATGCCCGTGTATAGGGCGAGGTGAGGATGATCTCGCAGTCATGCAACCGGAAATCCCCGGCACAGTCCCCGGCCTGTGTTTCTCCAAGGGGAGTCAATGGAACAAGCTCCAGGCCATATCCTGTGAAATGCATGTCCTTGATCACGTCATGGTCCTGCTGTCCGTGGCGGATGAAATAGAATGTCGACATGGCTTTTCCTGTGTCCTTTCCCCTTCAGTCCCCGATCCAGAAATAGAGCAATCCTTTTTTCCCGTCATGGCGCTCCACGCAATAAAAATTCAGCAGTCTGTTTTCTCCGAAGAATATCACATCGTTGATGATGATGTCCCCTGCCTCCAGGTATTCCATCCCCTCCCATGGGATCGACGGATTCTCAGAGAGCTGGAAATCCTCGATGAAGAAAATTTCCCCGCCACTGAAGTGATATTTCATGCCCAGGTACCCGGTGATGTCGTTTTCCTTTTCCACCAGCCTGTTGTCCTCCACCTCGAACCAGGCGGAATAAAAGGAAGGCTCAAACCTGGAGAGATGGAAACCGGAGATCAGCTTCCCGTCACCGTCGCACAATCCCCCTGCATCCATTTCCCCCATGTAAAACAAATCCGTCCCGTCATATCGGAACAGCTTGAAATTAGGGTCGGCACTGGGTCCCTCGTCAAACACCGCAAGCTCCAGGAAACCGTCCTTTCCATCCAGGTCCATGAGATGCACCTCCCCGTCACTGGTATAGGACATGGGGAACTCCACCTTTTTGCCGTTGACTTCCAGGGTTGGCTGGATGGCAATGGTTCCATCACTGCTGTGCCCGGGCAGTACAAGGCTTATATGGTCCGGTTTCCCATCCCTGTTCAAATCATGCAGCCCCTCCACATAAAATGCACTGGGAGCTTCCTCAGGGCCTTCCGTGACCACGGTGAACGCGGCCTCAAGGAAAAATTCCCGGATGGGTCTGAAAGCTGATGGATTCTCAGGGGGTGACGGTTCATCCGCGACCTCTGTGCTTTTGCATCCGCCGGCCAGCACAAGGGCCATGCAGCACAAGGCACATACCAGGGTTTTTGTTCCAATTCTCATGTCCGCATCCTTTCCTGTCCATCCAATGGGTAATGATCATTCTTATTCCCGCAGGCCAAGCATTTCCCACGGTGCACACACAAAAGGCTTTTACAGTGAGGACAGGTCCATTTTACCGCCTGTCCCCTCATGAAGGCTTTGATGCCTTCATTCCTGATGGTTCCCAGGTTCTCCAGCATGCTCATCCCGTATCGGGTTCTGTATCGTTTGTCCAGCTCCCTGAGCCTTCTGCAAGGGGAGTCCAGGCAGTTTACACAGAACTCGTTTCCGCTGGACAATCTGATCCCGCATTGCCTGATGCTGCATTTCACGCAATGCTCCGGTTTTCCAATGTCCGGTCCGTTGCATCCCGGACACTGGTTTTTGCTTCGCTGGTAACCCAGGCAAAGAGTGCAGTCCATCCCGCAGGGCGCGACTGGCAGGCTCTTTTTTCTCAGGATGAGCATGGTGAAATCAAAGGCAGTCTCCGGCAGTCCCCCATGCCTGGCCAGGACATCCTCCCTTTCCCTGTCCATCTGTTGGATGGTTCCCTCATCCAGGGCATCCAGTCCGGCCGCCAAAGCAGGCACGGTCTTGTATGCGTTGAGGAACTGCCGCGGTGTGTTCCTGACAGTCTCCCGGTATTCCCGTTTCATGAAGAGCTCGAACATGCCGTCCTGTTTCATTTCCGTGATGGCATCCTGTACGCCGTAGGATTTTTTGCTGTCATTTTTATCCCCTGGTTTTCCACGGGGGACATGGCGGTCCAGAATCACCTGCAGCTCCTGGTTCAGGGCCTGCGAACGGTCGTCTGTCCATGGGACGGGACTGTAGAACAGCAGGACCAGAAAACCCTTTTCCCTGAGGAGTCCCCGGCACTTTTCAAGTCTTGCTTCCTCATCCAGCCAATGGAACGCCTGGGCGCAAAGAATGACTTCATACAGCCTGTTGTCTTTCGGATCCCACTGTTCAAATGGCACAGCATCCAGGGTGATTCCGGGGAAGCGGCCGGTCTTTTCCCGGAACACCTCTGCCATGTCCGTTCCCGGTTCAAGGGCATGGATGATGCATCCTCTTTCTGCCAGCGGCAATGTGGCTTTCCCGGTTCCGGCGCCAAGTTCCAGGATGCAGGTGTCTTTTTTCCATCCCACATCGGCGACCAGGTCACGGAACAACATCTCGGGATAGTCGGGACGCACCTCGTCATAGAGGCGGGCAAGCCCCATGTATGGTTCCTCATCCCTGCTCCTGCTCAAATGCCTCCACCCCTTCTTTTCTGAATCGGTCCAGCCATTTCCTCGCCTGGCCTGGATTCCTGATGACCACAATCCGCGTGCCGGATGAATGCTCCCGTAACGTGCACATGATGTGGTCCCTGTTTCTTTTCCGAAACGTCCAGACCCAACGGATGAATTCCCTGTCAATCTTTTCAGGGCATCCGGGATTCATGTCCGGCCTTGCCTTTCCTTTGTATCGCACCCATCTTTTGACCACACGGATGGTGGCAATCATCGGGTGCATGTCCAGGAAAATGATGGCATTTGCCTGCTTCATCCGCAGCCCATAGGTCCTCCTGTAATTCCCGTCAATGATCCATCTGTCCTTTCTGGCCAGTTCACTGATGAAGTCATCCCATTCCCCGTCGGGGGTGGGAACCCATCCTTCTTTCCAGAAAAATGCATCCAGGTGGTATACCGGGTGCTGTAGAATGTCTCCCAGGGCCTTTGAAAATGTTGATTTCCCCGCACCTCCGGAACCGATGACCATGATCCTCAAGGCATTCTCCTTGTCATTACATGTTTTGAAGGCATAACGATTCCCTATATCTCCCGGATGGCATAACCTTTCCGGACAAATTCCTTCTTGAGCTCCCCGATGTGCAAAAACCCATTGGTTTCCACCGTGACATCCAGCTCCACTTCCAGGAACCGGTCGATGGTCTTGAACTGGTTGTGGTCCAGTTTGATGACATTGGCATTTCCCTGGGCCAATATCTGTGAGATCTTCACCAGTTCTCCGGGTTTGTCCGGCAGGTCCACTGCAAAACGGAAAACCCTTCCCCGGGATATCAACCCCCGGTCAATCATGGAGGCCATGGTGAGAACATCGATGTTCCCTCCGCTTACAAGGCAAACGATGTTCCTGCCTTTTTCCGATATTTTCTTCAAGCCTGCCAGGGACAGGACCCCTGCGTTTTCCCCTATCATCTTGTGCCTTTCCAGCAGGATGAGGAAGGCCTCCATGATGTCCTGGTCAGTGACGGAAACGATCTCGTCGACAAATTCCTTTACGAGGGAAAATGTAAGGGCTCCCGGGGTTTTCACCGCGACACCGTCTGCGATGGTGCACAACTGGTCAAGACAGGCAAGTTCATTGTTCTCCAGGGAAATCTTCATCGCCATCGCCCCCTTGGGTTCCACCCCGATGACCTTGACCCCGGGGTTTATGCTTTTCACAGCCATGGCAATGCCTGAAATCAGCCCGCCCCCTCCCACGGGCACCAGGATGGCATGGACCTCCTTCAGCTCCTCCATGATCTCCAGGCCAATGGTGCCCTGGCCTTCGATGATGTCTGGATCGTCAAAGGGATGGATGAAAATCATCCCGCTGGCTGCCTGCAATTCAAGAGAATGGCAATATGCCTCATCATAGCAATCCCCGAATAGGACAATCTCCGCTCCCATGTCCCTTGTGGCTTCCACCTTGATCAGGGGTGTGGTGTGGGGCATCACGATGGTGGCATGAACACCAAGCTCCCTTGCCGCGAAGGCCACCCCCTGGGCGTGGTTTCCAGCCGATGCGGCTATCAGTCCCTTCTCCTTCTGCTCCCGGGTGAGTTTGCTGATCTTGTTGTAGGCCCCCCTGATCTTAAAGGCTCCTGTCCGTTGGAGGTTCTCTGGCTTGATGAATATCCGGTTATGGTATTCCCCGCTGAAAGAATGGCTGTGGATCAAGGGTGTCGGGACGATGATCCCTTTCAGGTTATCCGAGGCCTTCCTGAAATCCAGGTGAACCTGTCCGCATGTCTTCATATGGTGTCCTTTTGCTTGTTTTGAATCATTATATCCGAAAAACATGGTTTTGTTAAGATGCCGGACGATGAAACATCCTGGAGACCCCACTTATTTCCCTCAGGATTTTGCTGGCCGGGCCTGTCACCATTCCGCCAGCATCCGGTAAGCCTCCCTGGGTTTCCTGATGACCCTTTCGATGGTGAAGCCGAACCTTACATACAGCCGGAATGCGCTCTCGTTGTTCTGGCTGACCAGCAGGGAGGCTTTGGAGAGGCCGGCGTCTTCCGCCAGCCGGAAAGCATGACGGAGCAGTTCTGATCCAATCCCCCGTCCCCTGACTTCATCAACGGTGGCGATGGCGCCGATATGCCATTCCCCGGGCTTTCCTTCCGTCAGTGCCAGGGATTGCATGGCCATCAGGGGTCTGAAGAGATAAAAGGAGATTAGTTTCAGTCCCCCTGCGGACAGCATCTCCCCGACAGGGAGGCTGGATTGGTCTTTCACTCCTGCATTGTATGACAAAAGGAATCCCAGTTGTCTTCCCTCTGATTCCGCGACGCAAGCATTTTTGAAATGGAACCGGTTGGGTTTGCCGCTCCATAGCCTGGCGAAAACCTTTTTCGCCAGCTCCCTGGATCCTGCACCCATGGCCTTCTCGATGAGGCCCCCTCCTGCCGATACGGTCATCTCAAATCCAAAATCCAGATCGTTCTCATTCGCCGGTCTGATGGTCAGTTGACTCATGTCCCACCTCCTGAGCGTTTGCTTGTGATATCCTTATTATATCACAAGCAGGTACCTGCATTTTTGGCGCTCTCCCTTTTGGTACATGGCGTTGTATTCCGGGATGTCCACAATCTCAAGGAGCTGTGCGCCGAGTTTTTCGCAGCATCTCCTGGAGGAATGATTGTCGGGGTTGCAGGTGACAATCAGTTTCTTTCTCCCATGGGCTTTTGCCACCTGAGCCACCAGCAGGCAGGCTTTTCCTGCATAGCCTTTCCCCCTGTGGCTTTCCATGATCTCGTAACCGATATGCCCTCCGTAATATATGCTTTCGTTGTCCCCGATGCGAAGCGCGATCCTTCCCACCGGTTCACCGCTGCCATGGATCAGAATCTCATAGACATAAGCCGGCACATGGTTCCGGAGGACATCCGCCTTTTTTTTCTTGATGATCCGCAGATCGATTTCCCCGTCGCTCAGATGATTGTAATCCAGAAAAGCGAATGGACCGCTCCTCCCTCCCATGATTCCCTGGATGAATGCCTCTTTTCCTTTCATGTACCCTTTCATGTCATTCCTGTGCCGCGATGCCAGATGCATCTTGAGGGTTCCATATTCCCTGGCGTCATCCGGATGTTCTCTCAGGTGATCACGGAAAAGGATATGATCTAGATACCCTTTTCCGTCCTTGGGACAGACATAAAGATGATACGGCATGAAAGCATCCGGAATGATCCTTTTGAACGCCTCCCTGTCATCGACCCCCAGGTTCCCCTCATGGACAAACCCCGCTTGTTCCAGTCTTGTCTTGATGGGTGTGAAATCTCGATAGGACTCCATGACCACATCGATGTCGATGATGGGTTTTGCAGCCAGTCCTTCCACCGCCGTGCTTCCCACATGCTCAATCCCCAGGGCCAGGATTCCGATGATCTCATCCAGCATCCCCTTTATCTTCTGGAACTCCTCTTTCCATTGAGGATCGTAGGGTAGCACACGCACGATTTTTTTCTTGTTCTCATCCATTCTTCTTTTTTTCCTTTGCTTTCCGGATAACGCCTCCTGGCATCCATCGGGACACGTCTTTTTTGTATTCCCCGTATTCCTCCCCGAATCGTTGGGACAAGGCTTTTTCCTCAAGGATGATGAAATACAGGTGGTTCACCAGGAAAAACACCGATGCCCATACCACAAGGCCCAAGGACCAGAATGCCATCGCCTGTCCATAAAGCACCAGGACCACTCCTGTAATCATGGGATTCCTCATGATCCGGTAAGGGCCGTTTTTCAACAGGATCCGGGAAGGAGACCATGGAGCAAGCGTCCCTTTTCCCTGGGCGATATGCATCCATATGGTAATGACCGTCAGGCAGGATCCTCCCAGGATGAGCAGGCTCCCCATGAGCAATGCGGCATGTGTAAAGGCATTCCGGAGTCCCGTTCCTCCACTTTCTGAATTTTCTGCGAAAAGGATCACCAAAGGAACCACCACCATGGCCATGCCCGGCAGAGCCAGGATGCTGATGACCTGCGCAAGCCATGACTGTTTCTTCACGGTTCCAAGGCCAGCGCCATGACAAGGTCTCTGTAGTTCTGTTCTTTTACGCCAGCCCCTCGCATTGGAAAAATCCTGTGTATGCTTTTTGATTTCTGCAATGGTCTTTGTTTTATCTGTCATTTGCCTTCTTCCACCATAAACCCCCATTGAACACCAAAGCAGTCGATAAACTGTACCGCCAGTGGCGAATATGGCAATTCTTCCATCCGGTCAATCGTTATGCTGTCCTGCTTCAATATTTCATAGCAGGCAAGCAACTCATCGGTTGTTTTAAACATGATAATGAGATGAACAGCGATGTCTGTGCTGCGGTTTATGTTTCCGAATCGGTCATTCAGATAAACCGTCTGCCCATGAATCTTCATCACTGCATGGGCGATTCCGTCATCATCGCAGGTGGGGTTATATTGACGGTTGAATACAATCGTTTCCGCTTTCGAATTGAATGCCTTTTTGTATAGTGCAATTGCTTCAGAGCAGTCGCCATTGAAGTGCAGATGCGGGATAAGCATTATCATCACTCTCCTTCAACAAAGTTCAAAAACTGCACAGCCCAAAAGGTCAGGTCACAGTCGATGGATGTATCGGTTATGTAATTTTCTTCCAAGCATACGTCAGAATATGGAGTTGGATACAGTCCGGTTACCGGAAAATGCTTACGTTTCTGCTGCGTGTTTTCAAATCCAAACCGCAGCACATCATCCTGGCCCAATGCTTCACGAACATTCTGTGCTGATTGTAGAATGACCTCTATGCTCTCTCCGCTCCCAAGCATAGCGATTTCAGTCAACGGGCGACGATACATGATGCTCGAATGATAATCCACACGGAATGGCTCGAACGGACGAATCAACGCCCACCCGGGACCGATAAACTTACCATCTATCTTCGCATTGATTTCGTTATTCGGTTTCATAATGCGGTTCATATGATTCATAGCGTCCGACATCATGCGGACATTTTCCGGTGTTCGCCAGCTTTTCGTGTAAGCAAGCGTGGCGAGATGATAAGCGCAGGGCAGGTATTGATCTTCGGTTATGTATGGATGCCGGGAGGATTTCGTTGCCGGGAGGGTAATCTCGTCAAGCGATTCGATGTCCAGCATACTTCTGAATGCCATGAGGGAAACGTCCAGGAACGGCTTAACATAGTCGGTGTCGCCCTCTCCCAGCATCGCAAGCATGGTGCAGAACAAACCGATCGTGGTTGCGCCGCTGTTCATACCCCGAAGGCGGTTCTCAAACCGAATGGCATCGGCGTTATAATATGCAAATTCACCCCGCAGAACATTCTCATCAGAAATCGCAGCAATGAAGTCTGCGGCAACTGGATTTTCTTTGGGAATCCCATAATATGAGAGCAACCGCGCCGCTGCTTCGCCGTCGTCCAGCGGGCTTTGCTTGAATCGGTCGGCGCTGTGTGCGCCCATACCGATATATCCCGATGGATGAACATAGTTCAGCAGTTCTTTGTATTTCGGCATTTGACAGACCTTTTCAAGCAGGTTTTCCTCCTCTGCAGGTGATAGGTCCTTCAGTATCTCCTTGTGCAAGCGGTACTGTATCACCGCTCCTGCGTTTTCAAGCAGGAAGTCGATTGATTTTGATAGATTCATGTTATACCTTCCATGAAACACTGCCTTAGCAAGACCTGCAGTTGAATATTCTTTTTGCACGCTCTGCAGCAAGTCTTAAGAATTCAAGCGGGTCTTTTATGCTTTCAAAATTTTTATTTCCTATCTCTAAAGCTGCTACACCGGGATAAGCGCTTTCGTCTAATTTGATGGCGATATCCTCCCAGTCAATATTCCCCGAATACGGCAAGGCGTGCCAGTCGTCTATTCCGTCGTTATCGTGCAAATGTACCGCTTTCAACTTATTTCCGTATGGTGTCAATAAATCAATCTTCGGAGTAAACATGTTCCAATGACCGCTGTCAAAGCAAAAGCCGAGTTTTTCTGATTGGATGCTGTTGAAAATAACATCCAAATACTCCGGACGGCTCATATTTTCGACAGCAATGATTATACCAAATCGCTCTGCAACTTCAACAACCCGTTTCATGCGATCAAGCCCAACGGAGAAGTCTTGCGGTAGTTCCACGGTTTCAGTTCCACTTTTGTTTTCCGGATGCATGACCACGGTTTGAATGCCATGTGAGGCGCATTCTACGACACAGGCAATTAGTTCCTTGTAAGCCTCTTGCCCGGCGAGCGTATTTTCCCACAAATCATTTGCATGTAAATACGGTGCATGTGCGTTCTCAATACGCAATCCGATGTTTCTTGCATACTCAGGAAACAGGTTGTAATCGTTGTCAAAGTAGTCTGACCACAAGAGCATTACGCTCGAAAAACCCGCCTCTTTGATAAGGCATAGCCGTTCTTGTGGTGAAAAATGATATCCAAAATAATCTGCAATGGATAGGATCACAGCTTCGCCTCCAATTGTCTTAATATCCTGCTTATGCGATAGGTGCAATCGGCTTTTCGGTCAGCGGGATTGCGCCATGAGTCGGACAGTGGAAAGTGGATGCCGTCCTTTGCAACAGCGCCCATATCCCATAATCCGTCGTTCCCTCGATTGTCCATGAGCCAGGCAGAGACATAGCTCAGCTTTTCGGATGCGCCTGTGTAGCCAGACAGAAGCTCAATTGCTGCCAAAAAACAATTCGCTTGCTTTGAAGCAAACGCATCAGGCAATTCACATAGTGGTTTGTTGTAGATATACACCATGCCAGTTGGATAATTCAAAATATAATCAAACACAAGTCTCTGTGTTTCCGGCAATAGTATTCCTTGTAATAGCACCACCTGATAAAAGACCACAAAATTAGCAAGGCACCCCGATTTTGGATTTAGTTTCTTTCCAATCTCCGATTCATATGCCCTAACATAGGCATCATGTGAATATGCGCCTCCTGCAAAAGCATCCTCGATAATCGTCGACCATTTTTTTGCAATAGAGAGCGCAAATTTGTTTTTGTGGTCAAACAACCGCAGCCATGCGGCAAGCATCAAGTCTCCATATGTTTTGGAATCATGTTTCTTTTCGTGAAATACAGTTGGTTCCGGGTTAGAAAGATTACCTTCCATATAACGAATGGCGCGTTGTATCGTTTCATCCCCCTTCGTGAATCCAAGAATGCGAAGCCGCCTGAGTGCTTGCTCGGTTGTCATGGGCTGTGCCTTTGTCGGATTGCTCAGAGTATGAAAATGTCCCCAGCTACCGTCATCATGCTGGAGTGCGAGTATTTGTGATGCCCACTTCGAATCTTTGTAATCCACCTATTCATCCTCCACGATTTGCTTCAACAGTTCATTAATTGGGTTCGTCCCATCAACTCGCAACAGCGGGCAGGAAAGCAGCTTGATCCACTCCTCATGCAAAGCACGGCTTCTCTGGTCGATTCCGGCAGTATCATAGGTTTTCGCCCATTCGATAAACTCAATATGATTATCATACATGTCGCCACCGGGACGAATACGCTCACCGAACCTTCCATTCTCACGTTTCTCCAATCGTTGGATACGAACTTCAGTCGGCGTATCCACAAACACAACCAAGTCAAAGCGGGGAATAAGAACATCACCCCAACCGCATAGCGAGCCGGATATGACGCACTTCGGGTGCTCCTCAATAGCAGCGCTTATCCGCTTGACGCGTTCTTCGTGCGGCAAAGATCTCACAAACGGCGGGTCAGTCGGCTCCCAAAAGTAGCCGTCCGTGTCCAACCATGTATAGCCATATTCCTTCTCCAATGCCTGCGCCAATGTGGTAGTTCCCGCACCGGACGCGCCGACTATATGGATGATGCAGTATTTCATAGCTCGAGCCCTCCGTTTTGCCACGAAGAACGGTATTTCTCTAAAATTTTGTTGCTCCAAACGTGCGCTTCTATGTATTTCAGCTGGTCATTGATATGTTTATCTTGTGGATAAACTCCGAGCTTGAAATCGTACTCAATATGCGGAGGATACCCGTTGCGTTCAATTACTTCAAGTATCTCATCAGCGAAATAGACCTTGCCCCAGTATTCCTCTTCATTGTAAAGCGCTGGATTGAGCACCGCAAAAGAATCGCCATATGTTATAGACACCGTTTCACGGTCAAATTCATCCAATGGGATTCTTATAACCGCTGGGTTCTCAAATGCGGATTCCCATTGTCGATGCTCACCTAAGAAAAAGTAGATTGGCGATGACCTCTCCGGTTTGCCGCCATGTGCAATAAAAGCGTCACGCAGCATCTTATCCCGTTCATAGCGTTTATTAAGGAAACCGTCGATGTTCGGATTGCCGGGTTTTCCTGCTTCTTGCATAGAAATTAACATTTCTCGTGCTTGCTCTATTGGCAGCTCGGTCATGGATAAGAAAGGGTCTTTTGACCGTTCAAAATAGCGGTACAAGAACCGGTCATGTCTGTTAGGGTCGGTTATCATGATAACAGCCACTCCTTTAATTCATCATTCATTTGTTTGCCGCAGCGTGACAGTTCGCCCATAACGCGGTCAATTCCATATGCAAGTGTGTACCAATTATCGCGTGTGATACCAAAGCAATCGACTGGGCAGACCAATAGTTCTGCTTCGGGAAAAGCCAGCTGATACATCATTAGGCAACGTCGGGCATGGAATGATTTGCAGACGATCATTCCACGATGAATGATTAACCCATTCTTATCACAGACCTTACGCGAGAATATTGCGTTCTCTTTAGTGAAACCGGATTTGTCTTCTTTTAAAATCACCTCACCCGGTACACCATTTTTAACAAGAACATCGGTGTAAAAATCACAATCGGTGTGATAGTCACCACTATAAATGTCTTTCTTTGAACGGACTCCCGGCCATTTGTCCAGCTTGACGGAAAGTCCTCCGCTTGGCATAAGAACAAGCGCTAAGGTATCATGATAAAGCTTTGCCGCATATTCAGGCAGCTCAGGAAATGAGCCGCCTGGAATAAAGATGGCGTCTGCTTTTTGCGGCTCGTCGGCAACAAAAATGAAATCGGTTATGGCAGTGATCATTCGATTTGTCATGGCTCACCTCTCAATCAATATCAATGGGACAATCATTTCCTCTTGCCGCAAGCCTGCATGGGCAGCCAAGTGACCGCTCGCGTTTCCATGTTCATCGCGGAACCAGAGCATTTTGTTCCCGGTGGCAAGTGCCACATAATCACCCAAAAAGCCTTTCACGCACCTATGCGGAACACCTGTGCCAAAAAGACCGCTCCGGAGCGCTTCCTCGCCCGTCATTAATTGAAAATAGTCCGCAAAATGCCGCTGCCATCTTTCAGGAAACACTTCCTGAAATTCCGGTTTCACAAAAAACGATACACTACGTGGCTCTCTGGTCGGAACAGCATAAAGGCACTCATTGATTTCTGGATAATCCTCTACAAGACATTCCTCGACATTTGTCAGTCCGTGGTCGGCGGTCACGATGAGCAACGTATCCTGCAACCGGGAAGCCAATTGCTCAATTTGCTTATCAAACAATACAATGTCAGCCTTTACCCGCTCACTGCCGCAATCGGTATGGTGCATATCCTTGTCAGGTTGAAAATGATAGGCATAAATATACCGCCGGCCGTCTTTTTTGCACAAGGCTTCCAAATGTGTACAGATAGCCTCATTGGTATCCGTCCAATACTCGCCAAACGGCGAAACCCGACAGCATTCAATGGAAGCGTCGGTTTCTTTAATCTGCTCAAACAAATTTTTGAAACCAATGGTATCCCAGACAATGTTGTAATCTGTGGCGGGTGTGTCTGCTCCGCTTTGTTTTCCGGTGAATAACTCCACGCTTTTACAGATTTCCTTGAAAAACATCGCCCAGCCCAACCAGCCATGCTCAAGAGGCGTCAGTCCGGTTTCATAGGTTGTCAGCGCCGAGGTGGTTGTACAGGGATAGACTGATCCAAGCTGTGTGGCACAGTTTTTCATCATAAAGCCATCCGGTGCATGGGAATTGAGCGTATCAAAGCCCATGCCGTCCAGCACGAGCAGAACGACATTTTTGAAGCATTTTTTCAACCGTTCATCTAATACTGGCAATGTGTTGTGATGAGTTGCCGCACCATAATGCCTCAATATCGAATTGGGAATCCCTAAAATGCAGTTGTTTTGATAATCCGGATATTTAATATCACTCATGTACGACACCCCTCTCTTTCAGCCACTCCACCGATGTACGCAGTCCTTCAACGGTCTTGACTTCCAGCACAGCGCGGCAATTATATTTTTCAGCCAATGCCAGATACTTCCTTAAATCCACATCACCTTCGCCAAGCGGGAGGTGGTTTGCCCGACCTGTAGCATCGTGAATGTGCATATGACAGAGATGTTCCTCTCGTTCCATGATGGTTTGCTCATCGGCGTAATCAGCTGCAGCATTATGCCCGATGTCAAAGCAAAGTGCGAACGCTGGACTTTGAAGCAGTTCATCCAAGCCCTCCCTCATATAACCGCACCGACCATAATCGCCGCAGTTTTCCAAACTGATTTTTATATCAGCATCTCCAATCGCTGCTGTGCATTTATCACGGAAGTCAGTCAACTTTTGTAGATATTCCGTCTTGTACACCTCATAGAGAGCCACTTTTCCATCGGGTAAAGTAAAGTGGTCGCCTCGGTTCATGTGCATATTCAATAGCGGAATGCCAAGTTGTTTGGATATATCAATGACTTGCATCACAGTTTCGGTATACGCGGACATCACCCTGCTGTTAAAAACGCAAGGGTCAAGAAAGCCTTCGAGGTGAATAGTATAAAAGACTTTGTATTTATCAGCAATTCGGCGCAACTCATCTGCAATTAACTTTTCTGCCTGATAATTGGGTAAATCCATGCTGAGTTCAATAAAACCAAGCCCCAACTCACAACAGAGTTCGGCACAGGCTTCCGCTGATTTTAATTCGATGAGTGTTGGCATTCCCAATTGCATAATCATCCTCCTCGTTTATATGTCCAAGCCCCAGACTAACTGTATCTCGCCTTATTCATTTGCGTTGACAGCTTCTCGCACATCCTCGGAATATATGATGCACAGATGGTTCACCAGGAAAAACACCGATACCCATACCGCAAGGCCCAAAGACCAGAATGCCATCGCCTGTCCATAGAGCACCAGGACCACTCCTGCAATCATGGGATTCCTCATGATCCGGTAAGGGCCGTTTTTCAATAGGATCCGGGAAGGAGACCATGGAGCCAGGATGCTGATGACCTGCGCAAGCAATGACTGTTTCTTCACGGTTCTTCCTCCTACACGGAATCGATTCTGGACAACCACCAATGGATGGGCATTGCCCGTTGGAGTGTATCCAGGTCCTCGGGAAGGCTTTTGTCGACGCAGACGAATCCCAGCATACCCTTCAGTGTCTGGATCCAAAGGTCCGGGTCCTCCAGCTTGTCTGTTGGGAAACGAGGAGAGTCAAGCAGGATGGAAGATTTCATGGCCGGCATCAGTTTTTCCCTCAGCTGTTTCCCGTTGACGATCCGCAACTGACCGATGCTTTCCATTGTGCACCGGCTGGATATATGGTTGAGCAACGGGACGGGACTGGCAAAACCGCACCACGGGCTGAAGACCTCAATGGCGCCAAGCCCGTTGTCACTCATGTGCCTTTTGAGAAGAGCTACCGTCTCGGGGCCGTCCCCTTGAATCTCGGGAATCTCTGCCGGATGTTCCGCGTCATGGACCATATATGCAAAACCTGTAGCGGTCCTTGCTGTTTTCCACACAAGGTTGTCTCGTTTCAACTGCAGGTGCCAATGCCGGGCGTCCCGGACTGCACCGCATTGGTGCCCTGCATACTTCCCTGCAAGGAGTTCCTTGCACGTTTCATCAGCCATGGAGATGGAGATGTCCGCCTGTATATCCTGGGGATAGTATTTCCTGACGGCCTTCTCTTCCACAAGATATCTGCCCTGCCTGCCGGCAAGGTCCCAGCCGTAATTTCTGTACCTGTGCCTGTTGCCGCTGAGCCAGGAGAGGTCATATCCATTCTCCTTCACGTGCTGGACGGCGAAATCAAGCATATGGGACATGACACCCTGGTTTCGGTATTCCTTCACGGTGAACACG